>DATNIT010000152.1:0-88120 GCA_035604335.1 Allostellaceae bacterium | reverse complement strand
CGAGCGCGCGACGCGTCGGAATGTCAGCTGAAAGCACCACCTAACCCCTGGTCGCGCTGTCATCAGCCCGCGGGGGCTGTTGACCACGCTCGGATCCTCGTATCGAGCAAAAGAGAGGATAAGGATTCGGTCTTAAAACATCCTAAACGCCCGACCGACCAGAAAGATTCGCGGCAATAATCCAAAGGGAAACGCCGAAAAAGCTCAATACTAGTCTTCTGAACTCTTAGTGGCTCGCATCTGGCACGGCAAACGCTACGGTTTAGACCAGCCGCTCCTCCCGAGCTCCATCCGCAGGAGCAGGGCGGTGCCGCCGTCGCGGCGCGGCCGGCTCGGAGGGTGCGCGTAGCCGGTGTCGCGAAAGCCGAGGCTTTGATAGAGGCGGCGCGCCCGCGCATTGTCTTCGAACACGTCGAGCCAGAACCCCTCCCTGCGCCACTCATCGAAGACGAGTGCGCAGATTGCCGCCATGGCGGGTCGGCCGAGGCCACGGCCCGGCGCTTCCATCACGATGCGACGCAGCCGGACGCTGCGGGTGCCCTCGCTGAGTCCGGTCAGCTGTGCAAAACCGATGAACGCACCCGTGCCGTCCTCGATCCGGAAGTAGCGAACATCGGGATCGGCCATGGCGTCGCGGTGCTCCGCCTCGGAGCGGGCCCAGAGGAAGGGTGCGTTCTCCGGCCGGTGTTCGAGCTCGGCGATGGCCCGCGCGTCATCCGCGGTCGCGGGCACGACCCGGATAGCGCTCACAGGAATTTCTTGCGGATGTCGACGGTCGAGCGGTGCCCGAGCGCCTCGAAATTCTCCTTGAGCCAGCGCTCCGCGGTCTCGCGGCCGAGCTGCTTCAGATAAAGGAGGAAATCCATGTCGGTGTTGAGCTTGCTCGCCACGCCCAGCGATTCCATCGCGGGCTCGTCCTCGATCATGTGGATGTGCATGCGCTTGAGGCCGCGGATCGCCGGTATATCGCCGGGCACCTCGTCGAGCAGCTTGAGCACGAAGGCGATCGCCCGCATCTCGCTCGTGAGCGAGGCATTGAAGGTAATTTCGTTGAGGCGGTTCATGATCTCGCCCGCCGTCTTGGGCACGCCTTCGCGCGTCAGCGGATTGACCTGCACGAGCACGACATCGCGGGCATCGCAGCTGTAGATCAGCGGGAAAATGGCGGGATTGCCCATATATCCGCCGTCCCAATAGGCCTCGCCGTCGATCACGACCGCCTGGAAGACGTTGGGCAACGCCGCGGAGGCGAGGAGCTTGTCGAGCGTCAGCTCCTTGCGCTCGAAGACGCGGATCTTGCCGGCGTTGACGTTGGTCGCCGACACGAAGAGCCTGACGCCGTCGCCCCTGCGCAGGCCCTCGAAATCGACGAGCTGCGCGAGAAGGTCGCCGAGCGGCGAGAGGTTGAGCGGATTGGTCTGATAGGGCGAGACCAGGCGCGAGAGCGTGTCGAGCCACACTGAGGCCGGGCTCTCGTCGAGATCCCAGTTGCCGGTCGCGCGATCGTACCAGCTGGCGTGGACCGGGCTCATTACGCCGAGCGCGCTCACCGCTTCCCAGAAGCGGTCGAGCGCCTTGCGCGCCCCCGCGTTGCCGCCGGCGATGTGGCCGGAGACCATGATCGCGCCGTTCATGGCGCCGGCGCTGGTGCCGCTGACGCCGTCGATGTGCAGACGGTCGTCCTCCAGAATCCGGTCGAGCACGCCCCACGTGAAGGCGCCGTGCGCGCCGCCGCCCTGGAGGGCGAGGTTGATATGCTTGCGCTCGCTCTCGCCGTCGCTCATCGCGCTAATCCGCAACGTCCGCAAGCTCGGCGGCGCGCGCGGCTTCCTGCTGGCGCGCCCACATGGCGGCATAGAGACCGCCTTTCGCCAGCAAGGCCCCGTGGCCGCCGCGCTCGACGACGCGGCCCTGCTCCAGCACCAGGATTTCGTCGGCGTGGATCACGGTCGAAAGACGATGCGCGATCATCAGCGTGGTCCGGTCATGCGAGACCTCCTCCAGATTCTTCTGAATTTCGCGCTCGGTCTTGGTGTCGAGCGCCGAGGTGGCCTCGTCGAACACCAGGATCGCTGGCGCCTTCAGCACCACCCGCGCGATCGCGACGCGCTGCTTCTCGCCGCCCGAGAGCTTGAGGCCGCGCTCGCCGACCTGCGTCTTATAGCCGTCCGGAAGTTTCACCACGAAGTCATGGATATTGGCGAGCCGCGCCGCTTCCTCGATCTCCTCGACGGCGGCGCCGGGCCGGCCATAGGCGACGTTGTAGCGGATGCTGTCGTTGAACAGCACCGTGTCTTGCGGCACCACGCCGATGGCGCGGCGAAGGCTGTCTTGCGTGACGTCGCGGATGTCCTGGCCGTCGATGAGGATCCGGCCCTCGTCGACGTCGTAGAAGCGGAACAGCAGGCGCGAGATCGTCGACTTGCCGGCGCCGCTCGACCCCACGATGGCGACGGTGCCGCCCGGCGGCACGCGAAACGACACGTCCTCGAGGATCGCCCGGCGCTCGTCGTAGCGGAACGAGACGCGATCGAACACGATCTCGCCGCGGCTCACCTCGAGCGGCGTGGCGCCCGGCCGGTCCGTCACCTCCGCGTTCACGTCCAGCAGCCGGAACATCGATTCGAGGTCGATCAGCGACTGCTTGATGTTCCGATAAACCACGCCCAGGAAGTTAAGCGGCATGTAGAGCTGGACGAGATAGGCGTTCACCATCACGAAGGCGCCCACGGTGAGCCGGCCGGCGGCGACGCCGAAGCCCGCAAGCACCATCACCGCCACCAGGCCAGCCGCGATGATGATGCCTTGGCCCACGTTGAGGAATGCCAGCGTGGTCTGGCTCTTCACCGCCGCTTTCTCATAGCCCTGCAGCGCCACGTCGAAGCGGCCCGCCTCGTGGGCCTCGTTGGCGAAATATTTGACGGTCTCGAAATTGAGCAGGCTGTCGATCGCCTTGGTGTTGGCCTCGCTGTCGCGATCGTTCATCTCGCGGCGAAAGCGCACCCGCCAGTCCGTGATCGCGAAAGTGAAGACCACGTAGAGCACGACGGTGACCAGCGTCACCGCGGCGAAGGTCCAGTCGAAATTGTACCAGAGGATGCCCGCGACCAGCGCGATCTCCAGCACGGTCGGGATCGCACTGAACAGCATGTAGGAGAGCAGGAAATCCATGCCGCGGATGCCGCGCTCGATCGCACGCGAGAGCCCGCCGGTCTGGCGCTCCAGATGGAAGCGGAGCGAGAGCGCGTGCAGGTGCCGGAACGTCCGGAGCGCGATCTGGCGCACAGCGCGCTGCCCGACCTTTGCGAAGACCGCGTCGCGCAGCTCGCCGAACACCTGCGCCAACACGCGCGCGGCGCCATAGGCGATCACCAGCATCACGGGAACCACGATCACCGCCGCGGTACCGGGCGTGAGCGCGTCGACCGCGCGCTTGTAAAGGACGGGAACCCCGACATTGATCAGCTTCGCGAGCGCGAGGAACGCCAGCGCCACGACCACGCGAAGCCGCAGCTCGGGCGCATCCTTGGGCCAGAGGTACGGCAAGAGGCGCGTGAGCGAGCGCAGCTCCGCCGCGGTATCGCCGCTCACGGACATGGGCTTCGAGCCGCCGCGGCGCATGTCCCGCCCGCTCATGACGCGCGCTCCGGCTCGGCACCTGGCGGCGCCACGCGCTCGCGGGGCAGACGGAGCGCGAAGGCCAAGACCACGAGCATGACCAGTGCGCCGACATAGTAGGGAGCGTTGCGGCCGATCAGCTCGAAGAGCGGACCCGCGACGGCGGGCCCCACCACGCGGGCGAGGCTCGCCCCCGATTGCGAGACGCCCATGACGCCGCCGCGCTCCTCCGTGGCCGCCTGCCGCGAGATCAGCGCGTTGATGGCCGGGTTGAGAAGACCCATGCCCACCGCGAGGCACGCGCTCGCGGACAGCAGCAACGGCAGGCTACCCGACACGGTGATGGCACCGAGGCCGAGGGCGATGGCGGCCGAGCCGACGAGGACAAGCCGCGCCTCGCCGAGACGTCGGGTGAGCGGCCCGATCAACCCGCCTTGAACGACGATGAGCACGCAGCCCACGAAGAAAAAGAGCCAGCCGACTTGCTCCGGGCCCCAGCCGAAGGCCTCCTTGGTCCAGAGCGCGAAGGTGGTCTCCATGCCCGCGAAGGCCGCCGTGATCGCGAAGAAGAGCAGGATGAGCAGCCGCAGCGTCGGCCGACCCATGCTGCTGCGGGCGAGCTCCCATCGGCTTCCGCGCGGCGCCGGCGCCCCGGTCCGCGGGAGGCTTTCCTTCAGGAGGGTGATCACCAGCACGAAGGCGAGCGCCGAGAGGCCGGCGGCGAGAAAGGCCGGGCGCTGGAGAGCCTCGGGCGTCGGGTCGGCTCCGGCGACGATGCCGCCGAGCCACGGGCCGACGGTGAAGCCCAGGCCGAAGGCGGCGCCGATCATCCCCATACCCTTGGCGCGCGTCTCGGGGCTCGTGATGTCCGTGATATAGGCCTGGGCCGCCGCGATGTTGCCGGCGCCGGCGCCGGCCATAAGCCGCGCGGCGAACAGCATCCAGAGCGCGCCCGCGAAACCGAGCCAGAGGTAGGCCAGGCACGAGCAGGCCATGCTCATCAGCAGGACCGGCCGCCGGCCGATCCGGTCGCTGAGGCGGCCGAGCACCGGCGACATGAAGAACTGCGCCAGCGAGTAGCAGGCCATGAGCCAGGTGACCGCGGCGGGGCTCGCGCCGAAATACACGCCGTAGAACGGGAGCTGCGGGATGATGATCCCGAACCCCAAGAGGTCGATGAAGACGATGAAGAACAGAATGGCCATTGCCGGATAGATAGCGCGGATGGCGCCGGGTTAACAGCCCGCGGGAGCGGGGGTGTCATGCGCCCGACCACTGCGGGCACGGATGGCCGAGGGACTCGCCTTGTCCGCGAGACCGAATTGCGACACTCTTGAACGGGTGGCCGCGCGCTTGGGGAAGGCCGGCCGAGGAGGAGAGTCCGAATGACGATCATCAAAGCAGGCGTGATCGGGCTGTTCGTCGTGCTGCTCTGCGGCGCCGCGGCCCGGGCGGGCATGGTTACCAGTCCAAACGGAAAATTCTCGATTTGGACTCCGGATCCCTGGACCGTAACCAAGAAGCGAAGCGGGATCACCGCGGAGAATCCCAAGCAGAGCGTCTATGTCGTCGCAGCCCCCGTGGGCGTGGTGGACGCGGACAACCTCGACGAGCAGGCGCGCGCATTCGTCGACAACGAGATCGACGATATGAAGATCACCAAGGACGAAGAGAGCAAATACCAGGGATTTCCGGCCCGCACCTTGCAGGGAACCGGCCGGGACGAAGGCGACGACATCGTGTTTCAATGCATCGTCGTCGATCCCGGCGGCGACCGAGACGTGTTGGCGGTGCTGATCTACGGCGATGCCAAGGCCATGCAAGAGAACAACGCCGTCGAAAAGATCCTCTCCAGCCTCAAGCCTCTGTGATTCGAGGCGCGCTGCCCGGCCCAGGCGGCGTAAGCGCCACCCGGAAGCCGCCGGGAAACGGCACCTTGAGCGCGCACGCGAAGCGGCGCCCCGCGCACAGGCCCAGCAAGAGCAGTCGATGACGGCCGCCCGCCGCACAATCCGCATGCTCGGAGCCTCCGACGCCGCTCTCTACCGAGAGCTTCGGCTGGAAGCGCTGCGGCTGCATCCGCAGGCCTACGGTTCTACCGTCGAGGCCGAGGCCGCCGAGCCCCTCGACTTTTTCGAGCGGCGCCTGGGGCGCTCGGACGTCTTGCTCGGTAGCATCGATGACGAGCCCATGGGAATCGCGCGGCTCTCGATCCCGAATTTCGTCATCGAGCGCCACAAAGGCGCGCTCACGGGCATGTATGTCCGCGCGGCCGCGCGCGGCCGCGGGCTCGCCTCGGCGCTGGTCGATGCGGTCGTCGAGCGGGCGCGCGGGCGCGTGATTTTGATCGAGCTCTCCGTCGTGACGACCAACGTGCGGGCATACCGCCTCTACCTACGCCACGGCTTCGAGATCTATGGCGTCGATCCCTGCGCGCTCAGGCATGGCGATCGCTACTTCGACGAGTATCAGATGACCCGCTTCCTCGAGCCGCCGCCCGGCTGGACGGTCCCTAAGCCGCCAGCCGTCGCTTGGCGATGAGCTTCAGGATCTCGCCGGCGGCGAGCGGGATGTTGGTGCCGGGGCCGTAGACCGCGGAGACGCCGGCGCGCATCAGGAACTCGTAATCCTGCGGCGGGATGACGCCGCCGCAGATCACGAGGATGTCGTCGCCGCCTTCCTGGCGGAGCGCCGCGAGGAGCGCCGGCACCAGGGTCTTGTGGCCGGCCGCCTGGGTCGAGACGCCGATTACGTGGACGTCGTTCTCCACCGCCTGGCGCGCGGCTTCCTCGGGCGTCTGGAAGAGCGGGCCCACGTCGACGTCGAAGCCGATATCGGCGAAGGCGGTGGCGATGACCTTGGCGCCGCGGTCGTGGCCGTCCTGGCCGAGCTTCACCACGAGCATGCGCGGACGCCGGCCCTCGGCGCGGGCGAATCCCTCGACGTCGCGCTGGATGCGCTTGAAGCCCTCGTCGCCCTCGTAGAGCCCGCCGTAGACGCCGGAAACCGAGCGGATGGTGGCGCGGTGGCGCGTGAACACGGTCTCGAGCGCGTCGGAGATTTCTCCAACCGTGGCGCGGGCTCGAGAAGCATCGACGGCGAGAGCCAGCAGATTGCCCTGCCCGCTCCGCGCCGCCTGGGTGAGCGCCTCCAGGCTCTGCCGTACGCGGGCCTGATCGCGCTTGGCGCGGACCTGCTCGAGGCGCGCGACCTGCTGCTCGCGGACCTTCGTATTGTCGATGTCGAGGAGCTTCACCGGCGGCCCGCCGCTCGACTTGTACTTGTTGACGCCGACGATCACTTCCTCGCCGCGGTCGAGGCGTGCCTGGCGGCGCGCCGCCGCCTCCTCGATGCGGAGCTTGGGCAGGCCCTGCTCCACGGCCTTGGTCATGCCGCCGAGTTTCTCGACCTCGTCGATCAACTCCATGGCGGCGGAGGCCACGGAGTGCGTCAGGCTCTCGACGTAATAGCTGCCGCCGAGCGGATCGACCACGTGCGTCACGCCGGCCTCCTCCGCGAGGATGAGCTGGGTGTTGCGCGCGATCTGCGCCGAGAACGGCGTCGGCAAGGCCATGGCCTCGTCGAAGGAATTCGTGTGCAGAGACTGCGTGCCGCCCAGCACCGCCGCCAGCGCTTCGATGGTGGTGCGGACGATGTTGTTGTAGGGGTCCTGCTCGGTGAGGCTGACGCCCGAGGTCTGTACATGGGTGCGCAGCTGCAGGCTCACGGGATTCTTGGGCTCGAACCGGCTCATGAGCTTCGCCCACAAGAGCCGCGCGGCGCGCAGCTTGGCGATCTCCATGAAGAAGTTCATGCCCATGCAGAAGAAGAACGAGAGCCGCGGCGCGAAGGCGTCGATGTCGAGGCCGCGCGAGAGCGCGGCGCGCGCGTAGTCGAGGCCGTCCGCCAGCGTGAACGCGAGCTCCTGCACGCAGGTCGCCCCCGCCTCCTGCATGTGATAGCCGGAGATCGAGATCGAGTTGAACCGCGGCATGCGCTTCGCCGTGTACTCGATGATGTCGGCAACGATCCGCATGGAGGGGCCGGGCGGGTAGATGTAGGTGTTGCGGACCATGAACTCCTTGAGGATGTCGTTCTGGATCGTCCCCTGGAGCTTCTCCGCCGGCACGCCCTGCTCTTCCGCCGCCACGATGAAGCCCGCCAGCACCGGCAGCACGGCGCCGTTCATGGTCATCGACACCGTCATCTTGTCGAGCGGAATGCCGTCGAACAGGATCTTCATGTCCTCGACGCTGTCGATGGCGACTCCGGCCTTGCCGACGTCGCCCACGACGCGCGGATGATCGCTGTCGTAGCCGCGATGCGTCGCGAGATCGAAGGCAACGGACAGACCCATCTGCCCCGCTTTCAGGTTCTCGCGGTAGAATTTGTTCGAGTCCTCGGCGGTGGAGAAGCCCGCGTATTGCCGGATCGTCCAGGGCCGGTTCGCGTACATCGTCGCGCGCACGCCGCGGAGATAGGGCGCGAAGCCCGGTAGGCTATCGACGTGCTCGAGCCGCTCGAGATCCGAGGCCGTGTAGAGCGGCTTGATCGCGATCCCCTCGGGTGTTTGCCAGGTCAGCGACTCCGTGGGCTTGCCCGCGAGCTCCTTGGCCGCAAGCGCCTGCCAGTCCTCGAGTGAACGCTTGGGAAAATCCGCCATCGCCGTTGCCTCCGCGCGGACTATAGCGCCGCCCGCGCCAAGCCGTCCATTTCGGGGCGCCGCGCCGCGTGGCGCGCGACCAAGGCCGCGGTCACCAGCAGCAGCGCGCCCGCTTGATGCGCGACGGCGAGCGGAATCGGCACGACCAGCACCAATGTGGCGACGCCCAAGCCGAGTTGCAGGGTCGCGACCGCGGCAAGGGCGTGCAAGGCCGCTCGCATCTCCCGAGCGAGGTCGAGCCGGAGCGACCAGACCCACACGCCGATCGCCCAGAGCCACGTCAGCTCCGCCAGCACGCGATGATCGAACTGCGCGGCGGCGAGGCTCTCGAAGGGATTCAGGTACCAGGGACTCGCGGTGGCGTAATCCGGTGGAACGACGTAGCCGTTCATCAGCGGGAACGTGTTGTAAACGTAGCCCGCGCGCAGACCCGCGACGAAGCCACCGGCCGCGAGCGTCAGGAGCGTGAGAACAAGCAGCGCCGTCAGCGCGCGGCGCAAGGGCGTAGGACTGGCACCCTCACCCTCCCAGCGCTCTGCGCTGGGTCCCTCCCTCTCCCGCTTCGTGGGCGAGGGGATTGCGGGCATCGAGCTAGCCCCTCTCCCGCGCTCGGGCGGGAGAGGGAGGGGCCCGCTGCGCAGCAGTGGGAGGGTGAGGGGTCGCGACAGATCAAGCGCGACCCAGAGGATCGCGAGATAGAGCGCCACGGCGGCGGCGAGGTGCGCCACCAGCCGGTATTGGCTCACCTCGATGCGGTCGGCGAGTCCGCTCTCGACCATGTACCAGCCCAGCGCGCCCTGAAGCCCGCCCAACACCAACAACACCGCGAGCTTGGGCGCGAGCGCCCAGGAGAGCCGCCGCGCAACGAGGCACCACAGGAACGGCGCGGCGAACGCCACACCGATCAGCCGACCCCATAGCCGGTGCAGGTATTCCCAGAAGAAGATCGTCTTGAACTCCGCGAGCGTCATGCCCGCGTGGATCGCCTGGTACTGCGGGATCGCCCTGTAGTGGTCGAACTCGCGCGCCCAGTCGGCGTCGCTCAAGGGCGGGATCACGCCCGCGATCGGCTGCCACTCCGTGATGGAGAGACCGGATTCCGTGAGCCGCGTCACGCCGCCGATCACCACCATGAGAAAGATCATCGCCGCGCAGCCGAAGAGCCAGAGCGCGATGCCGCGATCGCCGCGCGCGGCGGAAGCGGTCGCGAAGGAAGGCGATGACGGCGCGATCGAGGTCATGAGGCGCCGCGACACTGCCCGCGCCGGCGCCGGCTTGGCAAGGGCCAAGCCGCCGCATGGGCGCGGGACGGCGGAGCTAGTGCAGGCTCAGCGACACCTGCGCGTGGCGCATCCGTCCCGGCGAGAGCAAGGGAGCCTGCGCTACTTTCACCGAATGCAGCTTGCCCTCGATGTTGCAGGTCCAGAAATCCAAGAACTTCCGCAGCACCGGGTACTCCGGCGCCATATCGAGCTGCTGCCACACGAAGCTCTGCAGCAAGGCGGGATGGTCGGGCAGGTGATAGAGGATCTCCGCCGTGGTGAGGCGGTATCCGTTCAGCTGACGGTACAGGTTCAAGTTCGACATGGGTGACCTCGACGTTCGAGCACTTCCCGTGGCCTTAACCATGTTGAGTATGCGCCCGAAATTATCAAGGAAAACCTAATTGCATCAGGGCACTAGCAGCCTCGCCCATCGACTGCTGCCAAATTCGCATGCCTCCCTTGACAGGAAATGAACAAACCCCCATCTGCCGTAGCACTCACTCGGTGAGAGTGCCAATCGTTGCTCTCCGTGAGGGGCGTTCAAGGAAACCAAGAGGAGGAGTTTATTCTATGAAGTTCAGGCCATTGCAGGACCGTGTCCTGGTCCGCCGCATCGAGCAGGAAGAGAAGACCGCCGGCGGCATCATTATTCCCGACACCGCCAAGGAAAAGCCCATGGAGGGCGAGGTGATCTCGGCCGGGCCGGGCACGCGCGGGGAGGACGGCAAGCTGCATCCCCTCGACGTCAAGGCCGGCGACCGGATCCTGTTCGGCAAGTGGTCGGGCAGCGAGGTCAAGATCGATGGTGAGGAGCTCATCATCATGAAGGAATCCGACATTCTCGGAATCATCGAAGGCAGCGCTTCCAAGCGCAAAGCCGCCTAAGAAAAACTGAGGGAATCATCACATGGCTGCAAAAGACGTTCGGTTTAGCGGCGACGCGCGCGAGCGGATTCTCCGCGGCGTCGACATTCTCGCCAACGCCGTCAAGGTGACGCTGGGCCCGAAGGGCCGCAACGTCGTGCTCGACAAGTCGTTCGGCGCACCTCGGATCACCAAGGACGGCGTCACCGTCGCCAAGGAGATCGAGCTCGCCGACAAGTTCGAGAACATGGGCGCGCAGATGGTCCGCGAGGTCGCGAGCAAGACCAGCGACCAGGCCGGCGACGGCACCACCACCGCAACGGTGTTGGCACAGGCAATCGTCCGCGAAGGGTCCAAGGCCGTGGCCGCCGGCATGAACCCCATGGACTTGAAGCGCGGCATCGACATCGCGGTCGCCGCCGTGGTCGAGGACGTGAAGAAGCGCTCCAAGAAGGTCTCCACCAACGAGGAGATCGCGCAGGTCGGCACCATCTCCGCCAACGGCGATCGCGAGATCGGCGAGATGATCGCCAAGGCGATGCAGAAGGTGGGCAACGAGGGCGTGATCACGGTCGAGGAGGCCAAGAGCCTCGAGACCGAGCTCGACGTGGTCGAGGGCATGCAGTTCGACCGCGGGTACATCTCGCCCTACTTCGTCACCAACGCCGAGAAAATGCTCGCGGAGCTCGAGGACCCCTACATCCTCCTGCACGAGAAGAAGCTCTCGGGCCTGCAGGCGATGTTGCCCCTGCTCGAATCCGTGGTGCAGTCGGGCAAGCCGCTGCTGATCGTCGCCGAGGATGTCGAAGGCGAGGCGCTGGCGACCTTGGTGGTCAACAAGCTCCGCGGCGGCCTCAAGGTCGCGGCGGTGAAGGCGCCGGGCTTCGGCGATCGCCGCAAGGCGATGCTCGAGGACATCGCGGTGCTGACCGGCGGTCAGCTGATCTCCGAGGATCTCGGCATCAAGCTGGAGAACGTCACCCTCGATATGCTGGGCAAGGCGAAGCGGGTGCGCATCGAGAAGGAGAACACCACGATCATCGACGGGTCCGGCAAGAAGAAGGACATCGAGGGCCGGATCGGGCAGATCAAAGCGCAGATCGAGGAGACCACCTCCGACTACGACCGCGAGAAGCTACAGGAGCGGCTGGCGAAACTCGCGGGCGGCGTCGCGGTGATCCGGGTCGGCGGTGCCACCGAGATCGAGGTGAAGGAGCGCAAGGACCGGGTTGACGACGCCATGCACGCGACCCGCGCGGCGGTCGAGGAAGGCATCGTCGGCGGCGGCGGCACGGCGCTGCTCTACGCGACCAAGGCGCTCGCCAAACTCAAGGCGGACAACGACGACCAGCGGGTCGGCATCGACATCGTGCGCAAAGCGATCCAGATGCCGGCGCGGCAGATCATCGAGAACGCCGGCGCCGACGGCTCGGTGGTGGTGGGCAAGCTCCTGGAGAGCAACGACCACAACCACGGCTTCGACGCCCAGAGCGGCGAGTACGTCAACATGGTGAAGGCCGGCATCATCGACCCCACCAAGGTCGTCCGCCTCGCGCTGCAGGACGCCTCGTCCGTCGCGGGCTTGCTCATCACCACCGAGGCGATGGTGGCGGAGCGTCCGGAGAAGAAGGCACCTCCGATGCCCGGCGGCCATGACCACGGCGGCATGGGCGGCATGGACTTCTAAGAAGAAAACGCTTAGGCAGGATCACTCGAAGGGCCGCGGTTCGCCGCGGCCCTTTTTCTTTGCGCCGCGGCTCAGATCGTCATGAACCGCGCACGGGCGCCACGCTCGATGCCGGCGGCGATCAGGCGCTCGATCGGCAGCCGGTCGCGCAGAAGCTCGAGAAAGCGCAGCTCGTCCTGCGAGGCCTCGCCGTCGCTCGCCACCACGTCGCAGGCGAGCGCGTAGGCGGTCTCGCGCAAGCGCGGCGGCAGCGCCGCCTTGATGTCCTTCAAGGCGAGGTCGAGCCCGTTCTCCTTCTGCAGCAGGTCCGAGCAAGCGGACAGCGTCTTGGTGAGCTGCTTGTTGTCGTACTCGGCGAAGATCGGCAGATGCGTCACGATATCGCCGATCGTGCGCAGCTCCGTATCGGTGACGCCACTGCCGGCCGCCGAGGCGAGAACCATGGTGTAGATCAGCGCGGAATGATGATCGAGCATGTGCCACCTCTTGCCACGGTGCGGAGACCTTACCGCGCGAGCCCGCTCGTTGCACCCGTTAGCTATCCCGCAGTTTTCAGAAACTCTCGCGTCCGCTCGACGGCGTCCTTGAGCCCGATCCGCTCGACGGCGACGCCCTCGGGAAAGGCGCCGAGCAGCCGCGAGGGCAGGCGCGAATCCAGGAGCGCGAACACGCCGATGTCGCCGGCGCGGCGCACCAGCCGGCCGAAGGCCTGGCGCAACCGAAGCCGCGTGAGCCGGTCGTCGTACCGCGCGCCGCCGAATTCCTGCCGACGCGCCTTATGCAGGATGTCCGGCCTGGGCCACGGCACGCGGTCGAACACGATGAGCCGGAGCGAGCGTCCAGGCACGTCGACGCCGTCGCGTACGGCGTCGGTGCCGAGCAGGCACGCGTCCTCCTCGGCGCGGAAGATGTCGACGAGCGTCGCGGTGTCCATGGCATCGACGTGCTGCGCGAGGAGCGGCAAGCCCTCGGCCTCGAGCGCCGCCGCGATCCGCGCGTAGACGGCTTTGAGCCGCGAGATCGCGGTGAAAAGCCCGAGCGCGCCGCCGCCCGCCGCCAGGAACAATTCCCGATAGGCCGCCGCGACCTGGTCGACGTCCTCGCGCTTCACGTCGGTCACCACGAAGACGCGGGTCTGCGCGCCGTAATCGAAGGGCGACGGCACGCGGGCGCGGAGCGCCGGCCGCTGCAGATGCCGAGCGCCTGTCAGCATCTCCGCCGCCGCCCAATCGGCCTCGGGATCGCCGGTGCCGTCGGTGAGTGTCGCGGAGGTGACCAGGAATCCCTGGGCGGGCTTCGCGACCGTCTCGACGAAAGGCCGGGTCGGGTCGATCCAGTGCCGATGCATGCCAACGTCGATCTCGTGGCCGTCGATGCGATCGACGGCGAACCAATCGACCAGCGTCGCCGCGGGCTCGCCGCCGAGGTCTTTCAGCATGGCGAGCCAGCCCGCGAGCTCGCCGTCGATGCGCCGGCGCAGGCTGCGTTGCGCGGCGTCGATGCGCGTGCGCATGGCGGCATCGAGCTCGGCCGCCTCGTCGTCGAGCCGCTTGCCGAGCCGCTTCGCCAGCGCATCGAGCGGCTCGACCAGCCGGCGCAGCGCGAGGCCAAGCCCCGCCGCCGCCGCGAGCAATCCCTCGACCGGCGGCCGCGCCTCGGTCTCGAGGGAATAGGCGCTCTCGGCCGCCTCGGCGCGCGCCAGCACTTGCCGGCGCATATGGGCCAGCAGGATCTCGGTCTCGCCGTAGGGCGCGCCCTGCTGCAACCGCTGCAGCCAGCTTTCGCCGGGCAGCGCGCGGGCCACGGTCTGCGCCTCCGTGAGCGCGCGCTCGGCTGCGTCATCGCCCGCCACGAGCTCCTCGAGCCGGCGTCGGAGTCCACGGGCGCGCCCGCGTCCGCCCTCGACGCCCAGCACCCAGCGCCGAAGCTCCACCGCCTCGCGCCCCGTGAGAGCCAGCGAGAATGCGTTGTCCGCGGCCTCGAAGACGTGATGGCCCTCGTCGAACACGTAGCGCGTGGGGACGTTGCTGTCGTCGAGCCCGCCCCAGGCCGCCTGCACCATGACCAGCGCGTGGTTCGCCACCACGAGGCGGGCGCGGCGGGCGCGCCGCACGCTCTTCTCGATGAAGCAGCGGTGATAGTGCGGGCAGGCCGAGTGGATGCACTCGCCGCGCCGATCCGCGAGACCGAGCGTGCGGCCGCGGCCCAGAAGATCCGGGAGCCAGCCCGGGAAATCGCCGCCCACGAGGCTGCCATCGCGGGTCGCCTGGATCCAGCGCGCCATCAGGCCCACGCCCACCGCGGTCGCGGGCCGCGCGGGCAGCGCGCCCACCGCCTCCTCGTAATTAAGCAGGCAGAGATAGTTCTCGCGGCCCTTGCGCAGCACGACGCGGCGGGCCTTCTCGGTGGGCTCGGGATAGAGCCGATCGAGCTCGGTATCGATCTGGTGCTGCAGGTTGCGCGTGAAGGTGGAGATCCAGACCGCGCCCTCGTTCTTCTCGGCCCAAAGGCTCGCGGGCGCGATGTAGCCGAGCGTCTTGCCGACGCCGGTGCCGGCTTCCGCCAGCACCGCCATGGGCTCATCGGCTCTCTCGCGCGGTCGAAAGGCCGCGCTTGCCGCGGCGGCGTAGTCCGCCTGCTGCGGGCGCGGCTCCGAGTCGGAGCCCAGCAACTCCGCCAGCCGCCGGCGCGCCTCCGCTTCCTCGACGGGCTCATGGCCCGCGGGCGGCTCGGGCGCGTACTCCGACCATTCGCCGAGCCTGCGCCAGGCGGCCAGCCCGGCAGCCTCCTCGATCTTCACTTGCGCCAAAGCCGCCAGCGCTGCGGCGCCCCAGAGCCAGCCGGCCGCCGCCATCTGCTGCGCCACCGCCTTGGCCTCTCCGTCGCCGGTCGCGCTGAGCTCCGCCAGCAGCGCCTCGGTCGCTTGCATCAATGTCAGCGCATCGTCCTCGAGCGAGCGCGGCGCCGGCAGACTCAGCGCGGCCGCCAGGCCTCTCGGCGTCGGCACCAGGCTGCGCGCGGGCCGCACGAAGGCGTAAAGCTCCAGAAGATCGAGCGCCGGGAAGGCGTCGACGCCGAGCCGGCGCGCGACCGCGCGGCCGTGGCAGAGGATGGGCGGCGTCTTGCGGGCGCGGCGGGCGGCCTCGATGGGATCGAGCCGCTCGATCTCGCCCTCGGCCGTGAGCCAGGCCGCGCGCGCGTAGCCGACCGCGAGCGCGGGCGCCGCCGGCCGCTGTACCGGAACGCGAGCGGAGCCGCGGTCAGGTGCCGTGGGCAAAGGTCCAGTAGAGCTCGCGCGCGCGGGCGTAGACGGGTCCGGGCTGCAGGTGCCGCTGCTCGATCCGGGTGATCGGCAACACCTTGCCGTAATTGCCCACCGAGAACAGCTCGTCGGCGCCCGAGAGCTCCTCGTAGGTGATGCTGCGCTCGCGCACGTCCTTGCCGGCGTCGCGCAGGAGCTGGATCACCCGACGCCGCGTGATGCCCGCGAGGAAGGTGCCGTTCGCGGCAGGCGTGTGAACCACGCCGTCCTTCGCCATCATGACGTTGGCGGTGGCGAGCTCCGCCACGTAGCCGAGGGGATCGAGCATGACGCAATTGTCGAAGCCGTGCTTCTCGGCCTCGCGCAGCGCGCGGCCGGAGTTCGGATAGAGGCAGGAGGCCTTGGCATCGGTCGGGGCCTGGTCGGGCGCCGGGCGGCGGAAGGCCGACAGGCCCACGGAGAAGCCGGTCGGCTTCGGCATCGGCGATTCGTAAACGGAAAGCGAGAAGCGCGTGCTGTCAGGATCGGGATAGATCCAGCCGGACTCCGCGAAGAACATCGGTCGAATGTAGAGCTCGGCATTCTTGGCATGCTTGCGGATGCCGTCGCGCGCGAGTTCCTCGACCTCGCCCGCGCTCAGCATGGGCCGGAGCCCCATGGTGCGCGCGGAATTGATCGAGCGCTCGCAATGCCGGTCGAGATCGGGCGCCACGCCCTCGAACGCCCTCGCGCCGTCGAAGATGATCGAGGACAGCCAAGTCGCGTGGCTCATCGGCCCCAGGAGCGGCGGATTGCCCTGGTGCCAGGTGCCGTCAATGTAGGTAAACGCTTTCATGGCCTTCCTTCGCCATCGCTGGGTCCCGCAAGGAGCATAGACCGGCGATTCCACGGGGGCAAAGGACTCAAGCGCGCAGCAGGCTGGCGATCCCGGCAGGGCTGCGATAGCGTGCGCCGCGAGGGAGCGACGGCTGATCTATCACATGTGCCGCCGGGCGGAATGGACGGCGGCGGAAGCGGCGGGCTCCTACCGCGGCTCCTCCCAAGACGCGGCCGACGGCTTCATCCATTTCTCCACGGCCGAGCAAATTCGGCAGAGCGCGCGCAAGCACCGAGCGGGCCAAGGAGATCTTGTCCTGGTGACGGTCGATGCGGCAAAGCTCGGCGCTGCGCTCAAATGGGAACCGTCGCGCGGCGGTGCGCTCTTTCCGCACCTTTACGGCGCGCTGGCGCTTCGTGCGGTGGTTCGCGTCGAGCCGCTGCCGCTGGGGCCTGATGGCTCGCACAAGTTTCCGGAGACGAGCTAGACCTGGGAACGCGGGCTGAGGTGCCGGCTCGGCTCCATGCGTTCATGCAGGACGCGGACGATTTCGATGAGACCCGGCGTGACCGCTCGGAAGTAGATAACATGCACGAGCCTTCTCACCCTCTCCTCGGGCTCATCGACTCGGACATGCCGTAGATGAAAGCTGCGGATGCCGCGCGCGAGACTGGCGCGATTCTGGGTCATCGAGCCCGCCCGATCGTCCGCCAGTGCCCGCATCGCGGCCGTCAGAAGCTCGGCATACCGCTGCCGGCCGGCCGGCCCCCAGCGTTCGGTGCTAGTCGCAAGGATATGCGCGAGATCGATCTCGGCCAGCCTCGAGAGACGAAAACTGGCCACCACGATCAGCGAGCGTTGTTGCTCGACCGGACGTTCAGCCGGTCGAGATAGCCCTCCAGGTCCTCGGCGTCGACCTCGATGAATTCCCCGCGATCGAGGGCATCCACTCCGGCCTTGATCTGCACGCGAAGCGCCTTCAATTTCAGCGCGTCTTCCCGGCGGCGCTGTTGGAGTGCCCGCAGCGCGTCGCGAACGGCCTCGCTGGCGTTCTGGTACTCGCCCGCCTTGACTATCTTCTCTACGAAGGCATCCTGCTCGGGCGTCAGACTGATGTTCCGTGTCGGCATGTCTGTTCTCGGCTTCTCGGTTACATCCGAGACGATATCAGGCATGGCAAACTTTGCCAATGCCTGAGAATGGCGTATTGTGTCCGCCTGACCGCGCGAGTCGCCTGAACATCTCGACGCATGAGCACTCTATTCGATCTGGCCCTGCCGCTCCTGCGCTTGCTGCCGCCGGAGGCGGCGCATCGCGCGAGCATCGTGGCGCTCCGGGCGGGGATCGCGCCGGGCAACGCCGGGCCGGATCCGCCGAGCCTCGGCATCACGCTTTGGGGCCGGCGGTTTCCCAATCCGATCGGTCTCGCCGCCGGCTTCGACAAGAACGCCGAGGTGCCCGACGCCATGCTGCGGTTCGGCTTCGGCTTCGTGGAGACCGGAACGGTGACGCCTCGTCCGCAGCCCGGCAATCCCAAGCCGCGGATGTTCCGTCTCACGGAGGATTGCGCGTTCATCAACCGCCTCGGCTTCAACAACCAGGGGCTCGATGCCGCGCATGCGCGGCTCGCGGCCCGACGCGGGCGAGCGGGCCTCGTCGGCGCCAATCTCGGCAAGAACAAGGACAGCGTCGACGCCATCGCCGACTACGTCGCGGGCGTCACGGCGCTGGCGCCGCTCGCGGACTACCTCGTCGTCAATGTGTCCTCGCCGAACACGCCGGGATTGCGAGACCTCCAGCGCAAATCAAGCCTGCTGGCGCTGATCGCCGCGCTCAAATCCGCGCGCGCCGCCGCGGCACCCTCCGATCCGCCGCCGCTGCTGCTCAAGATCGCGCCCGATCTATCCGAGGGCGAGCGCGTGGAGGTCGCGGAAGCGGCGCTCGAGACCGGCGTCGACGGGCTCGTCATCTCCAATACGACGGTGGCGCGGCCCGCGGAGCTGCGGAGCCCGCATGCCCGCGAAGTCGGCGGTCTCAGCGGCAAGCCGCTGTTCGCGGCCTCGACCGCGCTCGTCGCGGAGATGCGGCGGCTCACTCGCGGGCGGATACCCCTGATCGGCGTCGGCGGCATCGCCAGCGGCGCAGACGCCTATGCCAAAATCCGCGCGGGTGCCAGCCTCGTGCAGCTCTATACCGCGCTGGTCTACGCGGGGCCCGGACTGGTGCTTCGCATCAAGCGCGACCTCGCGGACTTTCTTGCCCGCGACGGATTTGCCAGTATCGCCGATGCCGTCGGCGCCGACGCGCCGTTTCCAGCCTGAGAGCCCTGCGATCGCGATGACCTCGACCGAGATTCCGTTCCTCGCCGGCATCGGCGACATCGCCGATCGCTACGACGGCTACATCCTCGACCTCTGGGGCGTGCTGCACGACGGGCAGGCGCCGTTCCCTGGCGTGATCGAGTGCCTGACGCGGCTCAAGTCCGGCGGCAAGCGCCTGGTCATTCTGTCGAATGCCCCGCGCCGCGCACATCTTGTCGAGGAGCGCGTCGCCGAGATCGGCATTCCCCGCACGCTCTACGATCATCTACTGTCCTCGGGCGAGGAGGTCTGGCAGCACCTGAAGCGACGCGACGACCCGTTCTACGCGGCACTCGGGAGCGTCTGCTACCACATCGGCCCGCCGCGCGACGACAACATGCTCGCCGACCTCGGCCTGCGGCGCGTCGAAGAGGTGGCGAAGGCGGAGTTCATCCTCAACACGGGACCTTGGGGCTGGGACCAGAGCGTCGCCAATTACGAGGCGGTGCTGCAGGGCGGCCGAGCGCGCGACCTTCCGATGGTGTGCGCCAACCCCGACCTGGTGGTAATGCATCGCGGCAGCCGCGTGATCTGCGCGGGCGCGCTCGCCCAGCGCTACGAGGCGATCGGCGGGCGCGTGCGCTGGCACGGCAAGCCCTTCCCATCGGTCTACGACACGTGTTTCGACCTGCTCGGCATCGCCGATCGGCAGCGCATCCTCGCCGTGGGCGACAGCCTGCGCACGGACATCGCCGGCGCGAACGGTGTGGGCATCGCCAGCCTGCTGATCCTCGGCGGCATCCACGGCGAGGAGCTGGGCGTGGCGCCCGGCGTGGTACCGGATCCGGGCCGGCTCGCGAAAGCGGTAGCGGAAAGCGGCCACCGCCCGACCTACGCGATGGCGCACCTCACCTGGTAGCTCAGCGCGCTCAGTGGCCGCCGCGGTGGAGGATGGTGTCGGCGAGGCCGGTGTCGTAGGCGAGGCCCGCCGGCATGAGCACGGCGGCGTCGGGGAACTCGGACTTGATCAATCCCTTGCGCTCGAGGGCCACCCACACGGCGGGGTTGGCGAGTCCGTTCGCGTCGCGCGCCATCACGACGGCGGCGCCGACGTGGAAATGATCGCCATGGGGATAGGGCAGCTGGGTCACGCGCACGGCGCCGTCGGGAAGCTTCTCCGCATGCGCCGCCGACCGTGCGAGCTCCTGCAGAAGCGTGAGGGTCTTGAGCTGCAGGGAATTGAGGTTGAGCGGATTCTTCTTCGCGGGCATGGAACTACTCTTAGTGCCGCCGCGCCGCTCCTGGCAAGAACCGGGACTGCCCTAGGCGGCGGGGCTGTCGTCTCCGGCGCGACTGCCGAGCTTCGAGATTAGGCGAAGGATATCGGCCTGGAGCTGCGGATCGCGGATGCCGTAATAACCGCGGATCAACGACATCACCTCGCGCCGGTCAAAAGTCTCGTTGGCGGGCGAGGCCTCCTCGGCGATGTTCTTGGCGACGATGCCGTCGGGGTAGCCCTCGAAAAAGAAAGCCGGCGAGACCTCCAATACCTGTGCCACGTCGTAAAGCCGGCTGGCGGAGATCCGGATGTCCCCGGATTCGTATTTCTGCACAGCCTGGAAAGAGACGCCGATCTTGCTCGCGAGCGCGCCTTGGCTCAGGCCGAGCTGAATGCGCCGCAGCCGCATACGCCCGCCGACATAGGTGTCGATGGGATGAGCCTCGTGGTCTTTTCGCGGGACGATCATGTTACCTACCTCTGGAAGCGCCGTTTCGAGACGGCGCCGTTGAAGCGGAAGGTTCGGAGCCGGTCGTCGCGGCAACCGGCGCATCGAGTACGGCTCCGGGAGGCAATCACGAGATCGTGATAACTGTTACACTCTACCAGAGCGTGCGGCCAGGAACGCGCGTGTGGCTGAAATATTTCGGATTGGGTTGACCCTAAAGGAGATGGGTGCCCGGTTTACTTTAACCGCTATGTCATTCCGACGCTGCGTGAAACCGACACTGTCGGCCGCAGAGAGGAGCCGGTCGGAGCCCACCTCATGCGATGCGGCGCCGACGGTGTCCGCACATGTGCGGCCGGGTTGACTCGCCGCCCGGTAGCCGAGATTGGGAGACCCCTGATGCGAGCGATGCTCCTGGAGGCGGCCGGACAGCCGTTGCGCCCCAGCGACCGGGCACCACCGAGGCCCGGCCCCGGCGAGGTGCTCATCCGCGTCCATGCCTGCGGCGTCTGCCGGACGGACCTGCATATCCTCGACGGAGAGCTTTCGTCGCCGCGGCTGCCGCTAATCCCCGGGCACGAGATCGTCGGCACCGTCGCCGGCCTGGGCTCCGGCGTGACGGCCTTCGATATCGGCCACCGCGTGGGCGTGCCGTGGCTCGGCTGGACCTGCGGGACCTGCGCCTTCTGCGCCTCCGGGCGGGAAAATCTGTGCGACAACCCGCGCTTCACCGGCTACCAGATCGACGGCGGCTACGCCGAGTATGCCGTCGCCGATGCGCGGTATTGCTTTCCGATCCCCTCGGGCTTCGATGACGTTGCGGCGGCGCCGCTGTTGTGCGCGGGGCTGATCGGCTACCGCACGCTCCGGCTCGCCGGCGATGCCGAGCGCGTCGGCATCTACGGATTCGGCGCCGCGGCCCACATCGTGGCGCAGGTGATCGTGCATGAGGCGCGCCGGCTCTTCGCGTTCACGCGGCCGGGCGACCGCGCGGGCCAGGAGTTCGCCCGCAGCCTCGGCGCCGAATGGGCGGGCGGCTCCGACGAGTTGCCACCCGCGCCGCTCGATGCCGCGCTCATCTTCGCGCCGGTCGGAGCCCTGGTGCCGGCGGCGCTCGCCGCGACCGCGAAGGGCGGCACCGTCGTCTGCGGCGGCATCCACATGAGCGATATCCCCGCGTTTCGCTACCGCCTGCTCTGGGAAGAGCGGGTGGTGCGATCGGTCGCGAACCTGACGCGCCGGGACGGCGATGAGCTCCTGGCGCTTGCCTCGGAGATCCCGCTCAAGACACACACGGAGGTCTTCCCGCTGGAGCAGGCGAACGAGGCGCTCGAGCGCCTGCGGCAAGGCCGCATCGAGGGCGCCGCGGTGCTGGTGCCGTAGAATCGCGCAGCAAGAGAGGTTGAACCACCAAGACGCCAAGGCGCCAAGGTTCTTCTCAATTGATCAAACGACGGATCCCGTCCCTGATTCGAACCGTGTTGAAGTTGATCAAGAGGCCCAGACGCTTCTGCGACAGCTTCAGATATGTAAGGAGCTGCGCCTCGTGGACAGGGAGTAGTTTTTCCACTCACCTGCTCATTGCGCGCGGCCGCGCTTCAGCGTCAGCGTCCAGGCCTGCAGCGATTCCAGCAGCTGCTTGATCAAACCCTTCGCGGTCTCGTCGGTGAGGTTGCCCTGGGCGTCGAAGCGGTTCTGCGCCTGCGGGATCATCACCTCGGGCTTGTTGACCGGGAACATGTTGAGGAACACGCAGATCTGGCGCAGGTGATACTGCGCGCGCGCCGTGCCGAGCACGCCGCCGCTCGCGCCCATGATCGCGACCGGCTTGCCGTCGAAGGGCTGATTCGGCGGCCGCGAGGCCCAGTCGATCGCGTTCTTGAGCACGCCGGAGACCGAGTAGTTGTATTCCGGCGTCGCGAAGAGGAGCGCATCGGCGGCGGCGATCTGGTCGCGGAGCGCCTGCACCGCCGGCGGAAACCCTTGTGCCTTCACATCCTCGTTGTAGGGCGGGATCGCGGAGATATCGGCGAGGTCGATCTTCATGCCCGCGGGCGCCAGACCCTGAGCGACCCGAAGGGCCATGTTATTGAAAGACCCTTTGCGCAGGCTGCCGCAGATGCCGAGGACCTTAATGTCGCTCATTCGCTCATTCCCCCTTCGTCGTCGACTGTTTGACGGATATAGGGCGCGACCGCGCCCAGCACGCAATGCGTTTTTTCGCACGGCAGCACCGCCGTCGCGTGATCAAGATTTCGTCACCCCGTGGCACGTGCCAGGTACTCCTCCAACCGAGTGCGCTCGGCGGAGCTGAGGCGCAGACCCAGCTTGGTGCGGCGCCAGAGGATGTCGTCGGCGCTTTGCGCCCATTCCTCGCGGCGGAGCCAATCGACCTCGCGGGCGGTGAGGCCGGCGCCGAAGGCCTCACCCAACTCCTCGACGCGCCGCGCGTCGCCCAATACTGCGCCGGCCTCGCTGCCGTAGCGCCGGATAAGCTGGTCCGCCAGCGCAGAATCGAGCCACGGATAAATCGAGCGAATCGCCGCTACGGCGCCCTCGACGCTGCCGCCGGCAAGCACGCCGCCCGGCAATGGCGCGCCGGCGGTCCAAGTCCCGCCTGTGCCGGGCAGTCCCAGCCGCTCGAGCGCATGCTCCGCGAGGCGGCGATAGGTCGTGATCTTGCCGCCGAGCACCGAGAGCATCGGCACCGCCGGCGGCTCGCCATCGCGCAGCAGCACGTAGTCGCGCGTCACCGCCGACGCGCTCGCGGCGTGGTCCTCGTAGAGCGGGCGCACGCCGGCGTAACGCCAGAGGATCGCACTCGACGAGGCGGCCCGCGCGAACCACCGGCTAACCGCGCGGCAGAGATAGGCCGCTTCCTCGTCGGTACAGGCGACCACGGCCGGATCGCCCTCGAACGGCGCCTCGGTGGTACCGATCAGGGTGAAATCCCGCTCGAACGGCAGCACGAAGACGATGCGACGGTCGTCGTTCTGCAGCATGTAGGCCTGCGCGCCCTCGTGGAGCCGGGGTACTACGATGTGGCTGCCCTTCACCAGGCGGAGCGCCGCGCGGCCATGCTCGACGCCGGCGCGCCGCGCGATCTCCATCGCCCAGGGGCCGCCGGCGTTCACCAGCGCCCGAGCCTCGATCTCGGAGCGAGCGCCGTCGGGCCCGCGCAGCTCGGCGCGCCACAGCGCGCCCGCGCGGCGGGCCGAGACGAACTCCATGCCTCGGACGATGCGCGCGCCGCGCCGGACGGCGTCGCGCGCATTGGCGATCACCAGGCGGGCGTCGTCCGTCTGGCAATCCGAATAGACGAAGGCCGCGGCGATGTCGGGCCGAAGCGGCGCTCCCAACACGTCTCGGCGCGGATCGATGCGCCGGCTCGCGGGCAGACGCTCGCGGCCGCCGAGATGATCGTAGAGCATGAGCCCGAGCCGCAGCATCCAGCGCGGACGCAGGCTGCGGTCGTGCGGCAGGACGAACTCGGCGGGATGGATGAGATGCGGCGCCATCCGCATCAGCACCTCGCGCTCGACCAGCGCCTCGCGCACCAGGCGGAACTCGCCGAACTCGAGATAGCGCAGCCCGCCGTGGATGAGCTTGCTCGAGGCCGAGGACGTGGCACCCGCGAGATCGCCGCGCTCGACCAGCAGCACGGACAAGCCGCGGCCCGCGGCATCGCGCGCGATCCCCGCGCCGTTGATGCCGCCGCCGACAATCAGAAGATCGAATGAGGCGCTCGCGGCCATGCTGATCGGAATTGCATCGACTGCGCTACTGCTGCATCCGGTGGAGCACGGCGGTCAGCCGCCCGCTGCCGGTAGCCGCAAGCCACTCCAGGTCGAGATCGCGATCGGGGCGGGCGCGGATGTGGAGCGTCGACTTGCCGGGCTCAGCGACCTCCAGTCCGCCATCGACTTGGCGCCCGGACCGCGTCGATGACTCCGCCTTGGCCAAGCCCGCTGGCATCGTGCCCAGCATGTAGACGATCTCGACCCGCCCATCGGAGGCCGACTTGATGACCAGGACGACCTCTCGTCCCACCGAGTAGGTGCCCCACCACGTCCCTTCGAAGGCGGCGAGCGCCCCGCCCGCGCTTGCGCTTGCCTTGACGAGCGCGGGAATGGCGACCTCGCCGCTTGGCGCCTCGCCCCAGTGCGTCTCGCAATCCTGCTGACGGGGCATGGGCGCACCGCTTGCCACGGCGAGCCAGCAGTCGCTGAACCGGCGATAGAACCGGCCCGACTCGCCGGAGCCGTGCCCGCTGAAGCCCGCGGGCTGATCGATCACCAGATGCGGCACGCCGTGCGCCGTCAGGATCTGCTCGGAGCGTGGTCCCCGGCCGCCGGGGTCGTAGGGATCGTCCTTGAAGAAGGCGAGCATCACGCGAGCGGTCTTGATGTTGTCGAGGTAGTCGTAGAGTGCGGAAGCGTTCATCCCGACATATGGCCTGTCGGTGCCGTAGTGTGCCGGCGCCAGCGCGATCACGGCGGAGACGTCCGGGCTCTCGCCGGCCGCGATGAGAGAGATCCAGGCGCCCGCGGACTGACCGGCGAGCACGATCCGGCGATAGCCCTTCTCCTTGAGAACCGTGACTTGATGCACGAGCTCGCGCGCCTCTTGCAATGGCGCTTGCGCCGCCTGCGTTCGCTTAAAGGCGAAGACATCCCAGTCCTTGTCGCGCATGAGATAGGCCATGAAAGGCGGACCAAAGGTGGAATTGTCCGTGAGAAATATGCCGCCGGCGCCGTGGCTCCACACGAATGCACCCTGCGAGGATACCGGGCCCTTAACTGCGTCCTTGGGAAAGGCCGGCTCCAGCCACATCTCGGCATGAGCGACCGATGCGCCGAGACTGACGGCCAGAAAAAGAGAAATCCCCGGAAAGCGCATGTGCCGCCCCGCTCGCTCCCCCACCGACGGACGCGACGAACATGCCCGCGCGGCCCGAGCGGCGCAAGCGCGCCCCGCGCCGGCTACCTCGGCTCGCCCCGGCGCACGCGCTCGCGGTGCAGCACGTAGAGGCCGCTCGCCACGACGATCGGGGCGCCGATCAGGGTCGCCGCGCCCGGCCAGGCCCCGAACAACAGCGCGCTCCAGAAGATCGAGGTGATGATCTGCATGTAGGAGAACGGCGCCAGCAGCGAGGCGGGCCCGCGCTGGTAGCCGAGGAGGAGAAAATATTGGCCGGCGGAGCTGAGCAGGCCCATGACCAGGACGAGCCCCACCGCGCGCAGCGGCAGCGGCTCCCAAACCCAGGGCAGGAAGACCGTCGCGATCAGGAACGCGACCAGCGTCGTATAGAGCAGCGTCGTGAGCGTGGGGTCGCGGGTCTTGATGCGCCGGGTGATGACGAGGCCCGCGGCCCAGCAGGCGGCGGAGCCCAGGGGAAAGAGCGAGGCCGGATGAAAGGCCGAGCTGCCGGGTTGCACGATGATCATGACGCCCACGAGGCCCACTCCCACGGCCGACCACCGGCGGATGCCGACGCGCTCGCCCAGGAACGGGATCGAGAGCGCGGTGACGATGAGCGGGGCGGCGAAGGCGACCGCGGTCGCGTCCGGCATCGCCATCTGCGCCAAGCCCGCGATGAACAAGACGGAGGATCCGCCCATGGCCAGGCCGCGCCCGATCTGCAGAGCGATTCCCGCGGTGGCGAAGGAGTGCGCGCCCGCGCGCACCGCGAACGGCAAGAGCAACACGAGATTGGCGGCGTACCGTCCCCAGGTGATCAGGACCGGCGAATAGTCGGCGACCAGCACCTTCGAGATGGCATCGAGTGCGCTGAACAGGACCAGCGACAGCAGGACGAAGCCGATGGCGGCGAGCGGCCGTTCCTCCGCCTCCTGCGGCGCCGGAGCAGCCTGCAGGCTCGCGGTCTGCGGATCATCCATGAGCGGCTCGACGGCCCCATTCCCGACTGGTGGCAGCACTCAAGATAACCTCACGAAGGAGAGAATGGCAGGCCGGTGCGCGGTGCGGCGCCTCACCGAGAAGTGAGCCCGGCCATTCGACGGGTCGTGCTGAGCTGTCGCGATGCGAGCGCGCGCATCCCTGCTTGCCGCCGCCCTTGTGGCAATCCTCGCGCTGACGGCGTGTGCCCGCTCCGGCTCGGACGACGGCGCGCCGCCCCCGCCTCGAGACAGGCCCGAGCGTACGCCCGATCACGGCGGTGGCGGCATGTCGTGAGCGAGGGCCGCCGACCGAGACCGAGCCGACGGCGGGTTTCGTGCTGGCCCTCCGTTGCTGCTAGGATAGGCGGGAGCCTCGCCCCACGGGCCAGGCTGTCTCCCCTCGGGCACGGAGAAACGCCATGGGCTTCAAAGACATTCTGGTAACCCTCGCCGGCGCGACCGCGAGCGAGCCCGGGATCGGCTTCGCGGCCGAGCTGGCCCGCGACCACGGCGCGCATCTGGTGGGACTCTCCATCCTCGAGCCCCTCGATCTCTCGGCGTATTTCGCGCCAGGCTCGGGCTTCATGGCGGTGGACGTGATCCAGGAGATCGAGGAAAAGCACCGCGCGACGGCGCAGGCGGCGGCCTCGAAGATCGAGGCGGCGTTCCGCGCCGCGTGCTCGCGCGCGGGCATCTCGCACGAGTGGCGGCTCGCCGAGGGTGACCCGGCCGAGGTCGGCATCCTGCACGCGCACTACGCGGATCTCGCGATCACCGGACAGATCGATCCCGGCAAGCCGCCGCCCGGCGGCTGGGCGCGGCTTCCCGAGCAGCTGGCGCTCGCAAGCGGCCGGCCGGCGCTGATCGTGCCCTATGCCGGCCGTTTCGACACCGTCGGCCGGCGCGTGCTCCTGGCCTGGAGCCGCACGCGCGAGTCCGCGCGCGCGCTCAACGATTCCCTGCCGATCCTGGAGCGCGCGAGCCACGTGACCGTGCTCTCGATCAATCCGCGCCGCGGCGAAGAATCGAGCGACTTGCCCGGCGCCGATATCGCCCTCCATCTCGCGCGCCACGGCGTCAAGGCCGAGGCCGCCTCCACCGTCGCCGACGACATCGACGTCGGAAACACGCTGCTCTCGCGCGCCGCGGATCTCGGCGCCGACCTCATCGTGATGGGCTGCTACGGCCATTCGCGCATGCGCGAGCTCATCCTGGGCGGCGCCACCCGCGAGATCCTGCGCCACATGACCGTGCCGGTGCTGATGGCGCACTGAGAGCGCCGCGGCGGGCGAGCCTTTGTGCCCGAGAGCAGACGCCTCATGCACAGGTTCTGAGGACGCGCGCAGATTGGCTTTGCCGCCGAAATTGGCTTTCGAATTGGCTTTGCCAGAGGCATCGGTCGTTGATTCCATTCGATAAATTGGCTTTGATTTGTCGAATTTCATTTTTCAGCGCTGAGCGTCCGCGTCTCGCCGAATTGGGTTCGTTTCGCAAAATTTAACCTTTCTGCCACAGGCTTCGGCCCGATGAACGCATTCCGCGTACAGTCGGACAAAGATGGGAGCGGGCGTGCCTTGTTTCAAGAGTGGAAGTAAAGCTTCAGCACGGAGATCGCGTTGCATTCCAACTAAGCGGCGACCCTCGTGGCAAATACGCAGGAGCTGGCTTGTGGCGGGCTCGCAAGCATAGGCCACCAGAATGGGCCCGCTTTCCACCCGAGGTCCGGCCCGCCGATTTGTTCGAGCAGCACGATGGCGGGCGCGATGCGTGTTGGTTCCCGTACCAAAGCTCTGAGATCAGCCGTGCCAAGGATCGAAAGGCCCGATCTGTCGCCTGAGGCCAATTTCGACAGTTTGCGGCCTTTTTCCGCCAGTACGAGCACGCGCTTATGCGATCTCTCGGCATAGTATTGGAGTAGGGCTCTCATTGCCGCCCAATCGAACGCTGGCTCAGCACCCGCGACCAACGTCGGCTCTATGGCATCGAGCAAAGCCATCGCCTCCTCGAGCGCGATCTCGACGAATTTCCGGGCGCCAATACAATCAGCTGGGACAAGGCTAGCCGAGGGCGTGTACGAGCTTGCGGACTTTGAGCTCCGGCGAGGTGTTCTTTCCCCGCACCAGAGCCATCCGCTCGCTCCGCTCCTGTCGCGAGAGCGTGTCCATCTCACCCCACGAATAGGCGCGTCTTTTAATATTCGCACCATATTTCGTGGCCTCGCAATCTATATTCGATGAATTTTGGTACATATAGGGAACGCCCGCAAGCGCTTAATCCCGCGAGATTTTGCGCCCCTCGCCTCGCCCGTACTCCTCCCGCCCTCGCGTAATCCAGCATCGCGCGGTCGCGCGTCATGATGGGCGCGTCGAGGGCACCGGAGGTTGCGGTCAGCGACCGGCCACCTGGTTCCGCCGCTCCATTCCTCGGAGGGTCACCGATTGCGCGGCCGGAATTACGGGAATTACGGTGACAGTCCACGCAATTAACGCGCCTACCCCCACACCCGTCGCGCGGTCTCGACCACGAGCGTGAGCTTCCGGCGCTGATCGTCGGCGGTGATGGGATTGCCGGCGACCGTGCTGGCGAAGCCGCATTGGGGGCTGATGGCGAGGCGCTCGAGCGGCACCACTTTTGCGGCCTCCTCGATGCGCCGGCAGAGCGCGCTGACGGTCTCGAGCTTCGGCGTTTTCGAGGAGACGAGCCCCAACACCGCGCCCTTGCGGGGCCCCAGAAAGCGCAGCGGCGCGAAGTCGCCCGCGCGCGGCGTGTCGTATTCCAGGAGGAAACTGTCGGCGTCGATCTCCGAGAACACCCGCTCGGCGACGGACTCGTAGCCGCCCTCGGAGAGCCACTGGCCCTTGTAGTTCCCGCGGCACATGTGGATCGCCGCCGTCATCCCGGCCGGCTTGTCGCGCAGTGCGTCGTTGAAGGCGCGAATGTAGAGGCCGACCAGCGCCGCCGGGTCCTCGCCCCGCGCCGACAACTGCTCGCGCACCGCGGGATCGCAGAGCATCGCGAGCGGCACCTCGTCGAGCTGGATATAGGTGCAGCCGAGATGGGCGAGCGCCGCGATCTCCTCGCGGTAGACCCGGGCGAGGTCGGCGAAGAATTCCTCCGCGCTCTCGTAGGCCCTGGGATCGATGCCGGCGCGGCCGCGCCAGAAATGCATCGTGGGGGGCGACGGGAGCGTCACCTTTGGCGTGAGACCGCGCGCCTGGGCCAGCGGCGCCAGGAAGGCGAACTCGGTGGTCGAGATCGGCTTCTCCCGCCGCACCTTGCCGATCACGTGAGGCGCGGTGAAGCCTTGCGCGTGGCCATGCCGGTCGTGAAAGGCGAAGAGCGATTCCTTGACCGTGAGTCCCGCCACCGCCTCGACGAAGTGCGACCAGTAGGACGACCGCCGCAACTCGCCGTCGGTCGCGACCGGCATTCCCACCTCGGCCTGCAGGTCGACCACGCCGCCGATCAAGCTGTCCTGGAGCGCGCGGAACTCCTCGCGGCCGATTTCCCCGGCAGCGGCGCGCCGGAACGCCAGGGTGAGCGCGCGCGGCCGCAGCAGGCTACCGACGTGATCGGCATGGAAGGGCGGAGTGGCCATACCCGAATCCCCTTGCGTCACCAAGTCGCGATCATGGTCGGCGAGTGTCCCCCCTCCCTACCCTCCCCCTCAAGGGGGGAGGGGCGGATGATGCCGGAATTCGATAGCCCTCCCCCCTCGATGGGGAGGTTGGGTGGGGGGGTGGTGCAGGACGCGCGCCCGCAGCATGAGGCTCTCCCACGGCGGCGCGATACCTCAAGGCTTATGGCGAAGGTCCTTGACGCGCTTCGCCTTGAACTCGGTCTTGGGCAGCGTGCCCGGCGCCAGCACGTCGGCCTCCACCCGCACCTCGCAGCGCGCGCGGATGTCGTCCTGCAGGCGCTTGCGGAGTGCGTCCGGCGCCGCGTGGTCGGGATGCTCGATCCGCACGGTCATGACGTCGAGCCCCTCGCGCGAGGTCGCCAGCACGATCTCGAACTCGTCGCCGGTCTCGGGAATGCCGCGCACGATCTCCTCGATCGCCGCCGGAAACATCTTGATGCCGCGGAGATTGATCAGGTCGTCGGCGCGGCCGACGAAGGCGCCGACCGCCCGCATGTGATTGCGCCCGCAGGGGCATGGGCTCCGGTCGAGCACGGTGTAGTCGCCGACGAGAAAGCGGAGCTGCGGCGAGCTCTCGGAATTGAGCGAGGTGCAGACCGTGAGACCGCGGACGCCGTCCTCGACCGGCACCAGGCGCTCGGGATCCACGGTCTCCCAGACCTGAACGTCCTCCAGGAGGTGGGTCGCGACCGGCCGGCCCGGCGCCTGCGCCATCGGGCAGGTGAACCCGCCCACGTGAGGCGAGGCTTCCGTGCAGCCGTAGAACTCCACGAGCCGCGCGCCCCAGGCCGATTGAATGCGCCCTCGCGTCTCGTCGATCCCCATGGCGGGCTCGCCGCCCACGAACAGCGTGCGCACGCCTTGGCCAGCGGGATCATGGCCCAGCTCCTGGAGGACGCGCGCGAGGTGGAGCATGTAGGAGGGCGTGCAGACCAGCACGCTCGGACGGAACCGCGTCACGATGTTGGCGCGGCCGCGCGCATCCATGCCGCCGCCGGGTATGACCGGCACGCCCATCTCGACGAGCGCGGCCTCGACGCCCCAGACGAACACATGCGGGCCGAAGCCCGAGATCAGGAACACCGTGTCGCCCTTGCCGATCCCCATGGCGGCAAGGGCGCGCGCATTGGCCCAGGCCCAGAGCTCGCGATCCCGCTGGGAGTAGCGGAACACCCGGGGCGCGCCGGTCGATCCCGAGGACGAGAACATCATCCAGCCGCGCTCGGCCCAGACCGCCGGGGTCATGGTGCCATAGGTGCCGTAGGGCGGATGCGCGAGCGCGTCCTCCATCATTTCGCGCTTGTCGACCACCGGCCATTTCGGGAGATCCTCGACCTCGCGGATATCGGTCGGCGCCAGGCCCAACCGATCGAAGCGGCGGCGATAGAAATCGCTGTTCTCGTAGAGGAAAGGCGTCAGTGCCGCGAGCTTCGCGTTCTGGATCGAGCGGATCTCGTCGCGCGAGGCGGCATCGAGGCGCGGGCACCACATGCCGCGCGCGTCGGGATCGCCGCCCGGCCGCTTGTACGCTGCGAGAACGTCGAGCCAACGCCCCCGTGTCGCCTCGGCGCGGGATGCCACCATGCGCTCACTCCCAGCTTGGCCCTTCAGGGCTCTCGTGCCGGCAGTTTAGCGAAGCTTGGCGGAAGAACCAGCGGCGGGCGGGCGGGGTCAGCCCCAGCGGCGGACGCGGCCGGTGTCGACGTGCACGAAATCGGAGTGCGGATAGTAGCCGACACCCCCCGACGCCATGTCGAGCGCGACCCGGTGCACCGAGCGCAGCGAGCGGCCCGGCACCCGGATGTCGATCGCCATGCCCTCCATATGGAGCGAGCCGGCGGCGACGCCGTCGCTGTAGCTCGCGAGCATCGCGTTGGTCTCGGGCGATCGATACCCCGAGATCACCTGGATCGGCGCGGAGGAATTGAGCCGCGTGCGCAGACGGACCAGCAGGTCCAAAAGGTGCCTGTCGATGGGATAGACGTCGCCGCTGCGGAAATCCCTGAGGAGGACGTTGATCGCGCGCAGCGCGCCCGGCTGGTAGGCGCCATTGGCCCAGTAGACGGTGTCCAGGCGCTCGCCGGTATGCAGGTTCTCGAACGAGAGGCGCCGGCGATCGATGATTTTGGCTTCCGCAGGCCACACCGCCGCCGAAGCAACCGCCGCAAGCCCCAATTTCAAGAATCGACGCCGACTGCTCGCAGGCCCCCGCACCATTCCGCCTACCCCGACCCCAATATTCCCACAAACGCTCACTTCTTTACCATCGCCCGTAAAGAGGTTGCAACAAATTCAGGCGCTTGCCTCGGAACTTCAGCCTGACCGCGCAATTCTGGCCAGGATGCGTGACCAAAGGATGAAATTTTTCGCGAGTTTGGCCGGCGACATCTGGTCAATCCCTTATCTTCTTGTAAATCTTTCACAGTTTACCTGCTGGTTGCTGCTGGTTTGGGTGGATGCGGATTTCAGCGACGGGAGGCGGAAGAATGGGCACCGCCGCTCGTTGTCGCGCGGGGATGCGGTCGCCAAGATCGCTCCCGCGGGTTTGCGCCCGCTCAAGCCAATGGGTTTGCGTCGAGGAAAACCGTCACCGGGCAAAAGGCGCCTTAGCGCCGCGCTGGAGGTGCTCTGAGGGAGCGCCGCAACGGGAGGGCATCGCATGGCCGAGCAGCACGAGGAAGCCGCCGATCGTTTCGCGGACGGCACAGAAATCAGCGAGCAGGAGCTGGCTCACCGCAAGGAGTTCCTGGAGCTGGGCGAGGAAGACGTCGCCAGGCTGACGGCGATCAACGACCTCGCGCGGCGGTACGCCGATGCGGTGATCGAGGACTTCTATCGGCACCTGCTGTCGTTCGAGGACACCCGTTCCTTCTTCGGCGATCCCCAGGTGCTGCAGCGGGTCAAGAACATGCAGAAGGAGTACTTTCTGCGCCTGACCCAGGGGAATTACGACCTCGCCTACGTGGAGGACCGGCTCAAGATCGGCGCGGCCCACGAGCGCATCCGGCTCCCGATCAAATCCTATCTCGGGATGTACAACTTCTATCTGCGCGCGGTGGCGGCGCGGCTGGTCGATGCCTTCAAGAAGACGCCCGACGAGGCCTGGTCGACCTTCCTGTCCCTGATGAAGCTGACTTTCCTGGATATCGGCTTCGCCATCGATACGTATATCAACGCGAGCGAGCGCACCATCCGCGCACAGCAGGAGGCGATCCAAGAGCTGCCGACCCCGGTGCTGCCGGTTCGGGAGGGCATGCTTCTCGTGCCGATCATCGGGATCATCGATTCGCTGCGCGCGCGGCAATTGACCGAGCAGCTCCTGGGCTCGATCCGCAGCAACCGCGCCAGGATGGTGGTGATCGACATCACCGGCGTGCAGTCCGTGGACTCCCGGGTCGCCAATCATATCGTGCAGACCGTCGAGGCCGCGCGACTCATGGGAGCGCGCGTGATCATCGCCGGAATTTCTCCGGAAGTCGCCCAGACCATGGTGACCCTCGGGATCGATCTGGGTCGCATCATGACCGTGGGCGACCTGCAGAGCGGCATCGAGCGCGCCGAGCAGCTGCTCGGCTACGTCGTGACCCGGTCCCGGTCCGGCGAAACAGCGACCGGCTGATCCGGAGGACCTTCGAAAGCCATGCGCGCCTCCATCCTCAAGCAAGGCAGCGTTCTCATCGCGTCGGTTCAGGGCTCCATGACCGACGCCGACCTCGCCCAGATGCGCGACGAACTGGTGTTGGACGTGCGGCGTCACCGGTCTACCGGCGTGATCGTCGACGTGACCATGCTGGAGGTGATGGACTCGTTCGCCGCCCGCACGCTCCGCGGCATTACGCAGATGATCAAACTGCTGGGCGCCACGTCCATCGTCGTGGGTATCCAGCCCGAGGTAGCCTTTTCCATGGTGCAGCTCGGGTTGACGCTGGAGGGAACCAACACGGCGCTCGACCTCGAGGAAGGTCTCGCTCTCCTGAAGGGGCCGAGGATCGACCATCATGAGCGCTGAGCTCGTGGTGCAGATCCGGGTCGATGCGGACGTACTGCTTGCCCGCCAAAAGGCCCGCGAGATGGCGAAACCGCTGCGATTCTCCGCCAGCGAGCTCACGCTGATCGCGACGGCCATCTCGGAAGTCGCCCGCAACATCGTGACCTACGCGAAGCGCGGACAAATCATGCTGCGGCTCGTGAGCCGGGGCCGGCGCCGGGGGATCCGGGTGGTCGCGCAGGACGAGGGCCCCGGCATCGCCGATATCAATCGCGCCATGGAGGACGGCTTTTCCACGTCTTCGAGCCTGGGGCTGGGCCTGCCCGGCTCGAAGCGGCTCATGGATGAATTCGACATCGTCTCCGCCCTGGGCAAGGGCACCACGGTGACGATGACCAAGTGGGAGCGCTGAGGCTTGCGATGCCGAGCACGCAGGCATCGCTCTTCGACCATGCCGTTGCGGGCCGGGCGCATGGAGGCGCGGCGGTGTCGGGCGACCTGCACATGGTGCGGCAGCTCGACCACGGCGTGCTGGTCGCGATGGTGGATGGGCTCGGGCACGGATACGATGCCGAGTCCGCGGCTCGGCTGGCCATCGACACGCTCCAGTCCGAGCCGGATCGGGAAATCACCGGCCTCGTCGAGCGCTGCCATTCGGCGCTCGGCCGGTCGCGCGGCGTCGTCATGAGCCTCGCGAGGCTCGACGCCCGGAACCAGACGATGACCTGGCTCGCCGTCGGCAACGTCGAGGGCGTGCTGGTGCGCGCGGGCGCGCCCAAGCGCGAGTCGATCCTGATGCGCGGCGGCATCGTGGGCCACCGCCTGCCGCCGCTGCGCACCACGACCGTCCCCGTCAGCCCCGGCGACCTGCTGGTCTTTGCGACCGACGGTATCCGCGAAGGCTTCGCGGAGGGGCTTCGTCCGGGCGCGCCGCTTCAGGAGATCGCGGACCGCGTGCTCGCCCGCCACGGCCGCTCGAGCGACGATGCCCTGGTTCTGGCCGGGCGGTGGAATGGGCCGTCCGCCGCGAGGTCCCCGTGATGGCGCCCCGCTCGACCTTCGAGAAACGGTATCGCCGATCGCTCGCGGCTCACCTCGAAGGCGAAGCCGAGGACGTGGCGCTCGACCTTGGCCGATCGGCGCTCGCGGAAGGCCGGACCTTGCTCGATCTGATGGCGATCCATCAGGCGGCGGTGCCGGCGCTCGTGCAGACTTCGCGCGGTGCCGAGCTCCGCCGGCGTTTCGAGAAGACCGAAGAGTTCCTAACGCAAGCCGTCGCGCCCTTCGAGATGGTGAACCGGGGCTGGCGCGACGTCGTCGAGCGACTGCGCGGCGTGAACGAATCGCTGGAGCACCAGGTGGCGGAGCGCACCGCCGCGCTCAGCGAGAGCGAGCGGATGGCGCGCGGCATGATCGACACCGCCCTCGATGCCTTCATCCAGATGGACGAGACCGGCCATATCCTGGAATGGAATCCGCAGGCCGAGATTACGTTCGGATGGTCGCGCGAGGAGGCGATCGGAAGATCGCTTGCCGACCTGATCGTTCCGCCGGGCTTCCGCGCGCCGCACGCGGCCGGCATCGCACGTTTTCTCGAGACAGGCGAAGGCAGCGGCGCGCTCCTGGGCAAGCGGCGCGAGATGACTGCGCTTCGGCGCGACGGGCGGGAGATCAAGGTCGAGCTGGCGGTGACGGCGCTGCAGCGCCACGGCAATTACGTGTTCAATGGTTTCATCAGGGACGTGACGGAGCAGCGCGCCGCGGAAGCTCGGCTCCAGCAACTGCAGACCGAGCTGCTTCATGTCTCGAGGTTCAGCGCCATGGGCCAGATGGGCTCCGCCCTCGCGCACGAGATCAACCAACCGTTGGCGGCGATCCTGAACTATCTCGGAGCCGGCCGCCACATGCTGGAGATGAGCGCACAGCCGCCCGCCGATAAGATCGGCGCGGTCCTGGACAAGGCGGTCGAGCAGGCTACCCGGGCCGGCGAAATCATCCGCCATCTACGCTCGTTCGTCACCAAGGGCGAGACCCAGCGGCGCCCCGAGATCCTGAGCAACGTCGTCGAGGAAGCGACGGCCCTCGCGATGATCGGCACCCGGCACCAGAGTGTTCGGCTGCACCTGCAGCTCGATCCGGCGGCCCGCAGCGCCGTGATCAATCGCATTCAGATTCAACAGGTACTGGTCAACCTCGTGCGCAACGCGGTCGAGGCGATGGCCGAAAGCGAGCGCCGCGAGATCGCGGTCTCGACCAGGACGCTGGACGACGGCGCGATCGAGATCGAGATCGCGGACAGCGGGCCGGGGCTCGCGCCCGAGGTCGCGGCGCGGCTCTTCAAGCCGTTCGTGTCCACGAAGTCGCAGGGCATGGGCGTCGGACTCTCGATCTGCCAGTCCATCGTCGAGGCGCACGCCGGCCGCATCTGGGCGGAGCCAAATCCCGCGGGCGGTACCATCTTCCGGTTCACGGTGCCGGGCGAAACGGGCGGGGGCTGAGCCAGACCCACGGCCGAAGGGCCGCTTAGCCGGCGCCCGGGCCGGCGGCTACGCGCCGCCTGATCTCGCGGTCCGCGAGCGCCGCCGCCAGAGCTTCATCGCGTCCATAGATGTCGTCGCGGAACTCGACGGTGCCGTCGTCGTCCGTGAACGCGGTGAGGTAGAGCAGATAGACGGGCATCACGGTCTTGAGAAAGACGCGCTTGGTCTCGCCCGCGGCGATCGCCCGATCGATTGCGTCCGCGGGCCAGTTCTCGCCCAGCAGGACGGAAGCGAGCGGCCGCGCCTGCTGGACGCGTACGCAACCGTGGCTCGCCGCCCGCATGGACCTGGCGAACAGCGGCTTGGCGGGCGTGTCGTGCAGGTAGACGTCGAGCGGGTTCGGCAGCTCGAACTTCACGCCACCGAGCGCGTTCCAGGGACCCGGCGTCTGCTGCAGATGGCCGCCGACGTATATGTAGTGATTTCGATCGAGATAGCCGGGGTCGCGCTTGAGCTTGGGCGTGATCTCCTTCTTGGTGATCGAGGCCGGTACATTCCAGGGCGGATTGAACAATGCCGACACGATGCGCGCCGTCAGCACAGGCGTTGGATGATCGACATCGCCGACGACGACGCGGCTGGTCAGCTCCGGCTCGCCGTCGCGATAGAGCGTCAATTGTGCCGCGGCCGCGTTGACCGCGATCCGGGTTGCCGGAAAAATTCGGGGCATCTCGCGCCAGCGCTCGAGGGCGAGCTTGACCTGCTCGACACGATCGGCGGCGCTCACGTTGAGCGTGGCCAGCGTGCCCGCGCCCACCCGGCCATCGGGCTCCAGGCCGTGGCGCGTCTGAAAGTGCTTCATGGCCGCCACCACGGTCGGGTCGAACGCGTCGCCCCTCGCCTCGGCTGGATCGAGGTCGCCCTCGACCGCGAGCCGCGTGCGCAGCGCCCTGACGACGTCGCCCTTCTGTCCGGGCTCGATCTTCTGATCGGTGACGATCGTCTGCCAGCCGCCACCTGCGGCGAGGACCTCATAGTGCTCCAGCGCCTGGCGCAGGCGATCGTATTCGGGCATCGACGGCGCCAGACCCGCGAGCGTCGCCCTTACGTCCTTGGATTGCGCGAGGGATCCCAAAACGGAAATGGGGTCGAAACTCGGCTGAGACAGCAGCCAGTCGTCCTCGACGCCTGACGGCGAGACGCGCCCCTGGACCATCACCTGGGCATAGGCGAGGAAGCGATCGCTCAACAGCAGCTCGCGGCCAACCGGCGTCAACGCGGAGCCGGAGAGCGCCGACTTCAGCGCCGCGAAATCGAAGCTCTCGGGATCGAGGCCATCGCGCCCGGCTGCGCCGAGTGCCGTCTCGAAGGCCTCGGTCATCTCCGGGGCGGTCCAGACCGGCTCGAAGGCGCGCGCACGATACGCCACCGCCAGGGTATCCCGGTTGAGCTTGAGGCCACCGCTCAAGAGCAGGCCGTTGTCCTCCAGGGCGTCCTTGATCTCGCTGGCCCCCGGCGCCGCTTGCGCTCCTGAGACAAGCGCCATCGGCGCCAGCGCGATCACCCAAACCGAGAGCGCCATGGCGATCGCACGCCGTATCGGGATGGATTTGGCCCGCATCATGACGCGCTGGCTTTCACGACAGACATAAATCCTTCGCTTGCGTTCGAGTTGCGCGTCCACTCAGCCCCAGACCTCGCGCGCCACCTGGACGATGCGCTCGAGTTTTCTGATCTCTTCCTCGACGGTAATGCGGTTGCCCTCCACTGTGCTGGAGAACCCGCACTGCGGGCTCAGCGCCAGCTGATCGAGCGGGACGTATTTCGCGGCCTCGGCGATCCTGCGCTTGAGCTCGTCGGCGCTCTCGAGCACGCCCTTCTTCGAGGTGACCAGGCCCAGGACGATGGTCTTGCCCTTGGGCACGAACCGCAGCGGCGCGAAGCTCCCGGCCCGCGGCGTGTCGTATTCGAGGAAGTAGCCGTCGACCTCGATCTCGTTGAACAACACTTCCGCCACGGGATCGTAGCCGCCCTCGGCGACCCAACCGCTTTTGAAATTCCCGCGGCAGAGGTGCATGGTGACGGTCATGTCCTTCGGCCGGCTGGCGATCGCGCTGTTGATCAGCTTCGCGTAGGTGTGCGGCAAACGCTCGGGATCCTCGCCGATGCCGCGCACTTGTTCCCGGAGCTTGGGATCGCAGAGATAGGCGAAGTTCACCTCGTCGAGTTGCAGGTAGGTGAGGCCGCGCTTCGCGAGCGCCATCACCTCCTCGCTGTAGATGCGCCCGAGATCGGCATAGAACTCGCCCATCTCGGGATAGGCCTTCTCGTTGATCGCCTTGCGCCCGCCGCGGAAATGCACGGTGCTGGGCGAGGGTATGCAGACCTTGGGGACCGCCGTCTTCACGGCCGTTTTCAGGAAAGCGTAATCCTCGGTCATGATGCCCTTGGGATGCGCGAGCCTGCCGTCTACCCTGATGCCCGGCGGCATGAATTCGAGATCGCCCTCCTCGGTATGGAAGCTCGCCTTCACGCTGGGCGGCACCACCGTGACGTTGGTGAATTGTTCCAGGAAATCCAGGTGCCAGTAGGTGCGGCGGAACTCGCCGTCCGTCGCGCATTGCAGGCCCACGTCCTCCTGCAGCTTCACGACCTCGCGGATGCACTCGTCCTCGACCTTGCGGAGCGCGGCCGCGTCGATCTCGCCCCGCTTTTTCTTCTCGCGCGCATCCAGCAAGCGCTGCGGACGGAGCAGGCTGCCGACGTGATCGGCACGGAACGGCGGTTGAGTGCGGCGGGCCATGAGCAATCTCCTGGATATAGCCTTGCCGCAATCTTAGTACGCCGGCGGCGGCGCTGACGAGGGCGCTTCCCGCAGCAGGTGTGGGAGACAGCCCATCAGTATCTCCGCCGGCGGTGTCACGTCGATGACGATCGGGGATTCGTCGAAGCCCGGCTCCTCGAGCGCAGCCAGCTGGCTGTCGAGCAGTCCCGGCGGCATGAAATGATCGGTGCGCGCCCGCATGCGCTCGAGGATCAGCGCCTTGTTTCCCTTCAGGAACACCAGACGCAGCCTCGGCGCGCCCCGGCGCAAGCGATCGCGGTAGGACCGCTTGAGCGCCGAGCAGGCCAGTACGACAGTCCGTCCCGCAGCGCTCGCACGGGCGAGCTCGCGGGACAGCCGGTCGAGCCAGGGCCAGCGGTCGGCATCGTCGAGCGGCTCGCCGCGGCTCATTTTTGCGACGTTGCCCTCCGGGTGAAACTTGTCGCCCTCGAGGAACTCGGCATTGAGCTCGCGCGCAAGCGCCCGGCCGAGCGTGGTCTTGCCGGAGCCCGACACGCCCATCACCAGGACGATGGTCATGACCCCCGCTCGATGTGGAAGCGGCCGGGCCGATCCACGCGCTCGAATCCGTGGGCGCCGAAGGTGTCGCGCTGCAGCTGAATGAGGCTCGCCCCCACGCGCTCGGCGTGGAGGCCGTCGTAGTAGGTAAGCGCGCTCGCGAGCGCCGGCACGGGAATGCCGCGCCCGAGTCCCGCCATGACGACGCTCCGCCAGGCCGCGAGCCGCTCAGCCACTTGAATATGAAACCATGGGGCGGCCAGCAGGCGCGGCGGCGCGGGCGCCGCCCTGAGCGCCGCGGCGATCGGCTCCAGAAGCGCGCCCCGAATGATGCAGCCCGCCCGCCAGATTTCCGCGAGCCGCGCCAGGTCCATGCCCCAGCGATACTCGGTCGACGCCGCCTTGAGCAGCGCCAAACCCTGGTCGTAGACCGCGATCTTGGCGGCCAGCAGCGCGGCGCCGATTTCGGCTGGGCTCGGCGGCGTACCCGGCGCAGACGATTTGGGTGCCGGCGCGGGGGCCTCGCGCACCGCCGAAAGCGCGCGCGCCTCGACCGCGGCCACCAGCGTCGGCACGGGAATGCCGAGCTCCAGCGCGGCAACCGCGCCCCACTGCCCCGTCCCCTTCTGCTCCGCACGGTCGGCCACGATCTCGATCAGCGGCGCGCCGCTGAGCCGATCCCGTGCCGGCAGCAGGTCGCTCGTGATCTCCAGGAGATAGCTGGCGCCCCGACCCTGGTTCCAGTCCGCGACCGCCGCGGCGACGTGGGGCCAGTCGAGCCCGTGGAGCTCGCGCAGCAGCAGCACGCCCTCGGCGATCAGCTGCATTTCCGCGTATTCGAGGCCGTTGTGCACCATCTTGGCGAAATGTCCGGCGCCGCCGGGGCCAAGATGGGCGAGGCAGAGCGCGTCCCCCGCCCGCGCGGCGAGACGCTCCAACATCGGCGCCAAGCGCTCGAACGCCGCGCGCGCGCCGCCCGCCATGATGGACGCACCGTGCCGCGCGCCGGTCTCGCCGCCGGAGATGCCGATGCCGAGGAAATCGAGTCCCCGCTGGGCCAACGCCGCGCCGCGCCGCTCGCTGTCGCGGAAATGGGAATTGCCGCCATCGGCGATCAGCGCGCCGTTCGGAAGCAGCGGGGCAAGCGCGGCGATGGCGTCGTCCACCGGCGCGCCCGCCTTCACCATCAGCAGCACCGCACCGGGCGGCTCGAGCGCAGCCACGAAATCCCGCGCGCTTGGCACCACCGAAAGCCCGTCGGCATGGGCCCGCGCGTCGGGCCAGGGATCGAACGCCGCGACCGGCACGCCCTTTTCCGCGAGCTGGAGCGCGATGTTGCGGCCCATCACGCCCAAGCCGTAAACGCCGATCGCCGCCCGCTGCCCCATCTGGTGTCAAACCCTTCCAAGAAGCCGCGGCACCCTATCGCAAGCCCACCGAGCGAGCCAGCCCGCGGCGGTGCGGCGATTGACCCTCCCCCGGCTCCCGCCGCATCATCCGAGCAGCGATGACAGCGGGAAGAACGCCATGCCCAGCAACGACCGCGAGCCGAAGATCGTCAAGCCCGAGATGATCCAACCCAAATACGACTGGCAGCGGCCCTTGGCGGCGCCCGGCCACAGCGCCGTCGATTTCGAGGAGCGCGTCAATTTCCGCCGTTTGCACGATTATCGGTTGGCCCGCGCCCGCGGCGCCCTCGCGCGCTCGGGATTGGGCGCTCTGCTCTGCTTCGACAACAACAACATCCGCTACATCTCCAGCACCGCGATCGGCGAGTGGGCGCGGGACAAGATGACCCGCTATGCGCTGCTCTGCGGCGGCGCCGAGCCTTATGTCTGGGACTTCGGCTCGGCCGCGAAGCATCACCGGCTGCACGCGCCCTGGCTGCCGCAGGATCACTGCCGCGCGGGCATGCTGGGCCTGCGCGGCACGGTGCCGCCGGATCACGGGCTGATCGAGAGCGCGGTCAAGGAGATCAAGGCGCTGCTTAGGGAAAACGGCGTCGCCAACATGCCCGTGGGCGTCGATATCGTGGAGCCGCCGGTATTGTTCGAGCTGAAGCGGCAGGGCATCGAGATCCGAGACTGCCAGCAGGTCATGCTGGACGCGCGCGAGATCAAAAGCCTCGACGAGATCATGCTGCTCAACATGGCCGCGAGCATGGTGGACGGCACCTATCAGACCATCGCCGAGCATTTGAAGCCGGGCGTGCGCGAGAGCGACATCGTGGCGCTCGCGAACAAGCGGCTCTACGAGCTGGGATCCGACGACGTCGAGGCGATCAACGCGGTCTCCGGCGAGCGCTGCAGCCCGCATCCCCACAACTTCACCGACCGCGTGCTCAGGCCCGGCGACCAGGCCTTCTTCGACATCATCCAGGCCTACATGGGCTATCGCACTTGCTATTACCGCACGCTCAACGTCGGCCGCGCCACGGATTCGCAGCGCGACGCCTACAAGCGCGCGCGGCAGTGGATCGACGCCGCGATCGAGACCATCCGGCCCGGCGTCACCACCGACAAGGTGGCGAAGCTCTGGCCCAAGGCGACCGAGTTCGGCTTCACCGACGAGATGGAGGCCTTCGGCCTGCAATTCGGCCACGGCCTCGGCATGGCGCTCCACGAGCGACCGATCATCAGCCGGCTCGTCTCGCTGGACCATCCGCTCGAGCTTAGGGAGGGCATGGTGTTCGCGCTCGAGACCTACTGTCCCGCGACCGACGGTTATTCCGCGGCACGCATCGAGGAGGAGGTCGTGGTGACCGACAAGGGCTGCAAGGTGATCACGCTCTTCCCGGCGGAGGAGCTGTTCGTGGCGAACGCGTATTGAGGCTCAGCCAATGATCAAGAAATTCCACGTGCTGTACGTCGGCCAGATCGAGCTCGACAACCTCGGTCTGAATGGCACACCCGCTAACGAGCGGCGCTATTCGAGCGCGCGCTTGAGCGAAGCCTTCGCCACCGCGCGCGACGTGGCCCAAACCATGGACGAGCTCGGCTTCCACGCGCTCTGGACGGCGGAGCACCATTTTCAGCGCGAGGGATACGAGGTCTTGCCGAACCTGATCCAGCTCGGGCTCTGGCTCGCGACCCAGACCAAGCGCCTCAAGTTCGGCTGCGCCTTCAACGTGCTGCCCATGTGGCACCCGATCCGCCTGGCGGAAGACTACGCCATGGCGGACATCGTCACCGATGGACGCGTCATCATGGGTGTCGGCCGCGGCTATCACACGCGCGAAGTCGAGACTTTCGGCGCGCCGCTGATCGATGCCGAGGCCAATCGCGAATATTTCGAGGAAGGGCTGCAGCTCCTGCTGAAATGCTTCAACGAGGACGCGTTCCACCACAAGGGCAAATATTTTGAATGCCCGCCTCCGGTCGACTACCGCGGCTACAAGCTCAAGGAGATCACGGTCATCCCGCGGCCGAAGCACCTGCCGGTCGAGATCTGGATGCCGATCGCCAGCGGCAAGAGCATCGACATGATGGCGCGCTACGGCTTCAAGGCGATGGTGACCTTGAACGGCGAGAAGATCCTCGACGACGTCGTGCGCGCCTATCATGACGCGTGCCATCGGCACGGCCGAGCCAAGCAGCTCGGCGAGGACGTGATCTGGGGCGCCGGCCTCCATCTCGCCGACACCCAGGAAGAGGCGATCCGCCGGGTCGAACCCGCGCACGACGAGCGCTACAAATGGTTCGCGCCCTTCGGCTTCGTGCGCTACGCCGACGAGCAAGGGCGCACCTGGGGCATGCCGGGCGCTCCCGCGCGAACGCCGAATCTCAGAGATGGCATTCAGCAGAAGGCATGGTTCTGCGGCCCGCCCAAGCAGGTCATCGAAGGCATCAAGTTCATCGAGGCGAAGTACCCGGGGCTCGAGCACTTCATGATCCATTGGGCGGAAGGCATCCCGCCGAAGGAATTCAAGGAACAGCTCCGCTGGTTCGCGAAGGACGTGATGCCGGCCTTTCGCTAAGCGCGACGGCTTGCGGCACGCATCGCCGCGAGTGGTGTCCCGGGTGGAGGCCTCAAGACGCGTCGGCGACGGGCGACGTCACGACCAGAAAGATCAGGTCGGCGACACCCGTGTTCTCGATCGAGTGCTCGATCCCCGGCGGCAGAAAGATCACGTCGTGCCTCCGCACGACCTGCCTCTTGCCGGCGATCTCCATCAGACCCTCGCCCTCGAGCACGTGATAGACCTGCTCCTGGACCTTGTGCGTGTGCCGCTCGACGCGCGCCATGGGCTGATACATGGAGATGCGGTAGTCGATATGGCGGGAGCCCGCCGTCTCCGGCATCACCAGCGGCTTCGATAGCGCGCCGCCGAAGTGGCCGGGAAACTCCGTCCAAGGCACCTCCGCGACGCTGCGGATGAAAGGCCGGCGTTCGTCTTGCGCCATTGCGATACCTCCTCACTGGTCCACGGCAGCCAGCGCCTGGCCGTCCGCCAGATCGTTCACGGCCGTCGCCACCAAACGATATTTCACGTGGTTGACGCTCAAGTCCCGAAAATAGTTGACGAGATCGCCCCAGGGATCGTTGAGCCGGCCGACCGCCGAGATGAAGGCCACCACGCCGCCGACTTCGAGCTGGCTCGTCACGACGTACCAGCCACCGAGCAGAAAGGCCGCGATAATCTGCAGATGATTGCAGAAGTTCATCAGGAAATTCATGGTGAACTTCAGCTTGAAGATCCCCATGTCGAGCTCGAACACCCGCTCGATGCGCCCATTGTCCGCGCGCGCGTGCGCGTCCTCGTTGGGCGCGTCCACGATGCTGACGCTGAGGCCGCGCAGCACCTGCACGCGCGCCGCGGTGCGATCGATGATCGCCTTCTGCATCAGGGGCACGAACACGAGCTGCGGCACGAAGATCGCGACCGCGATGAGCGCCATCCAGGGATCGAGGTGGGTCATGTACGCCAGCACCGACAGCATCACGCCGCCTTGCAAGAGCGGCTCCGAGACGCTGCTGCCCACGAACGAGCCGACGGGCTCGACCTCCGCCACGATCATGGAGATCTCGATGCCTTGCGCCTCGGGAGCGCTCGCCGCGTCCGACGGCAAGCCCATGAGCATCCGAATTCGCTGACGCAAGTCGCGGATGGCGCGCTCGCCCACCCAGTTCCGGTAAATGTTGAGCCCGAGCTTGGTGCTGCCATGGACCAGCACGACACCGGCATAGACGGCACACAGCGTGATCACGTATCCGAAGGTCCGATCCTTCACGAGATCATTGATGATCCGGCGCTGCAGCTCGAGCGGAATCAACTCGATCAGGAACACCGCCACCGTGAGCAGGAGCAGCAGCGCCTGATGGAGGCCGCTGGTATCGAGCACATAGCGGAAGAGCGCCGCCGGCAGCTTGATGGGTCCGCCTGCGCTCGGGAACTCGCCTTGCCCACCCGACGCGCCACCGGAGGGTGGGTTGGGAGTCGTTTCGTTCATGCGAGGGCAGCGCGGTCGACGATGGCGCGCCGATCGATCCCAGGCGGCAGCATGCCGAAGGTTCCGCCTGCCTCGTTCTCGAGCCGCGCCGCGCAAAATGCGTCCGAGACGGCCGCCGGTGCGTGCCGCACGAGCAGCGCCGCCTGGAGGCCGACCGCCATTCGGCCCACCAAGCGTCGGGCAAGGCCCTCCTCCGCCTGCCGCGCCGCGCGCAGCTCGGCCTCGAGCGTTGCGATGAAGCGATCGAGGCGCGGGTTGGCGCCGCCTGCGCTCCGGACCTCCGCCAGAAACGCGTCGATCGCCTCCGGCGATTTCTCCATCGCGCGCCGGACGTCGAGGCAGATCACGTTCGCCGAGCCCTCCCATACGGAATTCACGGGCATCTCGCGGTAGATCCGCGGCATGATGCTTTCCTCGACATAGCCGTTGCCGCCGAGCACCTCCATCGCCTCGAGGGCGAGCGTCGGCGCGCGCTTGCAGATCCAATACTTCGCGACCGGCGTGACCAGCCGCCGGAACGCGGTCTCGCCGGCGTCATCCTCGCCGTCATAGGCGCGCGCCAGTCGGAAGGCGAGCACGGCCGCAGCTTCCGACTCGATGGCGATATCCGCCAGCACGTTGGTCATGAGCGGCTGGTCGACGAGATGCCTTTGAAACGCCGTGCGGTGCTGCGCGTGGTGGATCGCCTGCGCCACGGCTTGGCGCATCAGACCGGCGGAGCCGATGGTGCAGTCGAGACGGGTCAAGTTTCCCATCTCGATGATGATGGGGATGCCGCGGCCCTCCTCGCCGATCAGCAAGCCCCAGGCCGCCGCCAGCTCGACCTCCGAGGAGGCGTTCGAGCGATTGCCGAGCTTGTCCTTGAGGCGCTGCAGCCGGAACGCGTTGACGGCTCCGTCGGGCGTCCAACGCGGCACCAGGAAGCAGCTTGGCCCCGCAGGCGCCTGAGCGAGCATCAGGAAGGCGTCGCACATGGGCGCCGACAGGAACCATTTGTGTCCGGTGATGCGATAGGCCCGCCCTGGCCCGCCCTCGTCGACGGGCTCCGCCCGCGTGGTGTTGGCGCGCAGGTCGGAACCGCCCTGCTTTTCCGTCATGCCCATCCCCAGGAGCAAGCCGGTCTTCTCCGCCGCCGGCCGGAACCGTTTGTCGTAGACACGCGAGAAGACCCGCGGCAGCCACTCCGCGGCGACCGCGGCTTCGCGCCTCAAGGTCGGCACGCTTCCGTAGGTCATGGCGATCGGGCAGTAAACGCCGCTCTCGACTTGGGTCAGCATGTAGGTGCCGGCAGCGCGCGCCACGTGCGCGCCGGCCCTCGGCTCGTTCCACGGCGAGCAATGCAGCCCGTGCTCGACCGCCAGCCCGAGCATCTCGTGATAGGCCGGATGGAACTCCACCTCGTCGCGGCGGTTGCCGTAGCGGTCGAAGCTCAGGAGCCGCGGCGGATTGGCATTGGCGGCGAAGCCGGCCTCGATCGTCTCGCGCTCGCCGAGCCTGGCGCCGAGCTGGGTCAACCTCTCCGCCGCCCATCCCGCGCCCTCCCGCTGGGCCGCCTCGGCGAGCGCCTTGTCGCTGCTGAAGAGGTTGTAGTCGAGGAGGGGCGGCGGCTGATTGAAAACCTCGTGAGTGGCCGTCAAGAGCTGCGTTTGTCGCGCCATGGGCGCTTCTCCCTGCCGCGGGCAGCGGCACTGTTCAGTCTAGCAGAGGCCGGCGGCCGAGGCGCGCCAGCGCCAGTTGAGCGGGCGGCGGTGCCTCCACTAGGATGCGGCCCTCGACGGCGGCAGCGACAGGCAGCAAGAGGTGCAGCATGGCAGAGCAACGCATCGGATGGGTGGGCGCGGGACGCATGGGCTTCGCGCTGGCTGAGCGGCTCCTCAAGGCCGGGATCAAGCTCTCGGTCTATAACCGCACGCGCGCCAAGGCCGAGCCGCTCGCCGCGCTGGGCGCGACGGTGGTCGATTCGCTCGGCGAGCTCGCGGACTTCGATCTGGTGTTCGTCATCGTCGCGGAATCCAAGGATCTGCTCGAGGTGATCTCCGGCCCGAAGGGGCTGCTGTCCCGGCCGGGCAAGGCACCGCGCGTGGTGATCGACAGCTCGACCGTGTCCGAGGCCGCTTCCACGGAAGCGCGCGAGGTCCTGGCGCGGCGCGGGTCTGGCTTCCTGGCGGCGCCGGTCAGCGGCAATCCCAAGGTCGTCCGCTCGGGGAAGCTCAGCGTCGTGGTCTCTGGGCCTCGGGACTCCTACGACCGCGCGGCGCCCTACCTCAAGCTGTTCGGCCGCGGCGTCTCCTACGTCGGCGACGGCGAGAAGGCGCGCATCGTCAAGATCTGCCACAACGTCTATCTCGGCATCGTCGCGCAGGCGCTCTCGGAGATCACCGTGCTCGCCGAGAAGAACGGCGTTCCCCGGCATGCGTTCCTGAGTTTCATCAACGACAGCGTGATGGGCTCGGTGTTCTCGCGCTACAAGACGCCGGCCTATGTGAACCTCGATTTTGCAGCGACCTTCACGCCGCCGCTCCTGCGCAAGGATCTGGACCTCGGCCTCGAGGCCGCGCGGGCCGAAGGCGTGCCGATGCCGCTGACGGCGCTCACCCGCGAGATCGTCCAGAGCCTGATCGGGAACGGCTACACGGACTGCGATTTCGCGGCGCTGATCGAGCTCGAGGCGAAGGCCGCCGGGCTCAAGCTGGTCTCGGAGAATGCCAAGCTGAGCGACGGCCTGGAACCCGGGTAGAGGCCGCCGCCCGGACGGATCTAGGCGGCCTCCGCCGCCAAGCGGGTCATCTCGCGCCGGATCAGCCGGCGATAGGGTCCGTCGACGGCTATGAGGTCGCCGGGCGGGCCGTCCTGCACGATCTGGCCGTCCCGCAGCACCACGATCCGATCGAAGCCGCGAAGGGTCGAGAGGCGATGCGCGACGGCGATCACGGTACGCCCGCGCATCAACCGGTCGAGCGCCTCCCGGATGATCGTTTCTTCGGACTCGCTGTCGAGCGCCGACGTCGCCTCGTCGAGCAGCAGGATCGGCGCGTCCTTGAGGAGCGCGCGGGCGATGGCGATGCGCTGGCGCTGTCCGCCGGAGAGGCGCACGCCGCGGTCGCCGACCATGGTTTCCATGCCCTGGGGCAAGTCGTCGATGAAATCGAGGCAATGCGCCGCGGCGGCCGCCGCCATGACGTCCTCGTCGGACGCGTCCGGCCGGCCGTAGCGGATATTCTCCAGGATCGAGCGATGCAGCATCGATATGTCCTGGGGCACCACGGCGATGGCGTCGGGCAAGCTCTCTTGCGTGATCCGCGCGACGTCCTGGCTGTCGATCAGTATGCGGCCGCCCTGCGGATCGTGGAACCGCTGCAACAGGGCCAAGAGCGTCGATTTTCCGGCGCCGGACTCGCCCACCAACCCCACGCGCTCGCCCGCGCCGACCTGAAGGCAGAAGCGCTCGAACACCGTGCGGCCGCCGGGATAGCGGAACGAGACGTCGTCGAACACGACGTGCCCACGCTGCCGGGTCAAGGCGGTCGCCTCGGCGTGATCGCGGAGCTCATGCGGCACCAGCAGGGTGGCGACGGCCTCGGAGAGCCGGGCGAGGTGCTGCGTCACGTCCACCAGCGCCACCGCAAGGTCGCGCGTCGCGTGCAGGATGCCGAACCCGAGCGTGCACACGAGCACGACCTGACCCGTGGTCGCGGCACCTCTCTGCCACAGCGTGATTGCCCAAGCGAGCAACACAACCATCAGGATCATGGTGACCACGGCGTGGAACAGGCGGAGCTTCTCGAGGTATTGCAGGCTCCGGCGGCGCGCCGTCATTTCCTGGCCGACGGTCTCGTCGAACCGCCGATGCTCCCGCCGAATGCCACCGAATGCCCGAACGATGGGCATATTTCCAATGATGTCGGCCATCTCGCCATCGACCAGCGCGGCGCGCTCGGCATAGGCGTGGTGCAACGGCTTGCCTGCCGCGGCCAGACGGAACAACGCTACAACGAGAATCCCTGCCACGCAGGCGAGGCCGGCCGCCATGGGCGCACTCACCGCGAACAGGAAGGCGACCGCCCCCGCGGTCGCCACGCAAGGCGGCAGCACATTCCAGACGAGCATGTTCTCGATGGTGAAAACCGCATTCGAGGTCGCGGTGATGCGGCTCGTCAGCATGCCCGGCAGCCGCTCGGAGAAGAACCGCAGCGGATGGCCGGTGACGTGCCGGAACAGGTCGTTGCGGAGATCTCCGGTTACGGCAACGAAGGTGTAGCTGCCGATCCAGCTGGCCAAGCGCCAAAGGAGCTGGTCGGCGGCCATCAGCGACACCAGGATCCCGAAGGCGAGCCAAGCTCGCGCGCCGACGGGGCCTTGCGACAGGGTGTCGACCAGAAACTTGACGCCGTATTGCGTACTGACGGAGCAGCCGACCGCTGCCAGCACGGCGCCGGCAATGGAAGCGTGCGCCAGCGGTCGGCGCCGGACATAGCGCGCGATGAAGGCGAACGGGCGATCGGCGTATCGGCAGAGGTCGTGCATTGCGATCAATTCAGAGTGTGAGGGAGCGAGCCGCCGGTGCTCGCCGGGCAATCAAATCCACCGCGCTCGGAACGTCGCCGCTCGAGAGCTCGTGGGCTTGCCTCGTTCGTAATTCCGTAGCTTCGCTGTCCGCGCAATCATGTCGTGGGTTCATTTTGAGAACTCGTGAGACGAAACGACGCCCCTTGGTCCTGCATTCGCCGCCGCGGTCCATTTTCTTGTGTCAAAAGCGGCGCATACAGACTTTCAATCGTGCATTTTCGTTCTCGATGGGACACTAGGGTTGCGCTCGCACATCGAGACCTATCTTCTTTTCCATCCGCGCCGAAAGGATCTTTCATGCGAATTGCACAAGTCGCGCCGTTGACGGAGGCGGTCCCGCCCAAGCTCTACGGCGGCACCGAGCGCGTGGTCTCTTGGATCACCGAAGAACTGGTCTCGATGGGTCATGAGGTGACGCTGTTTGCGAGCGGCGATTCCGTCACCTCGGCAAAGCTGGACGCGGTGTGGCCGAAGGCGCTTCGGCTCGACGGCTCGGTGCGCGACCCCAACGCGCTTCATCTGCTGATGCTGGAAAACATCCGCCAGCAGGCGAAAAACTTCGACTTCCTGCACTTTCACCTGGACTACTATCCGTTCTCCCTGTTCCTGCGACAGCCGACGCCATTCCTGACCACGTGGCACGGCCGCCTCGACCTGCCGGAGCACCAGCCTCTGTTCCGCGCCTTCCCGACGGCGCCCCTGGTGTCCATCTCGAATGCCCAGCGGAAGCCCGTGCCGCAAGGGAACTGGGTCAAGACCATCCATCATGGGCTGCCGGAGCGCTTGCTGACGCCGCAGCCGGTGCAGCCGAGTTATCTTGCCTTCCTCGGCCGCATCGCGCCGGAGAAGGCGGTCGACCGCGCGATCCGGATCGCGCGCCGCTGCGGCCTGCCGCTCAAGATCGCGGCCAAGATCGACCCGGTCGATCGCGACTATTTCACGCAAGAGATCAGACCGCTGCTGGACGAGCCGGGCATCGAGTATATCGGCGAGATCAACGACCGCGAGAAGCCGGCATTCCTCAGCGGCGCGATCGCGCTGCTGCTGCCGATCGACTGGCCCGAGCCGTTCGGCTTGGTCATGATCGAGGCGATGGCCTGCGGCACGCCGGTGATCGGATTCCACGCGGGCTCCGTGCCCGAGGTGGTCGAGGACGGCCTGACCGGATACATCGTCAAGGACGAAACCGGCGCCGTCGAGGCGGTCGGGCGCGTCGACCGGCTGTCGCGACAGCGCGTTCGCGCGAGATTCGAGGAGCGCTTCACCGCCCGTCGGATGGTGCAGGACTATCTCGAGGTCTATCGCAGCCTGATGGCGAGCGAGACCCCGCACCTGCGCGTAGTCGGCGCCTGATCGGAGATCGCCAGGGCCCATCGCGGGCCCCGGCGGCCCCCTCTTCTCATTTGGCCGGCGGCAAGCCCGCGATCTTGCGCGCCTCGCCCGTGAGCTCGAGGATGTGCAGGCCCGTGTTGGCACGGTCCACGATGTAGATGTAGCCGCGATCGTCCACCTCTACGTTGTTGGTCTGGATCGCGACCTTGCAGCGGTCCTGTCCGTCCACTTTGATGCATCGCGGGTCGGTGTTCTTCGTGATCGACGGAATGAAGTAGCCGACCTCTCGCGGCCGGAACGGATTGCGGATGTCGATCGCGCGAACGCCCGCGTTGAAATGCGAGAAGAACATGATCTTCTTGTAGTAGATCGGCGTCATGTTCTCGTTCGAGGAATGAATGCCGAAGCGGCCGCCCCGATTGCAGAAATCGCCACTCGCTTCGGGCACGTAAAAGTTCGAGACCACCTGCGGATGGGTCTCGACGGTCACGTCGACGAACCAGACGAGCTGCCGCGGTTCGCCGCACTCGTTGGCGATCTGCTCGTCGGTGATGGCCACGAAATCCCGCACCGAGCCCAACTTGTCGTGACTGAACTCCTCCATCTTCACGCCGAGCACCGGAAAGGTGGTGTGCGCCCCCACCATGCTGGAGAGATCGAGCCGGGCAACCTGGGGATAGAGCAGGTTCTCGGGCGTCGGGTCCTTGGGGCCATTGATCAACTTGTCGCGATCGACGATCTGCAGCATACCGCCGCCATTGGTGCCATAGCCGAAATAGATGCGGTTGCTTTCGGGACCGGTGGAGATCATCCCGTGCACCGCAGTCGGCACTTGGCCGGCGGCGCCGGGCTCCTGGCCGGGCAAGCCGAAGTTCCGGATGAATTGGGGATGCGCGGGGTCGCTGAGGTCATAGACCTGCGTCATCCGGTTCGTGCGCCAGCCGGGGACGCCCGAGACCAGATAGGCGATGCCGGTGTCGCACTCCCACCAGTTCTTGTGGGTGCCCTTGATCCCGTCCAATCGAGTCACGAGCACGGGCTTGGCAGGATCGGAAGTGTCCCAGATCTCGTGGGCCGAGTTCCCGAAGGTGCGCAGCATGTAAGTCTTGGCGGGATCGCCCTTGGGTAGAGTCTTGCCGTCGCAGACCCGCACCATTTGGGCGCCGCCCGCCTCGTATTGCCCCTCCTCGCCGGGGATGTGCGCGAGATACTTGGGATGGCGCGGATCGGTCACGTCGACGAGGGACGTGCCGTTGAACTCCTGTTGCCCGGTCAGGGGATTGAGCGGTTTCGGATCCTTGGGCGTACCGCCGTGATGGCCGATATAGGCGATCCAGCGGCCGTTCTGCTGATGGATGGTGGGCTGATAGGCGCTCCGCGCCTGGAGATCGCTGTAGCCGACGAGGCGCATGTCATGGGCCTCGGGGGGATCGCCGATTTTCTGCTCCTTGGCCGGCGCGCCCGAGCTCACCAGGGCGATCGCGAGGACCGCGAGGATGCCGAGTTCATGGCGTTTCATGGCGAGTCGCTCCCTATTGATCGTTTGCTCATTGGCGCGAAGGATAATCGGCGCGGCCGGCTTTGTCTCGCAACCTCAGGCAGGCGGGCCATCGGCGTGAGCCGAGCGCACGCGGCTGCGAAAGCTCTCGAGCTCGGACGATTCGGGCTGCGTGGCCGTGGCGCCCGCTTCGAGCGCCGCGTTCCGAGCGACAGCGCCGGCTTTCCATTGCGCCACCTGTGCCGCCGCCTGCTCGACCGCGGCGTGCGACCCGTAGTGGTGATGATGGATGCGCGTGCGGTGGAAGCTGCGCGCGATCACCTGATGGAGTACCGCGCCGCCGGCCGAAGCGTCGAGGATCAGGCAGGGCCATGCCGCCGTACGCGCGACATCGCGGCTTCGATCCGCCAGCGCCTGCTCCATCACCAATTTCCAGTTGGCGTCGATGTCGGTTGTAGTTTCGGTCCGAAACTCGAGCGACTCGAGCTTGGCCTCGGCCAACGCGGCGGCGAGCGCCGGCATGGTTTCCACGAGCGGCGGCGGACTCTCGTCGAGGTGCACGAACAGGAGTCCGTGGAGCTGCTCCGCCGCCACGCGCTCGAGGTCGTGGGAGAGATCGTCGCACGGCGCCACCTGCGGCGGCGCCGCGGCGAAGCGACCGGCGATGTCGTAGGTCCAGCCGTGATATCGGCAGCGGATCTGCTCGCAGTGGCCCACACCGCCGTCAAAGAGCGGCAATTTCTGGTGCCGGCAGACATTGCGAAAGGCTCGCGGGGCGCCGCCGGCGCCCGCAATCGCGAACACCGGCCAGCCGCCGAGACTGTGCGCGACGTAGTCGCCGGGTCTCTGCACGGCTCTTGCCCGGGCCAGCAGCAACCACGCGCTCGCGAAGACGCTGCGCCGCTCGCGCTGGAAGGCCTCCGGCCGCGTGTAGAGCGCCGCCGGCAGCGGCTCGTCCGCGCTCACCGCGAGTGGCCCGAGACCGACCGCGCTAGTTCGCGGCCTGGGCCGCTTTCGGCGCCAAGAATTTGCCGTAGAGGCCGTCGAGGTAGAGCCGCCGCATCATCGTCGCCTCGCGCACCAACCGGACGCAGCTCGCCTCCAGCTCGGGCGTGGTCGCGTGCTTCTCCAGGATCTCGAAGCCGCGCTCGCCATGCTCCTGGTCCGCGACGATATGGAGGCGGAAGAAGACCACCTCCTCCTCCGTGAAGCCGTACTTCTCGAGGAGCGGCGGCGTGGTGCGGCTATAGATCTGCGGCACCTGGGATTCGAGCCCGACCAGCAATCCCGCCAGCGCCTCGATGGCTGGCCGCTGCGCTTGCCGGTAGCACCAGCTCTGCAGACCCAGGGTCTCCGGCAGAAGCTCGCCGTTGAGCTGGGCGTCGAGGATCTCCTTGCGCCTCATGCCGCAATGCTCGCCGAAATCCAGCAGCAGGTCGGTGTGGCGCGCCGCCGGGAAGCCCGCGCCGGCGGCGAAGCCCTCCTCCTCGAAGATATTCTCCGCCAGGAAATGCCGGATATCGTCGTGCGGGCAGCTGCCGAACACGGTGCCGAGCCACTCGGAGAAGTGACTGACGTAGTGGAAATGCTGCTTCGTCCATTCGCCGAGGAGGCGGCGATCGAGGCGACCGGTCACCCAGGCGTCGCTGAACGGATGGGTCTTGGAATGCCGCTGCTGGATCGCCGCCTCGAGGGCGGTGCGGAACGCGCTCTTCGCCATCTAACGTCTCCTGCCTGAGGAAATCCAGATCTCGCCCCGGCAGTCTCGACCTAACACCCGATCATTTCCCGTGTCTAGACCGCGGATCGAGGAAGCAATTTGCCCGGCATTGCCGTATGGTCGGCAAGGTTCGGCGGTATCGTCCGCCGAGTACGGAGAATGACCGTGACCGTTGCCGCATTGATGGGATTCGCGCTGGCGCTGATGGTTGCCGCGGGCTCGCCGGGACCGAGTATCGCGGCCCTTGTGGCGCGCGTGCTGACCAGCAGTCTGCGCGATGTTCTGCCGTTCCTGGCGGCGATGTGGATCGGCGAGGCGATCTGGCTCACCGTCACCGTTGCGGGACTTGCCGTCGTCGCGCAGGCCTTCGCGGTGCTGTTCGTGGTCATCAAGTTCATGGGCGTCGGCTATCTGCTCTGGCTCGCCTGGAAGATGTGGACCGCGCCAACCGACATCGCGAGCCGCGAACTGCCCGCCGGACAGAGACCCTGGCGGATGTTCCTGGCGGGCATGGCGATCACGCTCGGCAACCCCAAGATCATGGTGTTCTACCTCGCGGTCGTTCCCACGATCTTGGACCTCGGCCATTTGGACCTCGCCGCTTGGGTCGAGCTCACTCTGACGATGCTGATCGTGCTGATTGGCATCGATCTCGGATGGGCGGTGACGGCGGCACGCGCGCGGCGTCTTCTGAAGAACCGCCGCGCGGTGCGCGTGGCGAACCGGACCAGCGCCGTGGTGATGGTCGGCGCCGCCGCGGCGATCGCGGCGGAGTGATCCGCCGCGCACCTCACCCATATTATCAATGCTTTCGGCGCTGACGGCCGCTCGGAAACTCCTGGGCACGGGCCTGTCCAGTCGATAGGCTCCTGACCCAATGTCCTTTCTGGCTCTGGGGCGCCCGACCCCGAAGGGTTCGGGTTGCGCGCATCGCCGCAAGGCCGCGAAGCTCGCGCTCAGGTCGATGCTCGGGGCTTGTCTGCTGCTGTGGGCGGGTGCCGACGCCGCCATCGCCGGGAGCTATCTCGCGCGCTGCCCCATCGCCGGTGGCGCCGCCGGCGATCGCCTCACGGTGAGCGCGACCAAGCCTGACGAAACCGGCTGCGCAAGCCTTGCTTTGCCGATTCAAGCCGACAGCGTGCTGACGGTCCTGCGGGCGCCGCGCCGCGCTGTCGGCGCGCCCCAGCCGCAGGCTTTGACCGTCGTGGGAACGCCGGCCAAGTCGGGTTTCGAGACCCGCGAGGTGACGGTGGAGCCGGTCTCGCTTGCCGCGCCGGCGCCCTACCTCGTGCCCGGCGCCGACCTGCATGCGGTCTCGAGCGTGGAACCGCTGGGCCCGCTCGGCCGCGCAACCCTGGACACCGGCGGCGACGACACGGTGCTTGACTGCGCGCCGGGAGCAGAGCCGGCGGGCCTCGCGTTCTCGACGGCTCGCATGCCGCCGATCCCGGGTATGGCCCTTCGCATCGTCCACACGTCCGATCAAAATTTCCGCATCGTCGTCACGGCCCTCGGCGTGCCTCCCGGTAGGGAGCCGCGGATGTTGACGAAGCTTCGGGAAGCCGCAAACGCGACCGAGGCCTACGTGCCGCTGCCCCCCGATTTGCCCGCCGACACTCCGCTCGACATCGACGTGTTGTGCCCGGCCTCGGGTGGACATCTCGCCCTCAAGGAAATCGTGCTCGAGGCGAAGACGACGGTGCCACCCGACCGCGCCGCTTGGGTGCGTGACGTGCGCCACTGGCAGGACGATGCCGCCGATGTGTTCACGCGGGCACAGCGCTGGGGCGTGAACAGACTCTATGTGGGCGTGCCGTTCAACGAGAGCGGCCTTGCCGATCCGCAGGAGTTGGCGGGATTCGTCGCCGACGCGAGCAGCCGCGGGATCGGCGTCTTTGCATTGCTCATCGACTCCGCGGAGGCCAGAGACAGCGAGCGCACACCGCTGGTCGCCGCCGGAACCGCGCTCGCCGACTACAACGCGGGCGTTTCCACCGAGGCGCAGATCAAGGGCGTGGTAGTCGAGTACGCGCCCAGCCGCCTGTGGCGCTACTCGGCGGACCCCGGCGCGGAAGCGCAGGCGTTTCTCGACCGGTTGCAGCCGCTGAAGCCGGTGCTGGGCATGCCGCTCTCGGCCGCGGTACCGGCGTGGTTCCCGACGGATCCCGCGATCGCCGAGCGCTGGGCGAACTCGCTCGATGCCATGACGGTGGTCACCGACAAAACCGATCCGACCGACATCCGCCGGTCGGTTGCGCGCTTCCTGGCGTGGGGTACGCGGCGTGGCCGACCGGTGGAAGTGGCGCTGGAAGCCGTGCCGCTCGACGACAGCGAGCGCGGGCGCTTCGTGCGCGCGGAATCCGGCGAGCTTTGGCTGATCCCGTTCGCGGGCGGCGACGTGTTGGTGCTGCTGAAAGAGTCCGCGAGCGGCCTGCCGGGTCTGGCATTTCAGCAGGAGGAAGTCGTGCCGGTGCCCGCGGCGAGCCGCAGCTTCGCGGGTCAGGGCACGCAGTTGCGCGAAACGCTCAGCCCGCTCGGCCACGCGCTCGGCGCGTGGCCATCGTTCGCGGGATTCGCATTCCATGGCTTGCTGGGCGGGCAGCGCTGAACCGCGGCGAACCGCGCGCTGTTGCCCAGTAATCGAGGAAATGACGCTTGACTTTGAATGCCGCATCTAGCCTGATTGCCGCGCAATCGACGTTTTGGCGCGAGCTTGCCAGCGTCGCCCGCTCGCGGGCCTCCGCTTCAAGTCACCCCCAAATCCAGGTTGTTCGAGACCGGACGATTGATTGCGCCCGGTCGCGCGCGTACTTCCGCTACTGCCAAGGAGGCTTACATGGCTACCGGTACCGTCAAGTGGTTCAACCCCGTCAAAGGATTCGGCTTCATCCAGCCGAGCGACGGCGGGCGTGACGTTTTCGTCCACATCAGCGCCGTCGAGCGCGCTGGCATGGGGACCCTCACCGAGGGTCAGCGAGTCAGCTACGAAGTCACGATCGAGCGCGGCAAGCAAGCCGCCACGAACCTCAAGGCGGGCTAGTCGCAAGACCGACTAGACACAGCTACGTCAGCGCGGAGCCGGCAACGGCTCCGCGCTTTCTTTTTGGGCCCGCACTCGCCGCCGGAGCAGAAACCTCTAGCCCTTCCTCTCCGATTTTCCCTGGTGCTCGGACTCCGCGAGGGCCACCAGGATCTCGGCGCCTCGGTTGGCGGCCGGCAATCCGCGAAACAGGAACACCAAATTGATCACGGCCTGCAGCTCCTCGAAGGAAGCGCCGGCGCGGCGCGCGGCCGTGGCGTGGATACGCGCCGCGTCGCTCAAATCCATCAGCAGAGCCGCAAACAGGATCAGCTGCGACGTCTTCACGTCGAAGCATTTGGGATACATCGCGTAAGCGCGGATCTCCTCCTGCATGTCCAGGATCTTCGGATCGACCGCGCCGGTCACCGCGAAGCGCGATTGGATGCGCGGCGGCACGTAGCCCAGGAGCTCCTGATAGATCTTGCCGCGCTCCTCGATGGTCTGCTTGGGATCGCGATACTCTCCGACAACGCTGCGGATCGCCTGATGATCGAAGGGAGCCTTGCTCATGTGCGGGTCTCTCGTTTTTTGAGTGAATTGAACCATCGTTAACGAACGGGATTGCGCGCGCGCCGTCAAGGCGGGGGGCCGGACTCAGAGCGGATCCCAGTTGAAGACATCGGCCGAGCGCTCCAGCGGATAGAGCGAGGGCCGGAACGCCGGCAGCATGGTCTCTGCGAGTGTCTCCGGCGTCCAACCGCCGTCGCGATGAGCGGAGCGGATGGGCCGCGGCTGGCTGATCAGGAACACCTCGTTCTTGCGCACGGCGAAGATCTGGCCGGTCACGTCCTTGGCGAGGTCGCTCGCCAGGAAAACCGCGAGCGGTGCGATCTTGTCGGCGGTCATGGTCTTCAAGCGCTCGACGCGCGCTTTCTCGTCCGGCGTCTCCGTCGGGATCGTGCCGATGAGCCGGCTCCAGGCGAAGGGCGAGATGCAATTCGAGCGCACGTTGAAGCGCGCCATGTCGAGGGCGATCGATTTCGAGAGCCCGACGATCCCCATCTTGGCCGCAGCGTAGTTCGCCTGGCCGAAATTGCCGATCAGCCCCGAGGTCGAGGTGAAATGCACGAAGGCGCCGCTCTGCTGCTCGCGGAAATGCAAAGCTGCCGCTTTCGAGACATAGAAGCTACCCATCAGATGGACTTGGATCACCGACTCGAAGTCGGCGACGCTCATCCGGTGGAAGATGCGGTCGCGCAGGATGCCGGCATTGTTGACGACGACGTCGACACGGCCGAAGGCGTCGAGCGCCGACTTGACGATGCTGTCGGCGCCGGCGGCATCGCCGACACTCGCGGTATTCGCGACCGCGACGCCACCCGCGGCCACGATCGCGTTGACGACCTCGCTCGCGGGTCCGACGTCGGCGCCCTCGCCATCGGCATGGCCGCCAAGATCGTTCACGACGACCTTGCCGCCGGAGCGCGCGGCCAGCAGCGCGATCTCGCGGCCGATGCCGCGGCCCGCGCCGGTGACGATGACCACCTTGCCGTCGAGACATCTTTCGGCCATTCGAGCCTCCGTGGTTCCGCGCGAACTCTGCATGCAGGTCCTGCGACCGTCAAACCAAACGCGTACGGAACCTCAATTGACGCAGAGAATCAGCGCATGCGAAAGTCGCGAGCCATGGATCTGCAACTCAAGGGACGCACCGCGCTCGTCACCGGCGCCAGCATGGGGATCGGGCGCGCGATCGCGCGGATGCTCGCTGGTGAAGGCGTCAAGGTCGCGGCGGTGGCGCGGCGCCAGCCGTTGCTGGAGGAGCTCGCGGCCGAGATCGCCCGCGCCCAGGACCCGGCGCCGGCGCTCATCGTCCAGGACGTGATGGCACCCGACGCAGCCCAGCGCATCCGCGATCAAGCCGTGGCGGCGCTCGGCAAGGTCGAGATCCTCGTCAACTCCGCCGGCGGCAGCCGTCCGCTCCCCGTCGACGCCGGCGATGATCGCTGGGACGAGGCGATGACGCTCAATTTCACGCGCGTGCGCCAGCTCACCCAGGCGATCCTGCCGGGGATGATGGAGCGGAAATGGGGCCGCATCGTCAATATCACCGGCAAGTCCGAGCCCGAGCACATCAACGCGGCTTTCTCGGCGAAGGCCGGCGTGCACGCCTGGGCGAAGGGCCTCTCGCGCGACGTGGGCCGGCTCGGCATCACCATCAACTCGATCGCGCCCGGCCGCATCATGAGCGAACAGATCCGGCGCAACTACCCGCCGGAGGAGCGCGAGCGTTTCTCGCGCGCGGAGATCCCCGTCGGCCGATACGGCGAGCCCGAGGAGCTCGCGGTGATGGCGGTGTTCCTGTGCTCGCCGCTCGCGAATTACATCACGGGCACAGTGATCCCCGTGGACGGCGGGCTGCGGCGATATCAGTTCTGAGCTGGCGGCTCCGCTATCGACTCACTGCCGCAGCGAGGCTTCCTCGACCACAGCGTGCGCCGAGATCATCGGCCACCTTGGGCTCCGATATGCGATGGCCGAGCAACAGCAACCTGAACAGGTTTACGGCCCTAGGATAGATCTCACTGCGTAGCGCGTCCGCCGGAGATATCGATGATGGTCCCGGTAACGTAGGTAGCTTCTTCCGACAGCAGCCACAGGACGACGGCTGCCACGTCTTGAACCTCGGCTATGCGCCCTAGGGGAATCGCGGCGATGGTCGAGCGGACCCAATCGGGACTCTGCTTGAGGTCGTCTTCGTACATCGCGGTACGGACGTACCCGGGCCGGACCGCGTTCACTCGAATGCCATCCTTGGCCACCTCCTTCGCCAGCCCGGTCGTGAAGACGTCCAGTCCGCCCTTGGTCGCGGCATAGTGGACGAACACGCCCGGCGAACCAGTCCGCGCCGCTGCCGACGATATGTTGACGATATTGCCGCCGGACCCGCCGAGCTTCTTGGACATGCGCTTGACGGCCTCGCGACTGCACAGCATCGGCCCGAACAGATTGGTCTCGATCAGTTTTCGCGTGGCCTCGGCGTCCCAGGTCTCGATCGGTCCATGCTGCCCACCCCAGCCGGCGTTGTTGATGAGCGCGGTGATCGGACCGAGCTTGGACGCGACCGCCTCGAACATTCGCTTGACGTCGTCCTCGTTGCTCACGTCCGCCCGAACCGCAATGGCGCGGCCACCGCGCTTCTCAATGGCAGCGACGACGGCGTTGGCCTCTGCCTCGCCGTGGCGATAATTGACGCCGACGCTGTAACCGCGATCCGCCGCGCGCCCGCAGATCTCCGCTCCAATTCCACGGCTTCCACCGGTGACCAGCACTACGCCCATCGCTCTGTCTCCTAATACGACCGCGGCATGCCCAGCACATGTTCGCCGAGATAGGCGAGGATGAGGTTGGTGGAGATCGGCGCGATCTGCATGAGCCGGGTCTCGCGCCACTTACGCTCGACGTCGTACTCCTTGGCGAAGGCGAAGCCGCCGTGGGTCTGCATCGCGACCTCGCCAGCATGCCAAGAGGCCTCGGAGGCCAGGAGCTTCGCCATGTTCGCCTCGGCGCCGCAGGGCTTGCCGGCCTGGAACAACGCGGCGGCCTTGCGCACCATCAGATCCGCGGCCTCGGTCTCGGCGTAGGCGCGCGCGATCGGGAACTGCACGCCCTGGTTCTGGCCGATCGGCCGGTCGAACACCACGCGCGTCGTCGCATATTGCGAGGCCGTCTTGATGAACCAGCGGGCGTCTCCGATACCCTCCGACGCGATCAGCACGCGCTCGGCGTTCATGCCGTCGAGGATGTAGCGGAAGCCCCTGCCCTCCTCGCCGATCAGGTTCTCGGCGGGCACCTCGAGATCGTCGAAGAACACTTCGGTGGTGTTGTGGTTGATCATCGCCTTGAGCGGCTTGATCTCGAGGCCCTTGCCGAGCGACGCGCGGATGTCGACCAGGAACACCGAGAGCCCGTCGCTCCGCCGCTTCACCTGCTCGATCGGCGTCGTGCGCGCCAGCAGGAGCATCAGGTCGGAGTGCAGCGCGCGGGAGGTCCACACTTTCTGGCCGCGTACGATGTAGCGGTCGTTGCCCTTCTTCTCCGCGCGGGTCTTCAGCTTGGTGGTGTCGGTGCCCGTGGTGGGCTCGGTCACGCCGAAGGCCTGGAGGCGCAGGCGGCCCGCGGCGATCTCCGGCAGGTATTTCCGCTTCTGCTCGGCGCTGCCATGCCGGAGCAGCGTGCCCATGATGTACATCTGCGCGTGGCACGCGCTGGCATTGGCGCCGGAGGCGTGGATCTCCTCCAACACCGCCGAGGCCGCGCGCAGCGGCAGTCCCGAGCCGCCGTATTCCTCGGGAATGAGCGCGCCCAGGAAACCCTCTCGCGTCAGCGCCTGCACGAAGTCGGTGGGGTAGGCCTCGCGCGCCTCGAGGTCGCGCCAATAGGCACCCGGGAAGCCCTCGCAGATCTTGCGCACGGCCTGCCGGATCTCCGGAAAGTCCTCGCCGATCGCGAGCTGCACCAGCTCGGCGTCGCCAGCGGATCGCGTCTCCGCACTCATGCCGGACCGCTAGTCGGCCGCGTGCGCCCGAGGCGCCGTCGCGGGATGGAATCCTTTGGGCAGACCCGCCTTGCCGACCCCGCCGTGGAGCGGCACGCCCGGCAGCGCGCGCTCGAGGATGGCGCGAACCGCGATCAGGCGCTCGAGATCGACGCCGGTGCGGAGCCCCATGCCCTCCAGCATGAAGACCAAATCCTCCATCACGATGTTGCCGCTGGCGCCGGGTGCGTAGGGGCAGCCGCCGAGGCCTGCGAGGCAAGCGTCGAAATGCACGACGCCCACGTCGAGCGCCGCCAAAGCATTCGCGATGCCCTGGCCGCGGGTGTCGTGGAAATGCGCGGTGACCGGAAGCGATTTCACCGCGGACATCACCGCCTTGAAGACGCGCCGGACCTGCGCGGGATTGGCATAGCCGACCGTGTCGGGCACGGCGAGCTCGTCGGCGCCCGCCTCGGCCATGATCTCGGCGTATTTCACCACCTCGGCCTCGGGGACCTCGCCCTCGATGGTGCAGCCGAGCGCGGTCGAGAGGCCGACCGCGAGCTTCGGCCGCTTGGCCGCATCGACGCTCCGCACGAGCTCGACGATGCGCCGGAAGTCCGCCACGGACTCGGCGCGCGAGCGCCGCACGTTGCGCTGGTTGTGGGATTCGCTGACGGAGATCACGTAATTGAGCTTGTGCACGCCCGCGGCGATGCCGCGCTCGGCCCCCTTGAGATTCGGGATCAGCGCCGTGACGATGAGCCCGGGGATCTTCAAGGCGCGCTCACAGACCTCGGCGGCGTCGACGAACTGTGGGATCAGCTTCGGCGGCACGAAGGAGCACACCTCCATCTCCGGCATGCCCGCGGCCGCCTCGGCCTCGAGCCAGGCGAGCTTCTCCGACGTCGGCATGAAGACACTGACGTTCTGCAAGCCGTCGCGCATGCCGACCTCGCAGACGTGGACGTCGATACGGTCGCTCATGGGCGTGTCTCCTCGGGCATTTCGGATATTGTGGTGCGCCGGTCCGATTGACGCAATGGCCGCTAATCGCGCAAGGAGACTTGCCGAAACCGGCCGCGTGCCGCGATCAGTGCACGATCCGATAGAGCGCGAAATTCCGCTCGATCCCGACCGGCACAAGAAGGGGCGTCACCGGTACTTCGAATGGCCGGGGATCGAGCGCCACGAGCGTATCGAACCCGGCGAGCGCTTTGCGGAGCCGTGCGTCCCCGGCTTCGCCCGCCATCAGGGCCGCCCAGAGCTCGGACGGGTCGGCGGCTTCCCGCAGTGCGCGCGCGGCCGGCGTCAGGGTCACGGGCTGTTGCGTTTCGTATGCGAAGAACGTCGGCACGAACGCGTCGCGCCGCAGCACGGCGAGCGCCGGAAGGTGATTGATCGGGATCCCCGTGGGGCCGATCTCGTTGGAGCGGAAGGCAACCGCGAGACGGCCGCCTTGGGGCACCGCGTCCAGAAGGGCGACGAGGCGCGGATAGACCTGGTTAGCCCGCTCGCAATCAATCTCCATCGCGGCCGCGCGCGCGAGGAACAATGCGAAACCCGCCAGCGCCGCGACGCGGACCCGGCTCGGGCGCGAGCCAGTCGATACGGTACCAGCAGCGAGCACGAGAACGAACGCCAGCGGCAGGCGCTCGTCGATACCGTTGGCCGTCATGAGCTTCGTGGGTGCGAGAAGAAAGGCGAGTGCCAATGCCAGGAGCGGTGCGCGGAGCGCCGGCACGACGCCCACGTATTTCTTGTAGTACCCGATCGCGATCAGCAGGACGAGGACGGCGACGGTCACGATATCGAGGGCGAGATGGCCCTCGAACATCGGCAGCACCGCGAGCTTGCGCAGGAACCCGTCGTATTGGATATCGCCGAGCCCGCCGCCGAGCCCGCCGGCCAACAAGATCGCCAGAGGGATCGCGAACGGCACTCCGGCGGCAACGGCTCGCCCGAGGATCTGCTTCGCCGAGAACGCGCGCTCGCGCCGGAGCCGACCGATCTCGTGGCCCATGATCAGCAAGGCGAAGACCGCGCATGCCATCAGATGCGCGAAGAAGAGCACCAGGGCGCAGGCGGTCGCCGCGCCGATGCGCGCGGCAGCCGCCCTCTTGCCGAGCGCCAGCCAAAGCGCGAACGCCATCAGCGCCAGCCCGAGGCCGCAGAGGTAATTGAGGAAGCCCCAAATCAACAGGTGACTGTAAAGGAACAGGAACGCGAAGAGGGGCCACACCGACCATTGGCCAGCCGCCGCGCGATGGAGCAAAGCCGCGCCGGCCGGCAGGAGGCCGAGGCAAAGCACAATGAACGCCCTGCCCGCCCACTCGAGCGGCATGACCCGCGCGAGCAGCGGCACCGTCACGTCCATGGCGAGATTGGGCAGCGGCCGCCAGCGGATCTCATAGTACTGCTGCAAAGCCTCGGAGCGCGGCTGCTCGATCAACACGTGCATGCGCGCGAGGTGATTGGGGTAATCGACGATCGGTGGCAGCTCGGCGCGCACTATTGGGAGCGCCGTGGCCACGAAAAGCCCGAGGAACAACAGCCAAAATAACCCCGCAGAGAGGCGGCCGGCTGGTGCCGGTTGAGCGCCCGGTCCGCTCGCGCGACTCACGAAAGGAGACCGGGCTTCAAGCCCTAGCGGCCTCGGAACACCGGCTTGCGCTTCTCGTTGAAGGCGCGGATGCCTTCCTGCCGATCCTCGGTTCCGACCATGCGGTTGTAGGCCTCGATCTCGAAGCGGAAGGCGGTACGAAGATCCATCTGCATCCCATAGACGATGGACTTCTTGGCCTGGCGCACCGAGAGCGGCGCGTTGGCGGCGATCGTGCCGGCGGTGGCGAGCACGTCGGGCATCAACGCCTCGGGCTCGCAAAGCTTGTTGAGGATGCCCCACTCGAGCGCCTCCGCGGCGCCAAAAGGCTTGCCGGTGAGGATGATCTCCTTCGCACGGCGCTCGCCCACGGCGCGCGGCAGGAGTTGCGTGCCGCCGGCGCCCGGCATGATGCCGAGCGCCACCTCCGTGAGCGCGAAGCGCGCGGTCTTGACGGCGTAGGCGAAATCGCACGCGAGCGCCATCTCGAGCCCGCCCGCGTAGGCGTGGCCGTTGAGCGCGGCGATCACCGGAATGGGACAATCGAGGAGCGCCCAGTATTGCCGCTCGAAGATCTCGTGTTGGGCCTCCCACTGCGCCTGGGTCATGCCGTGGCGCTCCTTCAGGTCGCCGCCGGCGCAGAAGGCGCGGTTTCCCGCTCCCGTCAGGACCACGCAGCGGAGGTCGCCGGGCTCGGCGATGAGGCCGGCCCAGAGGTCGCGGAGATCGCGGCCCATCTGCGTGTTGAGGGCGTTCGCGACCTCCGGCCGGTTGAGCGTCACCACCAGCACGTGAGGGGCCGCGATCGCGGTCCCGAGGGTTTCGTAGGATTTCAGCATGGGGCGCGGCTCCTTGCGCGAGGCCGCGTCATCTTGGTTCCCCGGCGTCTTCGACGCAACGGCATAGAGCGAAATCCCGCCGTGGACGGCTGTTGCCGAGCGATCCACCGGCGCGGAACCGAGATTGCGGCGCCGCGACTTGCTTCCGTTACTCGACGGTGCCGCCCACCGCGGGCGCCGCCGGGGGCGAGACAAACGGCGTCTCGCCGGACCGTCCCACGATCCGCCACGGCGGCAATACGATGGTCACCCGCGTTCCCGCGCCGATCCGACTGTCGATCTTCAAAGTTCCGCCATGCAGCTCGATCAGTTTGCTCGCCAGCGGCAAGCCCAGTCCTGTGCCCTCGTAGCGGCGCTCCAGGCGATCGTCGATTTGGCCGAAGCGCTCGAGCGCCTTCGGTATGTCCGCCACGGCCATGCCGATCCCGGAATCCGCCACCACCAACGCGAGGGCCCCATCCTCCCGAATCGTCCCTCGGATTTCGATCTTTCCCTGAGGCGGCGTGAACTTCACGGCGTTCGACAGCAGATTGACCAGAACCTGCTTGATCCGGCGCGCATCGACCCGAACCTGCGGCAAGTCCGGGTCGATCGTCACGTCGACGGCGATCCCGCTGGCCGCCGCTTGCAACGAGACGAAACGCACCGCCTCGGACACGAGGGACGGGATCTCGAGTGTTTCCTCGACGAGCTCGAGCCGACCGGCATCGATCTTCGAGAGGTCGAGGGTGTCGTTGACGAGGCTCAACAGAAAGATGCCGGAGCGGTGGATGTCGGACAGATACTCCCGGTGTTTTGCCGTGAGCATGCCGCCGACGCCGTGCTGCATCAGCTCCGTGAAGCCGATGATGGCGTTCAGCGGCGTGCGCAGCTCATGGCTCATCGTCGCCAGGAACAGCGATTTTGCCTGAATGCCCGCCGACGCCGCCGTCATCGCGTCCCGCAGAGAGTGCAGCGCCGTCTCACGCGCGGTGACATCCGACCCGACGCCGTGCCACGTGCCGCCGGCGAACCGCCGACCCGACAGGGAAAGCCAGATCGTCTCCCCGTCGCTCGACCGCCGCACCGCGACCACCCGATCGCGAAACGCCCGGCCCGCACGGAACTCCTCGATGAGCTCGCTCCAGCCCACATCATCGGCGGGCTCGGCACCGGCAGGCGACCAGAGCGGTCGGCCGGCGAGACCGCCGGGTGGCACCGCGAGCAACTCCTCCATCCGCGTCGGCGAACCGAGCATGACACCGTCGCCATCGGCCCGCCACAGCCACCCCGAAGCATGCTCCTCATAGGTATTCAGCAGAAGCGCGATCGTTTCCGCCTGCTCGCGCTGGGCCGCGTGGGCGAGCACGTTGCGAGCGAAGAAATCATAAACTTCGGTGAGGGTGGCCCCCATCGAGCACGCGTACAAAGCGCACAGGAGCGCCAGCGTCAGATCTCCGGAATTGCCAGTGGTCAGAAGCCGGACGATGCCCGGCACGAGCACGGAGGCCGCGAAGGCAGCCGCGGCGCCCAGCGAGGCCGCCAACGCGATGGTGCCCCCGGCGGCCATGCCCATGCCAAGGGCCGCCAAGACGATGCGGCCGATGCCGTCCGCGCTGCCGTAGAACAACGCGAAGCCAACGCCCCACAACGAGCCCAGGATGGCCGCGTAATAGGTCATGCGGCGCAGGCTGCGCTTCGAGACGGTGGCCGGAGGCGGGCGGCGCCTGTTGCGCATCCATCGCGCAATGGCCATCGTTACGATCGAAACGACGGTGCAGAACCAAACCACAAGGACAGCGGTATTGGCCGTGTGGCCCACGGCCGCCACCAGGACGATCGCGTTGGCGATATTGATGGCCAGATTGAAGCCTGATTGCCGCTGCACGGCCGCAACCTGCTCGGGGCGCAGGATGGCGAACGCGGGATCGTCTCCGGCGCGGAAAGGATCGATCGCGGCGCCGAACGGCGCCAGCGCGTGCCTGTTGCGCCCGGGGTCCGGCAATCGCCTCCAGTCGCGGAACGCTTTCGAAGCGACCCAGCCGGCTGCGACCAAGGTCCCCAGCCCGACGAGCCCGTCGGCGATGATCGAGGGATCGTCGACAAAGCTCATCGGCGCGCCCCTCGCCCACTCCGGCCCTCGACCGCCGTGCGATGGCGTGGTCGCGCCATGCCGTGCCGGAGGGCATCGCGGGATGCGATCAGCGCCAATACTTTGAGGGGCCCCGAGAGCACGAGGCGGTCTCCTTTAATCCGACCCCTCAACGTCCCGCGGGCGCCGGGACTTGAATCGTCCCGACATTTCTTGGTGAACCACCCGTCCGAGCGGGGCGGCGGATGTAAAAGAGTAGCTTCCTTTAGCTTAACGAATGTTTAACCCATCATGCTCCGGAACAGGCCGCCCGTCGCGTGCAGGGTTGTCGCAGGATTCGGTTATCGGCCCGGGCCCTTGCGCGAAGGCGGTCCGTAAGGGCCAAGAACCTCCTCGGTGTGCTGGCCCACCGTGGGCGGCATGCGCCGAAATTCCGGCCGCTTTCCGTCGAAGGAGAGCGGTAATCCCAGGAGCGTGATGGAGCCGTCGGGGCTGGGCTGCAGCATGCCGAGCGCCGCCGTCTGCGGATGCGCCACCACCTGGTCGATGCGCTGCAAGGGAGCGCAGGGCACGCCCGCCGCCTCGAGCGCCGCCACCAGCTCCGCGGTGGTCTTGGTGTGCGCGATGTCCTGGATCAGGCCGTTGAGCAGGTCCTTGTGCTTGACCCGGTCGGGATTGTGCAGGAAGCGCGGATCCTCGGCCCAGCCGGGCTGGCCCAAGGCGCGCGAGAGCAGCTGGAAGAGCTTGTCGCTGCCGGCACCGATCATGACGAAGCCGTCGCGGGTCTCGTAGCCGCGATAGGGCACGATCATGGAGGCACCCGAGCCCTGCGGCGTCGGCACCTCGCCAGAGGCCTGATAGTTGGCAACGTGGTAGCACATCCAGGCGAGCGCGGTTTCGTAGAGCGAGGTCTCGATGATGGCTCCCTCGCCGGTCGCGGCACGGCCCATGAGCGCGCCCAAAATGCCGATCACCGACCACATGCCGGAGCCGATATCCATGATCGAGCTACCCGCGCGCACCGGCGGCCGGCCAGGCTCGCCGGTGACGCTCATGAAGCCGCCGAAGGCCTGCAGCAGCGGATCGTAGCCCGGCTTGTCCTTGAGCGGCCCCTTGGAACCGAACGCGCCGATGGTGCAGTAGACCAGGCGCGGCTTCTTTTTTCGGAGCGTCGCGGCATCGAGCCCGAGCTCGGCGGCGGTGCCCGGTCGCAGATTCTGAATCACCACGTCCGCGCGCTCGAGGATCAGGCGCTCGAGCCGGCCGCGGTCCGCGGCATTGCGCAAATCCACGACCACCGAGAGCTTGTTGCGGTTGAGGCTCTGAAACAGCGCCGAATGCCCGTGCCAATAGGGCGGCGCCCATTTGCGCGCGTCGTCGCCGTCCTGCTTCTCGACCTTGATCACGGTGGCGCCGAGATCTCCGAGGATCTCGCCCGCAAAAGGCGCCGCCACGTTGTGGCCGAGCTCCACCACCACCATGTCGCGAAGCGGCGCTTCGGCGCCCATCTCGCTCCTCCCTATAGTCTGCGTCTACGCTAGACCGCTCGGCGGAGGGGGGTCAATGAACCGAAGCAACGGGACCGTTGTGCGTTCCTTCGACGCGCTTCGCTTGCTCAGGATGAGGAGCATTAAGTCTCGCAACAAAGAGCCTCCTCATCCTGAGCAAGCGAGCACAGCGAGCGCGTCGAAGGACGCAGGTTGTCGAGGCAGTCAGTGTGACTGCGCCGCCGTCATCTGCGCGATCCCGCCCCTGAGGGTGCCGGCCTCGATGCTGCGCCAGAGCACCTCTTGGCCCTTGGGGAGCGCACGGCTGTTGGGCATGGCGAGCCAGAGGCGCATGAGCAGGCGATCGTGGCCGCTCGATGCATCGTCCTCGAAAGGCGTACGCCCGTGATAGGTGATGTGCGAGTTCAGGAACTGGATGTCGCCGGGCTCCAGTGTCATCTCGAACGAGAGCTCCCTGGCGAGCGCCAGGAGCATGTCGAGCGCTTCCTTCTGCGCCGCGCTCATCTTGGGCACGCCCGCCACGGTCTGCGCCGCCTCGATGTAGGTCAGCGAGAAATGGCTGGTGAAGCGGCCGTCGCGCGCACCGAAGACCGGCAGCGCATAGACGTTCTCGGCGGTCTCGGACTCCTCGCCGTGACGGCTGCGGTAGTAAGGCTCGAACAGCAGCGCGCAGAGATCGGGCCGCCGCTTCAGCATCTCGTTCATGACGGAAACCGAGCTACAGATCGTGCTGACGCCGCCCTTCGCCGCCTGGCGCACGCAGAGCAGAGCCACCACGTCGGTGCGGTCGGTGTGGAAGCGCAACGGCCCGTTGCTGAGCGTGCGCGCGTAGGAGGACAGGAACGGCTTGCCGTCGGCCATGCGCACACGCTCGATCTGGCCGTATTTCTTTCCGACCTCGGCGCCCTCGTCCCGGATGAAGCGCATGAGCTCGCCGCTGCGATTCTGGAAAACTGGTGTTCCGACGTTGGCGCCGAGGCCGAAATAGAGCCGGCGCAGCTGATCGTCGCTGTAGCGGTCGACCGGTAGGCCCCGGAGCTTCATCATGCCGCAGCCGTGCTCGAGCTCCTCCGCGATGTCCGAGAGCAGACCCGCAAGATTCGGTAACGGAAAATCCGCGCGACGGATCTCATGCCAAGCGAGACCGCGGCGCTCGACACTGGCGAGGGCCGCGTCGATCTCGGCGATGTCCGCCGGCTTGAAGTCACGCACCCAACGCGTCGAGCGCGCGATATCCTTGCCCGGCCACGCGCAAGCACCGCTGATCGGAGCGAGGTCAGTCATTGGAAAATGGACCTTTCCGCAAGATCGTCGAGACGCTAGTCCCAAGCCATCGAGAGCGTCAATGCGTGCGCCTTGACGCTCCGGAGATCCCGCACCTAGCATTCCGGCCCATCGGCTCCGGAAAGGACCCTGTCATGCCGGCTCCTCTGACCCGCTCGCTCGGCCAGTTCGTTTCCGATCTGCGGTTCGAGGCGCTGCCCCAGGCCGCCATCGAGGTCGTGCGCTTGGGTTTCACCGATTGCGTCGCCACCATAATGGCCGGTGCGTCGGAGCCGGTGGCGCGCATCGTCCGCGAAAGCCTGGGCACGCGCAGCGCCAAGGCCGAGGCGCGCCTTGCGTTCGGAACCGAGCGCGCGAGCGCGCCCGAGGCGGCGCTTGCCAATGGCACCGCGGGTCATGCGCTCGACTACGACGACGTGGCGCTCGCGGGCCATCCGAGCGTCGTGCTGGTGCCGGCGGTGCTGGCCGAAGCGGAGGCGCTGGGGGCCGACGGCCGCGCGGCTGTCGCGGCTTACGTCGCGGGCTACGAGACCTGGGCGCATCTGATCGAGCGCGATCCCGATCCCTATCACCGCAAGGGTTGGCACCCGACCGCGGTGATGGGGCCCGTGGCGGCCGCGGCGGCCATCGCCAATCTGCGCCGCCTCGACGCCGAGAAGGCCACCATGGCGGTCGCCATCGCGGCCTCGATGTCCGCGGGCGTGGTGGCCAATTTCGGCACCATGACCAAGCCGTTCCAGGCCGGCCGTGCCGCGCAATCCGGCGTCTTGGCCGCGCGAATGGCCGCCGCTGGCATGACGGCCTCCGCCGACGCGCTCGAGCATTCCGTCGGCCTTCTGCGCGCCCTGTCGCCGCAGGGACGCGTCGACACCGAGACGTCCCTCGACGCGCTCGGCAAGATCTGGCGGATCACGGAGAAGGGCCTCAACGTCAAGAAATATCCCATGTGCTATGGCGTTCATCGCGCGCTCGACGGCATGCTCGACCTCGTGCGCGAGCACAAGCTCACGCCCGCCGCCGTCAGAGAGATCGCGGTCACCACCGGAAAGACGCAAGCCACCATGCTGCGCAATCATCGGCCGCAGACCGGGCTGGAGGCGAAGTTCAGCATGGAATTCGCGATGGCCTCCGCGCTGACCGCGGGCCGCGCCGGCCTTTCCGAGCTGACTGACGGATTCGTGCGCCGGCCCGACGTGCAGAGCGCGATGGGCATGGTGTCGATCGCCACGACCGACACGGTGGCGGAAGACGACCCGATCTTCGCCGCTTTCGACAAGATCGATGTCACGCTCGCGGACGGCAAGCATCTCGCGAGTCCCGAGCTGCGCTACGCGCGCGGCCATTGGTCGCTTCCGCTCCGCCCCGACGAGCTTTGGACGAAGTTCCGGGACTGCGCGGGAACCACGCTGCAGGAGAACGGGGCCAAGGCTTTGTTCGACGAACTGCAGTCCCTGGAGCGCCACGGCAATCTCCGCGAGCTCGGCGCGCATTGATCACGCTGATTCCCTGGTCGAGCGGACTCAAGACCCAAGCCGACCACTACGGCGACCTCGTCGCGGTCAGCGACGGCGAGCGCGAGATCACTCACCGCGTGCTCGCGGGCCGGGCGGCTCGCCTCACCGAAATGCTTCTCGCCGCCGGCGTGAGGCCGGGCGAGCCGGTGGCGACCTTCTTGCGCAACGGCATCCCCGCGGTGTGGGCGAGCTACGGCGTCAAGATGTCCGGCGCGGCGGAGACGCCGCTCAACCCAGCCCTTACCGAGGACGAGCGGCGCTACTGCGTCGGCCTCGCGGGCGTCAGACACGTGGTCACAGCCGCCGCAGTGGCTCCGTTCTTCCGCTCGCTCGGCTGCGACGTGATCGCGGTCGAGGATGTGCCAGCCGACCCCGGCGATCCCGGCCGCATCCCGCCCGTACCCGCGCAAGTCTGGGGCCGCATCATCTTCACCTCCGGCACCACGGGGCGGCCCAAGGCGATCGTGCACACCCACGAGGCCCGTTGGATCGCCAACCTGCTGCAGCGCGCGACCTTGCCGTATGCGCCCGCGCCAGGGACCCGCGCCTTGCTCATGACTCCGTTCACCCATGGCGCCTCGCTCATCAGCTTCGCCTTCCTGGAGCACGGCGCGAGCGTGGCCCTGCTCGATGGCGTCGACCTTCCGAGGGTAGAGGCGGCTCTCGAAGCGGGCGTCGATCACGTCTTCGCGCCGCCGACGGTGCTGGCGAAGCTCGTCAGCACTTTCGAGGGCCGCCGCTTTCCACAGGTGCGTCTCGTGTTCTGCGGCACCTCCACCCTGACGCCGGCACTCTACGAAAAGGCGCGGGCGATCTTCGGCCCGGTGGTGCGCGTGACCTACGGCAAATCCGAGATTGTGAATCCCATCACGGTCCTGCCGCCAGACGCATGCGATCGGTATTACCGTGAGGAATCCGAGAGCGACGGCGCCTGTGTCGGTTGGCCGGGGCCCGGCGTGGAAGTCGAGGTCTGGCGCGAGGACGGCGGCCACTGCGGAGCCGACGGGATCGGCGAGGTGCATCTGCGCGCCCGGCACATGCTCGCGGGCCACATCGACGGGGCCGGGTTCCACGCCCTGCAGCCCGACGGCTATCACGCGACCGGCGATCTCGGCCGGATCGACGCGCACGGGCGCCTCTACCTGGTGGGGCGCACCGCCGACGTCATCAAATCCGGCGGCTACAAGATCCATCCCGAAGAGATCGAGCGCGCGCTCGCGGGCACGGCGCCCGCGATCGTGGTCACCACCGTGCCCTCGGATTATTGGGGCGAGGTGATCGTGGCGGTGGCAGAGAACGCACCGCCCGACTGGGAGATGCGCGCCCGCGAGGCGGCCAAATCCCTGGCGAAATACAAACGGCCGCGCGCCTTCGTGTCGCTGGAAACGCTGCCGCGCAATCCGCAGGGCAAGGTGCCGCGGGCGAAAGTCCGGGCGGAGATCCTCGAGGGCTATCGACTGATCGACGGGCCGCGGCCGGCGCTCGTGCCGCGGTAGTCGGGGGCGTCAGCGCGCCAGCGTCTCCCAGTGCGAGGCGAAGACGACCACCGACAGGATGAAGCCGAGCACGACGTTGACGGCGACGCCCGAGGTGAACGCGAGAAAGGGCTTGGAGCCGCCCGTCGCGAGCTCGCGGAACCGCGTGGTCAGGCCGATGCTGAAGAAGCAGAAGATGAAGCTCCAGGTTCTGAGATCCTTGATCGGCGCGACGAAGCCGGGGTTCACGGTCTTGTTGAAGTCGGCAAGGCCCAGGTCTCCCGACGCCGCGGTGGCGATCAAGGAAGCGATGAGGAAGCCCAAGACAAACTTGGGAAACCGCCACCAGATCTCTGCGGGGCTCGGCCGGCGTCCGGTCTCCGCGCGCTCCCAGCGCGTGGTCGCGACGATCGCCAGCACGAAGGCCCAGATGCCGATCCAGACGTCGCGGCCGACCACCTTCATCAGCGTGAAGGCCCAGACGGACTGGTCGGCGGTGCCGGCGACGACGCCTTGGGTCGCGAAATCGCCGTAGGCCTGCGCCGCGGCGAAGCCGGCGGCATCCGCGAATTCCGAGGTGCCGATCCACGCGCCGCCGACGCCCGCGGGCAGATGCAGCGCGCGCGACACCAGCGGCAGGACGAAGATCATCACGATCGCCCAGAGGATGACCGTGGCGATCGCGATCGACGCGTGCTCCTTCTTAGCACCGACGGCGGCCGCGACGGCGATCGCGGCCGAGACGCCGCAGACCGCGCCACCCGCACCCAACGTGGCCGCGAAACGCGGGTCGAGCTTGAGCCTGATCGCCACCCAGTAGATCACCAGGAACGTCACGATCGAGACGATCGATGCCTGAAGGATGGCGATGGGGCCGGCCCAGACGATGAGCGTGAAGGGCAGCGTCGCGCCCAGCAGCACGATGCCGACCTTGACATAAAACTCGACGCGGAAGCCGGCATCGAGCCATTTGGGCAAGCGGACAACGTTAGCCAAGACGAGCCCGACCGCCAGCGCCACCAAGGGCGGCTCGAGATTGTAGATGCTCGCCTGATCCCACTGGCCGATCGCAAAGACCGCGACGGAGACGAGGTAGAGAAGGAGGAACGCCGGAATGAATTCCCGTGCCTTGTATCCGAGGGCGCCGAGCGCGAGGGAGAACACGGCGAGCCACGCGATAAACTGAGCGACATAGCGATCGATATTCGCGGCAAAATGCGCGCCGAGCTGCGCGACGCTCGACCATCTCGCGGGCGTCACGGCGATCCACCGGATGCTTGAGCCGTTGGCGAAGGCGACATACGCGATGACGACGATCCCCAGCCCGAGCCAGATCGCCCACCAATCCTCCTTGAGCCAGAGTTCGCGCCAGCCGGAGTCCGCGGGACGGGTCAGCTCGGCCGGCGCCTCCGCATCACTTCTGCTCATCGGGCTCGCTCCTCTCCGAGGCCGGCGCGGCTGACGGTCCTCGCCGCAGGATCTCCGCTTCGCTGGCTTCGCTCCTCACGCCGCGAGGTCGGGACAAAGACCCCTCCGAAGCGCCGCTCGTGCCGCGGCGACCACGCGGCGCAACGCGCAGGGGCTGACGCCATCTCGCCGCATCAGGAGATGAACCATGGGCTCCGCCAGCACCTCCGCCAAGTCCAGCTCCACCCCCGCGCCCCTCCAGCGATTTCCCACTGTGAAACGATGATCCCGCTCGGCCGTCATGTATCACCTCCATTGGTGAGGGGGAGTTTGCATATGACACTGATTAAATGTCAATTTAATATATTCAACTGTGCTATTATGTTATTTGTGAGAGACCGAGGCCGCGATGCGCGAAACGAGCGGTATGTGGCGGTTCGTGAGCGGCGTGCGGCATCAGGCACTCGCGTTCCGCCGAGCGCGCGCGAACGGTCCTCTACCGCCCGAACACGGCATCGGGCAGCCACAGCGTCATCACCGGCACGTAGGTTATCAGGCCGAGAACCACGAGCAGCAGGATCAGAAACGGCAGGATGCCGCGGATCACTTCGCCGATCGGCGCATCGGAGATCGTCGACAGCACGTAGAGATTGAGCCCCACCGGCGGGTGGACCAGGCCCACCTCCATATTGTGGGTGAAGATGATGCCGAAATGCACGGGATCGATGCCGAGCGGCACCAGGATCGGCGCCAGGATCGGCATCACCAGCAGGAGCGTGCTGACCACCTCGAGGAAGCAGCCGATCAGCAGCAGAAGAACGTTGATCGCCAGCAGGAACTCCCACGTGCTGAAGCCCTGATGCGCGGCGACCTCCACGAGCTTCGCGGGGACGCCGGATCCCGTCATCCAATGGCCGAACACCAGCGCGGTGGCGATGATCAGCATGATGACGCCGGCGCTCGAGAGCGCCTCGGCGATCACGTCGAGGATCTGCGTCCAGCGAAATCCGCGATAGACGACCACGCTCACCAGGAGCGCGGTGACCGCGGAGAGGGCGGCCGCCTCGGTGACGGTGACGATGCCACCGTAAATTCCGCCGAGGACCACCGTCGGCACCAGCATCGCCGGCACCGCGCGCCACGTAACGCTGAGCCTGTGCCATATGGGCATCGGCGGCTCGGCGGGAAAATTCTTGCGGCGCGCGTAGTAGAGCACCCAGAGGAAGAACGCACCCGCCTGAAGCAGCCCCGGCAGAATGCCCGCGAGGAAGAGCCGCGGCACCGACTGCTCCGTCACGATGCCGTAGAGTATGAGCGCGAGCGACGGCGGAATGACCACGCCGATCGTGCCGGAGGCGCCGAGCACGCCCAGGGAGAAGGAGCGCGGATAGCCGCGCTGGAGCATCGCCGGCAGCAGAATCGTCCCCATGGCAAGCGCGGTCGCGACGGACGAGCCGGAGATCGCCGCGAACAGCGCGCAGGACACCACCGCCACCAGCCCAAGCGAGCCCTTGATGCCGCCGAGCCAGGCGGTTGAGACGTCGACCAGCGCTTGCGCCACCCCGCCGCGGCGCATGAAGGCCGCCGCCATGACGAAGAGCGGCAGCGACATCAGCGTCGTCGAATTCAGCTGATCGATCATATTCTGCGCCAACCCGATCATGGGCTGGTCGGAGACGAAATAGAGAATCGCGGCGCAGGCGCCGAGCACCAGGAAGATCGGCATGCCCGCGGCGAGCAGCCCGAAAAACAGCAGCAGGAATCCGACCGTCCACATGGCGCGCGCGACTGCGGTCTATTCGGGGGTCGGGATTGCGAGGCCCGCCGGCGCCTCGTGGCCGATGGCGTGACCGACGGTCATCGTCGCGGGATCGAACAGGAACGCATAGCGGATGAGTCGGATGACGTAGCGCACCAGCATGAGCCCGCCGCCCGCCGGGAGCGCCGCGTAGTAGATCCAGATTGGGAATTGCAGATCGGACGAGCTGCGCTGATCGAGCAGCAGCGCCGTGCCCACCACGCGCCAGCCGTACCAGACCATGCCCGCGGTGAAGGCGATCGCCACCAGGCAATTGAACATCTCGACCCAGCGCTGTGCCCCTGGTCGCAACAGGCGCAGCACGAGATCGGGGCGCACATGGTCGTCGGTCCGCACCAGCTGGCTCGCGACCAGCATCACGGCCCATACCATGATGTAGACAATCACCTCCTCGGCCCAGTTGATCGCCCCGGTCGGATTGATGTAGCGGCCGAACACCTGCACGACCGCGATCGCCAGCGCGGCGGCGCCGAGAAAGCCCACCAGGACCCGCTCGACCCGGTCCCACACCGCGAAAGCTTGAGCGATGCGGCTCCGCCGGCGCGCGCCCTCAGGCGCCGACATCCGCCATGACCAGCTGGACCAGCTTCGGCGACATCTTCGCGTCCTCGGCCACCTTGTCGAGGTCCTTCGACATTTTCTCGCGGACACCGTCGAGTTCCGCCTGCGGCACGTCCGTGAAGGTGACGCTCTGCTTCTCCAGCTCGGTCCGGGCGTTCGCCTGCGCTTTGGCGGAGTTGGCGCGATAGCCGGCGATGTTCTCCGCCCAGAGCTTCGTCATTGTCGCCTGCAGCTCAGGGCCGAGCTTGGTCAGGAAATCGCGGCTGACCAGGGGAACGTAGAACGCCGCCGCCTGGCGATCCTGCAGCGAATAGCGCATTCCGGAGTCGTAGAGCTTCGAGCTGTTGGTGCTCTCGTTCGTGCTAATCAGACCATCGAATGTTCCCTGTGACATGGCCAGCGGAACGTCCGGCCAGGCCGTCACATTGGCGATACCGCCGAAATACCGGATGCGCCAGGAGTTGAGCACGCCGCCGGGGCTGCGGATCTTCATGCTGTTGAGATCCGCGAGCGCCTTCAGCGGTTTCTTCGTCGAGTACCAGTCGTTGTAGCCGAGGTCGAGCCACGGACCCAGCACCTCGACCCCGAGCTTGCCCACGATTTGCTCGTTGATGAACTTGCCACCGCTGCCGTCGGTGGCCTTGTGCACCGTGTCTATCGTCCTGCCGTAGAAAGCCGGCAGCGCCGCGAAATCCGCATCCGGCACGAAGCCGGTGAGCGTCCAGGTTCCCGGGCAGGCCATGTCGACCTGGCCCTGGACCAGCGCCTTCGTCACCTGCAGGTCGGGGAACAGCGAGCCGCTCTCGAACAGCTTGGTCGTGACGCGGCCGCCCGAGGCCTGCTCGACCTTCGCAAGGAAGTCCCGGAACGCGCCGTTGCGCGGATGCGAGGGCGCCGTGTCGAGAGAGCAGCGCAGCTGCAGCGGCTCTGCGGCCTCGGCCCGACGGATGAAGGGGGCAGCAATGGTAAGCGCAGCCGCAGCCCCGAAGGTCCGGCGCGTCAATGTCGCTGGCATCGTGAAGCCTCCCCGATGAGCTGTTCTTGTTCTTCGTTTAATACAACCGCAGCCTCCCGCTTGCGTCAAGCAAGCCTCCGACGCGGGCGCCTGCGTGCCCCCCTTTTTGAGCACCGCTTTTTTTGCTCCACTGCGCGCCTGCTTTCCAGAGAGGAGACACGCCCATGCCGTCCGGCGTCTTCGATTCGATCCTGCTGCGGGATTCCTGGAGCACCGAGGAGCTGAGAGCCGTGTTCTCGGACGAGAACCGCGTGCAGAAATGGTACGACGTCGAAGCGACGCTCGCCTCCGAGCAAGCCGCGTTCGGGATTGTCCCGCGCGAGGCCGCGGGCGAGATCATGCGGAATGCCAAGGTCGAGAAGGTCGACCTCGTGGAGATCGCTCGCGCCATGGGCGAGGCGAAGCACCCGCTCGTGCCGGCGCTCCGCGCGCTGCAGAAGCTCTGCAAGCCCGAGCTCGGGGAATGGCTGCATTACGGCCCCACCACCCAGGACATCCTCGACACCGGCATGGCGCTGCAGCTCAAGGAGGCGCACGGCGCCGTCCTGCGCGACCTCAAGGCCGTCGGCCGTGCGCTCTATAACCTGGCCGAGCGCCACCGCGCCACGCCCATGGCGGGCCGCACGCACGGCGTCCAAGCGTTGCCGATCACCTTCGGGCACAAATGCGCGATCTGGCTGCGCGAGATCTCGCGCCATCGCGAGCGGCTGGCGGAAGCGGAAAAGCGCGTCTTCGTCGGCAGCCTGGTGGGCGCCGTCGGCACCATGGCGTCCTTCGGCCCCAGGGCGGTCGAGCTCGAGGCGGCGGTGATGCGGCGCCTGGGCCTGGCCCAGGCCGACATCTCCTGGCATCCCGCGCGCGACCGCTTCGCGGAGTATGCGAGCATCCTGGGTTTGGTCGCGGGCACGCTCACCAAGATCGCCAACGAGGTGTTCCATCTGCAGGCGACCGAGGTCGACGAGGTCGAGGAGCCCTTCAACCCCGGCAAAGTCGGCTCCTCCACCATGCCGCACAAGCGCAACCCCAGCCTCTGCGAGAGCATGATCACCGTGGGCCGCACGCTCCGCTACGACGTCGCGATCATGCAGGAGGCGCTGGTGCAGACCCACGAGCGCGAGAGCGCGATCTGGAAGCTGGAGTGGAAGGCGCTGCCGGAGGTGTGCATGGGCGTGGGGCTTCTGCTCTCGGTCGGCCGCAACATCCTCGAGCACCTGGTGGTGAAGCCCGAGCGCATGCGCGAGAATCTCGACCGCCTCGGCGGCCTACTGCTCTCCGAGCGCGTGATGTTCTTCCTGGGCGAGAAGCTCGGCAAGCAGACCGCGCACGAGGTGGTCTACGAAGCCGCCATGGCGGCGCAGGAACAAGGCACCACGCTCGAGGCAGCCCTTGCCCGCGATCCCCGAGTTAAGAAAGTGGCGACACCAGCCGAACTCGCTGGGATTCTCGATCCAACCACTTATGTCGGGCTCGCGCTGGGGCTGGTGGATCGAGCATTGGCCCAAACGAAGGCGGAGGGCTGGCTCGAGTAGGGTGCGTCCTTCGACGCGCTCGCCTTGCTCGCTTGCTCAGGATGAGGGAGATTTGGTGCTGCAGGTAAGAATGCCCCTCATCCTGAGCAAGCGAGCAAGGCGAGCGCGTCGAAGGACGCAACGACACCATGAGCGAGCGGCGTCTCGGCATCATCATGAACGGCGTCACCGGGCGGATGGGGACGATCCAGCATCTGGTCCGCTCGGTGCTGGCGATCCGCGCGGACGGCGGCATCAAGCTCGCGAACGGCGACGGCGTGATGCCGGACCCGATCCTGGTCGGCCGCAACGCCGAAAAGCTGGCGGCGCTCGCCAAGGCGCACGGTATCGCGCACGTGACGACAGATCTCGATCGGGCGCTCGCCTCGCGCGAGGACGCCGTCTACTTCGACGCGGTCACCACCGGGCAGCGCAAGCACAACCTCGATCTCGCGATCGCCGCGGGCAAGCACATCTATTGCGAGAAGCCGACGGCGGCGAGTCTCGCCGACGCGCTCGACCTCGTGCGCCGCGCCCGCGCGGCCGGCATCAAGCATGGCGTTGTCCAGGACAAGCTGTTCCTGCCGGGCCTGGTCAAGCTCAGGCGCTTGATCGACAGCGGGTTCTTCGGCCGCATCCTCTCGGTCAAGGGCGACTTCGGCTATTGGGTATTCGAGGGCGATTGGCAGGCGGCGCAGCGGCCATCCTGGAACTACCGCAAATCCGAGGGCGGCGGCATCGTCCTCGACATGCTCTGCCACTGGCGCTACGTGCTCGACGGGCTCTTCGGGCCGGTGCGTGCGGTCTCCTGCCGGAGCGCCAATTTCATTCCCGAACGCATCGACGAGCTGGGCCGGCGCTACCGGGCGGACGCCGACGACGCCTGCTTCGCCACCTTCGAGATCGAGACCGGCATCATCGCGCAGATCAACAGCTCCTGGACGACGCGCGTGCGCCGCGACGACCTCGTCACCTTCCAGGTCGACGGTACCCACGGCTCCGCCGTGGCCGGCTTGCAGCGCTGCGTGATCCAGCCGCGCAACGCCACGCCCAAGCCGGTCTGGAACCCCGACGAGCCGCGCACCACGGACTTCTTCGCGCAATGGCAGGAAGTGCCCGACAACGAGGCCTACCCCAACGGCTTCCGGGCGCAGTGGGAGCGGTTCATCCGACATCTTTATGAAGACGCCCCCTTCCCCTGGGACTTGCTCGCGGGCGCGCGCGGCGTGCAGCTCGCCGAGCTCGCGCTGAAAAGCTCCGCCGAGCGGCGCTGGATCGACATTCCCGAGCTCGAGGCCTGAGCGATGGCAACACTGACGCTGCCCACCCCCGACCGCCGGCTCGAGACCTACAAGACGCGCGCGCCGCGCGCCTGGCTCACCAAGCCCGCGAATGCCTTCAATCGCTCGGCGATCGCGGCGGCGCATGTGGTCGCGGACCCGCTCAGCGAGTGCGATCCCTGGCTCGACGCGCCCGTCGATTGGGACGCCACCATCGCCTATCGCCGCCATCTCTGGCGCCTCGGGCTCGGCGTCGCCGAGGCGATGGACACGGCACAGCGCGGCATGGGACTCGACTGGAAGACCTCGCTGGAGCTGATCCGCCGCTCGATCGAGGCCGCCAAGAGCGAGGGCGGCGCCGTGGTGTTCTCCGGCGCCGGCACCGATCACCTGCCGCCGGGCAAGCATCCGATCGAGGCCGTGATCCAGGCTTACGAGGAGCAGATCGCCGCGATCGAGACCCTCGGCGGGCGTGTCATCCTCATGGCGAGCCGCGCGCTCGCGGCCTCCGCGCGCTCGCCCGACGACTACGGCACGGTTTACGACCGCATCCTCCGCCAGCTCCGCGAGCCCGCGATCATCCACTGGCTTGGCGACATGTTCGACCTCGCGCTCGCGGGATATTGGGGGCACAAGGACCTGGACAGCGCGACGGAAGTCGCGCTCGACGTGATCCAGCGCAATGCCGCGAAGGTCGAGGGCATCAAAGTCTCGCTGCTCGACAAGGACCGCGAGCTCCTGATGCGCCGGCGCCTGCCCAAGGGCGTGCGGATGTACAGCGGAGACGACTTCAATTTCGCCGAGCTGATCGCGGGAGACGAGCTGGGCTACAGCGATGCGTTGTTGGGGATTCTCGACGCGATCGCGCCCGCGGCATCCGCCGCGCTCGCCGCCCTCGCGCGCGGCAGCCGCAACGAGTTCACGGACATGCTGGCGCCGACCGTGCCGCTCTCGCGCCACATCTTCAAGGCGCCGACTCGCTTCTACAAGACCGGCATCGTGTTCATGGCCTATCTCAACGGCCATCAGAAGCATTTTGTCATGATCGGCGGGCAGGAGAGCGCGCGCTCCCTGCTGCATTTGAGCGAGCTGTTTCGGCTCGCGGACGCCGCGGGGCTGTTGATCGACCCCGATCTCGCGGCGCGCCGCATGACCACGGTGCTGCGCGGCCACGGCATCGACGCCTGACCCCCCGATGCGCGACCTCTCGCGCGATAACCGCTTTCTCTCCATCAACACCGCCACGCTCCGGAGAGAGCGGCCGCTCGCGGAGGTCGTGCCCGCGCTGGCGGCGGCCGGCGTTCCCGGCATCGGACCTTGGCGGGAGCAGATCCAGGCCATCGGCATCAAGGCGGCGGCGCAACTCATCGGCGATCACGGTCTCGTCGTGAGCGGCGTCTCGCGCGCCGGGGTTTTCACGGCCCAGGGCCGCGCCGGATTTCAGCATGTGCTGGACGACAACCGACGCGCAATCGACGAGGCCGCCGGGATCGGCGCCAAGTGCCTGGTGCTGATCGGAGGCGGACTCATGCCGGGCTCGCGCGACATCGCGGACGCCCGCGCACTCGTCGCGGAAGGCCTCGCGGCGCTCCTGCCCCACGCGCGATCGGCGGGTCTGCCGCTCGCGATCGAGCCGCTCCATCCCATGTACGCCGCCGACCGCGCCTGCATCAACACCCTCGCCCAAGCAAACGACCTTTGCGACGCGCTCGGAGCCGGTGTGGGCGTGGTCGTCGACGTCTATCACACTTGGTGGGATCCCAACCTCGAGCGCGAAATCGTCCGCGCGGGAGCGAAGCGCATCCTCGCCTTTCACCTCAGCGACTGGCTGGTGCCGACGACCGATCTGCTGCTCGACCGCGGGATGATGGGCGACGGCGTGATCGACTTGAAGCGCATCCGCTCCTGGGTGGAGGCCGCGGGCTTCGATGGTTTTTGCGAAGTCGAGATTTTCTCTCAGAGGGACTGGTGGCCGCGGCCGATGGACGACGTGATCCGCACCTGCATCGAGCGCTATCGAACGGCCTGCTGACGCTCAGCCCCCCACCACAAAGCGGCCGGCGAGCTGCCGCACCGTCTTGATGACGGCCATGGCGACGAGCCTGCCTGTTTTGGGGTTGCTCTCGGTCGGGATCACATCCTCGCGAAACGTAAAGCTGCCGAAGCGGCCGCGGGCCGTGATCTCAACCACGTGCGTGGCGATGGCGGGATCGGCGACGATGACCAGGCGCGTGCGGTCGAGGCCGATGCCCGCGAGTGCCGCCGCGGCGGAGATGTTGACGTTCTGCGGATAGCGCCGCGCACCCTCGCGCACCGGGCCGTCGTAGAGGGTGACGGGACCTTCGAGGCGATCGAGATCGTGTGTCGCCTCGGCTACCGTTCCCTTCCAACTGAGAGGGTCCTTTCGGACGGTGACGGTGACCTCGTCGAGGCCGCCCTGGGCGGCACCCGCCAGGACGTCGAGCGCGCCGATCCCGGCGGAGGGTACGATCAGTCGGCTGCCGCCCCGCTCCGCCGCCGACAGCATCGACGTCAGCAGCGCATCGTCCGTGAGCGCGCCCGCCGAGGTCACCAGGAGATCGCTGCCGCCGGCGAGCACTCGCTCGCCGTGGTCGCGGACGGCCTGGTGGCCCGCGCATTCGAGAACGGCGGCGAAGCGCTGGCGAAAGAATGTCTCGGCGTCGGCGGTCACGAGGCGCGCGCTCGACGTCGCCGGCCGCGGGCGGCGCACCAGAACGGCGTTCAGCTCGACGCCCGGCAGCTCGCCGCGGTCGGCTGCCGCGAGCACCTCGCCGCCGATCGCACCCAAGCCGATCAAACCGAGGCGCATGGGACTATTCCGCCGGCGCGGCTTGCGGGCGCGGGCGGAGCTCGAGCAACCGCTCGACAACACCCAAGATGCCGCGAGGCATGAAGATGATGAAGAGGATCAGCAGGATGCCATAGATCGTATTGGCGGCGCCGATGAAGCTGGTGCCGAACAGCACGCGCAGCGATTCCGTGAGCGTCAGCGTCAGCAGCGCGCCCACCGTGGGGCCGAGTGCGCTGTACATGCCCCCGGCGATCGCCGCGAACACGATCTGCAGAGAGATACCGACACCCGAGACGGTCTCGGGATTGAGATACATGATATATTGAGCGAAGACCGAGCCGCCGGCCGCGGTTATGGCGGCGCTGATCGCGAAAACCCGGAGCTTCTCGCGGAGCACGTTGATGCCGGCGGCCTCCGCCGCGGTCTCGTCCTCGCCGATCGCCTCAAGCGCCGCGCGGCGCATGCCCCGACTCGCCCAAGCGCGAATACCCAGCACCGCAAGCCAGAGCGCGAGCGCGACGAAATAGAACTGCGTGCGGTCTTGGAACTGCAGCGCGATCCAGGACGTGCCGACTGCATTGGGCGTCATGCCGAGGGAACCGCCGGTGATGTCGCGTCCCGCGATGATCAGCAGCGCAACCACCTGCCCCAAGGCGAGCGTCACCAGCGCGAAATAATGCCCGACGATCCTCAGATGAAAGCACGGATACCCGATCACCATCGCGAGCACCACCGCGAGCGCCATGCCCGCGGGGATGCCGAGCCAGGGCGTCACGCCGTAGAGGTTCCAGAGCAGCGACGAGGTATAGGCGCCAACGCCCATGAAAGCGCCGTGTCCGAGCGACACGAGACCGAACCGTCCCATGAAGCCCCAGGCCGTGTAGATCAGGCCCAAGAGCAGCACCTGGATGACGATATGGAGGAAGTAGCTCGGCAGCAGGAGCGGCAGTGCGATCAGCACCGCCAAGCCCACGCCCGCCGCCATGCGCATGTCGGTCATCGCGCGAGAATCCCCCGCGGACGGACCAGGATCAGCACGATGAACAGCACGAAGGCGAGGACGTAGGAGATCTCGACCGAGAAATAGTAGCCGACGATGGAGATGATCTGACTCATGACGAAGGCCGCGACCACCCCGCCGAACATGTTCCCGAGCCCGCCGAGCACGCAGATCATGAAGGTGATCGGACCGAAGGTGAGACCGATGAAGGGATGGACGTCATATTGCAGGACGAGCAGGCAGGCGGCGAGGCCCGCGAGGCCGCCGCCGATGGCGGAGGTGATGAGATAGATCCGGCGCTGATCGACGCCCATCAGCCCCATGATCTCGCGGTCCTGCGCGATCGCGCGAATCGCCGTGCCCAGGTAGGTCCTCGCCAGGAAAAGATAGAGTCCGGCCGCGCCCACGAGCGCGGTGATGAACGCGAGCAGGCGCGCGAAACTCAGATCGATATCGCCGAGCTCGATGATCGGCAGGCGGATACCGACATTGCGGAAGTCGGTGCCGAACAGCAGAGTCGCGAGGCTCTGCAGGAAGAACAGCATGCCGCCGGTGGCGAGCAGCTGGTTGATCGGCGCCGAGCCCAAGATCGGCTCGATGATGAGACGATGCAGCACGAGGCCGAACAGCGCGACCAGCGCGATCGCGACCACGCACGCCAGCAGGAACGGCCAAGCGTAGACCGCATGCAACCAATAGATCGCGTACATGCCCGCCATCACCAGCTCGGCGTAGCAGATCCACACCACGTCGATCACGCCGAAGATCAGGTTGAGTCCCAGCGCCAGCAGCGCCAGCAATCCGCCAAGCATGATGCCGTTGAGGATCGCTTCGAGGAGATAGAGGTCCATGTCGACCTCCTCAAAGCCCCAAGTAGGAGCGGCGGATCACGTCGCTCTGCTTGAGCTCGCCGGCGGATCCCGCGAGGGCGATGCGGCCGACTTCCAGCAAGTAGGCGCGATCGACGAGGTCGAGCACCTGTCGCACGTTCTGCTCGACGATCAGCACCGTGTAGCCTTCCTCGGCGATCGCGCGCACGAGATCGAACACCTGCTGCACCACCAGCGGCGCCAAGCCCGCGGAGGGCTCGTCGAGCAGCAGGAGGCGCGGCTTCGACATCAGCGCCCGTGCGATCGCGCACATCTGCTGCTCGCCGCCCGAGAGCGTGCCCGCGATCTGGTGCCGGCGCTCCCTGAGCCGCGGGAAGTGCTCATAGGCCCAACCGAGCCGCTCCGCGAACGACGCCCGCGCCGACGGCAGGTAGGCGCCCATGCGGAGGTTCTCTTCCACCGTCAGGCGCGGGAAGAGCCGGCGGTTCTCCGGCACATGGGCGATGCCGAGCTCGACGATGCGATGCGCCGCGAGACCGGCGAGCGAGCGTCCCTCGAAGGCGAGCGCACCCGAATGCGGCGGCAGCATGCCGGAAATGACGCGCATGAGCGTGGTCTTGCCGGCGCCGTTCGGGCCGATCACCGCCACGGTCTCGCCGGCCTCGACGGCGAGCGAAACCTCGAAGAGCGCTCGGAACGAGCCGTAGTCCGCGGAGAGGCCGGAGACCTGGAGCATGGCGCTCAGGCCCTGGGCTTTCCGAGGTAGACCTCGACCACGCGCGCGTCGCTCGCGGCCGCTTGCGGCGCGCCCTCGAAGATCTTCTCGCCGTGATCGAGCACAAGGACGCGATCGACCACGGGCATCAGCACGCCCATGATGTGCTCGACCCAGACGATGGTGAGGCCGAGGCGGTCGCGGATCCCTTTCAACATGCGCGCCGCGCGCTCCATCTCGACAGCATCGAGACCGCCGAGGCTCTCGTCGGCGAGCAGCAGCTTCGGGCTGCCCGCGAGAGCGCGGGCGAGTTCCAGCTTCTTGAGCGCGGCGGCGCCGAGGCCATGCGTGGTGGCATCGGCAGTCGCCGGCAGGCCCACGAGGTCCAGCGCGTCGCCCGCGCGCCGTTCCGCCTCGGCGCGGCTCACGCCGCCGCCTTGGCTGTAATAGGCGGCGAGGGTCACGTTCTCCAGGATCGAGAGCTTGCGGAACGGGCGCGGGATCTGGAACGTGCGCGCGATGCCCATCTGGCAGACCGCGTGCGCGGGCGCGCCCGCGATCTCGCGGTCCCCGAACCGGATCGAGCCGGCGCTCGGCCGAAGCGCGCCGGAGATCAGATTGAAGGTCGTGCTCTTCCCGGAGCCGTTGGGACCGATGAGCCCCAGAATCTCGCCCTCGCGAACCTCGAAGGAGACTTGGCTGACCGCCAGAAATCCATCGAAGCGCTTGGTCAGCCCCGAGACCGCCAGCACCTCAGCTCATCGCGTAGGGAGACGAGCTCGGCAGCGGCAGCACGGGATCCGCGGTCTTGAAGTTCGCGGGCCCGACGATCCGCTCCTCCGGCGCCGTGGGGAAATATTGCATCAGCCCCATGAGCGAGCGCTCGTTCTGGCCGGCGAGCGGGCTCCCCGGCGCCGCGAACTTGACGCCGAAGCCCTGCACCGTGCCGCCCGCGGGAATATCGACCTCGAGCGCCGCCTTGCGGATCGCCTCGGCGTCGACGCCGCCGTATTTCTGGATCGCGATCGGCATCACGCTCTGCAGCAGCGTCCAGGTTCCGCCGAATCCCATCGAGCAGTGCGGAGGCGCATCCTGGATGTTGGTCGCCTTGACGAACCGCTCGACCATGATCTTGACGAGGTCCGCGACCCCCGGCCCTAAAGCGCTGGGGTTGATGAGCTGGCCAGCGGCCGGATCGACGTTGCAGAAATAATCGATGTCCGACTTGAATGTCTCGCGCAGCTTGTCGAGCTGGCTGTAGCCGGCTCCGTGCCCGATCAGGACCTTGAAGCGCAACCCCGCCTCCCGCGCTTGGCGCAGGAACAGCGTGATATCGGGGTTGTAGCCGGCATGCAGGATCGCTTCGGCCTTCGCGCGGCGGAGCTTGGTGACGAGCGACGAGAGGTCGGGCGCGCTGGCGGAATAGGCCTCCTTGAGCACCACCTCCATGCCCAGCTTTTTCGAGGTCGCCTCGCCCGCTTCGGCGCAGCCGACGCCGTAGGGTCCATCCTCGTGGATGATCGCGCCCTTCACGTCCTTGGGCTCGAGCCCAAGTTTCGCCTTCGCGTTCTCGGTGACGAAGCCGGCGCTGGCCGCGCCGTACTGGTCGGAATGCACATTCGTGCGGAAGATGTACTGCCGGTTCTTGTCCTTCACCACGGCGGTGGCGATCGCGGTGGTGATCCAGAGGATCTTCTTCTGCTGCTCGAGCTTCTCGGCGAGCGGCACCGCATGGGCGCTCGAATAGACGCCCAGGATGATGTCGAGCTTCTCCTGGCTGATCAGGCGCTCGGCTTCGTTGATGGCGACGTCGGCCTTGCTCTGAGAATCGACCTTCACGGGCTCGACCTTGTACTTGCCCATGACGCCGCCGCGCTCGTTGGTGAGGTCGACGGCGATCTGGGCGCCGACCATGCAGGCCATCGACCCCGCCGCCGCGAAGGGCCCGGAGAGATCGTACATCACGCCGATGCGGATGGGACTGGCGACCTCGGCGAGAGCGGGTCTGCCCAGCAGACCGAGCGCCGCGGCGCCAGCGGAATATTTGAGGACCGTCCTGCGTGAGGTCGTCATGGCTCCTCCTCCCATAGTGAAACCGGCTTCGCCGGCCGTTTGGTGCTTCGAACGCGGAAGCGAGTGTTTGGCAATCCGGTAAAGCTGTCAACGAGCTCTGAAACCCGCCGCTGCCTATTGCGTGAGCA
>DATNIT010000151.1:0-31217 GCA_035604335.1 Allostellaceae bacterium | reverse complement strand
CCCCAACGCCGCCAAAATCTTCGTCAACTGGTACCTTTCCAAGGACTTCCAACAGCAATATGCCGATGCCTATGAGACCAACAGCCGCCGCGCCGACACGAAGCCGGGCGATCCCGACCCCAATCACGCGTTGCGAGGGGGCGTGACTTACGAGTGCAGGAGCAATGAGGCGGCGATACGCAAACTCCAGGCGTTGCAGGAGCGGATCAAGAGCTGGGGCGTCCTCGGGTGAGGGGCGACACTGAAAGGATGTGGTTGAGATGACTGAAAGAGGAGGACCGCTCCGCCTGGGCATCGTCCTCGGGGCCCTCGTGCTTCCAGCGGCGGGCGCCGCCGTCGCCCAGGAGCCATGGCGGCAGGAGTGGACGAAAACGCTGGACGCGGCCCGCAAGGAAGGAGTGGTGGCGGTGTCGGGGCCGCCCGGCCCCTCGGAGAGAGAGGCCGTCGTCACCGGATGGCAAAAGGCCTTTCCGGACATCAGGATCGAATATACCGGCGCGCGCGGCACGCAAATCCTGTCGAAAGTGGTTCGCGAGCGCGAGTCCGGCCTTTACAACTGGGACATCGTGATCGCCTCGACCGACCCCACCGTGTTCATGCTGCCGCCCATCAATGCGTTGGCACCATTGCGCGATGCACTCATCGATCCCGCCGTATCGGACGACAAGGAATGGGTCGGCGGCTTCGACCAAGGGTTCGTCGATGCCGCGCGGAAATTCTTCTACAGCGCGACGGGCAGCGCGGGCATGAGTCTCGGCTACGTCAATCGCGACTGCGTCTCGCGCGAAGCCTTCTCCAAGTCGGACGATTTGTTGAAGCCCGAATTCAAGGGCAAGATCGCATCGCACGATCCGCTTCTGCCCGGCAGCGGCAGCCGCAGCACGTGGCGGCTGACCGTGGACAAGGGTGATGCCTGGCTCAAGGATCTCTACACCGGTCAGGACGTGACGTTCTCGCGCGATTACCGGCAGCTCACGGAATGGCTCGTAGGCTGCGGCAAGCCCATCGTCATCGGCCTTCCGAGCGACGCTTTTTTGCAAATGCAGAAGGCGGGCCTCGGCAAGAATGTCGAGGCACTCACGGGACCCGCCTATTTCGGCGATCATGGGCTCGGTTGGGCCGGGGCCAACGATGATATCGGCTGGTATAACAATGCGCCGCACCAGAACGCCGCCAAGCTGTTCATCAACCTCTATTTGTCGCGCGATTTCCAGCAGCTTTGGGCGAGCTCGAACCACACCGACAGCCGCCGCATCGGGACCAAGCCGGGCGATCCCGATCCGAACACCGGGCTCAACCCCAAGCTAATCTATGCGGCCTGGGGCGACGAGGCATCGATCCGGCAAGTGAAGGCGCTCCAGGAAAAGATCATGGGTTGGGGGGTCGTGCAATAGCGCCGGCAACCGATCGTCCGTCGCTCGCGCGGCACATGCCGTCCCTGCGGGTCGCCCGCGCCCACCGCGAGAATCATCTGCTTTACACCGCCGTCTTCGTCGTCGTCGCGACTGTGGTGGTGGCGCCGCTCCTGTTCCTCATCGTCGATAGTTTTCAGATCGCAGCGCCGGGCGCATATCCCTTCTGGGGCTTCGGCGCGTGGCGGGCCGCACTCGGCAATTCCGACATCTGGCTCGCGATGTGGAATTCCGTCCGGCTTTACCTCGCCACCAGCGTCATCGCTTGGCCCGTCGCGATCGTGCTGGCGTGGGTGGTCGCGCGGACCGACATCCCCGGACAGAACTGGATCGAGTTTCTGTTGTGGCTCTCCTTCTTTCTTCCGAGCCTTACCGTCGTCATGGGATGGGTCACGCTCATCGATCCGTCGACGGGTCTTTTCAATCAAGCGATAAGGCGGTTGCCGTTCATTAATCTCGCCAGCGGCCCTTTCGATATCTACAGCTTCTGGGGACTCGTGTGGGTCCATCTCGGCCAGAATGCAATCTCGATCAAGACCATCCTTCTCATTCCCGCGTTCCGCAACCTTGACGTCTATATGGAGGAGGCAGCGCAGGTTTCCGGCGCTGGCCTCGTCACGACGCTTCGCCGCGTCGTGATCCCCTTGATGATGCCGGCCATCATCGTCACCGCGCTTTTGAGCTTCGTCCGGCTCTGGCAATCCTTCGAGATCGAGTTGGTGCTTGGCATTCCCCAGGGTTTCTACGTTTACGGGACGAAGATTTACGACCTTCTCAATGTGCAGGTCCCGGAATACGGACAGGCGACGGTCCTTGCGGTTCTCGTCATCTTCGTCACCTTCCCATTCATGGTCTTTCAGCAGCGCTTTTCCGTCGGTCGGCGCTATGAAACGATCACCGGACGCGCCCGCCGCCGGCCGACCAGCCTCGCGCGCGCCAAATGGCCCGTGTTCGCCGCGGTGATGGGCATCGCGCTTATCGTGTCGATCCTGCCGATGGTCGCGGTGCTCGTGGCGACATTTATGAAGGTCTTCGGCCATTTCGAGTTGAGCGAGCCCTGGACGCTCAATCATTGGACGCAGGTTCTGCGCGACCCGATCCTGCTGCAGGCGGTGCGAAACACGATCGTGATCGCCGGCAGCGCCGCCTTGCTCAGCGTCGCTGTCAGCGTTGTCGTAGCCTATATCCTGGCGCGGACCCGGTACCGTCTCCGCGGCGTGCTTGACGTGATGACCTGGCTCCCCCAGGCGTTGCCTGGGATGCTGATGGGCTTGGGCGTGCTCTGGATCGTTCTGACCTTATTCAAGCCGCTCTATGGGACCCTGTCTTTGCTCGTCATCGTCACCGTCGTTGCCGGAATGACCGTTGGGATACAGATCGTCAAGAGCAACATGGTTCAGCTCGGAACGGAGCTCGAGGAGGCCGCACGCATCGCAGGCGCATCCTGGTTCGCGACCCTGCTCAAGGTGGTGTTGCCGCCGCTTGTTCCGGTCCTGGTTCTGGTCGCGACATTCAGTTTCGTTGCCGCTTCGCGCGACGTGAGCAATATCATCCTGCTCGCGTCTGGCCAAAGCATGACGCTAGCACTGCTTCAGCTCGATTACATGGTTGCGCCGCTGTGGGAGAGCGCCACTGTCGTGGCGCTGATTATGACGCTCATCACTACCGGCGTTGCCTTGGTGGCGCGAGCCTGTAATCTACGTCTTGGCGTGAGATGAGATCGAGGAGGAGATCGGTCATGGAGCGCAACGAATCATCCGACATCAAGGGCCGTGTCGTGGTCATCACCGGCGGCGCGCGCGGCATGGGCCGCGCCTATACGCACGCTTTCCTGGCCGCAGGCGCTCAGGTCGTGACGACGGACAGATCCTGGGCCAGCGCCGACGCGCTGCCGGCGGAACTCACGGGCGACGGCAAGAACGTCCTCATCGCGGACATGGACGTGACCGACGAGGCACAGATCGACAGGGCTTATCAGGCCGCCATCGACCGCTTCGGAACCGTCGACGTTCTGATCAACAACGCTGCCATGCGGCAGCGCGATCTCTTTCCCCCGACCGGCCGCGTGACGACGCTCGAAACGAAGGATAGCGATTGGGAGAAATCCTTCGCGGTCAACGTGTTCGGTTCCCTCAAGGTGACTCGGCGCTTCATCAAGCCGATGCTCGAGAAGCGTCGCGGCAGCATCGTCAATACGGCGAGCAGCGGCATCCTTCATCACTCGCACGGCGGTGGCTATGCCGCGCTGCGGCCGAACAGCCGGGAGATGCCCTATCAGTCCTCAAAGGCCGCGCTCGCGACCATGAGCTTCTATCTGGCCGACGAGGTGCGGGACCGCAACGTCGCCGTCAACATCGTCATTCCCGGGCACACGCGGACGACCGGCTTCGACGACCAGAACCGCGCGCGCTTGGCGCAGGGCGCGCGGCCGGGCCCCATACCGGTCGTGCCCGAGCACATGGTGCCCCTCGTCCTCCACCTTGCCGCGCAAGACGCAAGCGGCGTGACCGGCAGGATGTTCGACGTTATGGTGTGGAATGTGGAGCACGGCCTCGGCGGCCACGAGCGCTGGGCCGACCGCTCGTTCTCTTACGAGTCGCTGATGGCGCGTTAGCGTCAGGCGGAAACCGCTTGGCTCAACGCTGGGATTTCACGCGCGGCGAGCGCCCGCTCTTCTTCGCTCAGGCCGAGCGATTCCCAATTCGTGCCCTTGGGATGAAGTCCTTCGTACGAGCGCACTTTGGCGAGCGGCACTTGCGGTCCGTGCTGACCGAGCGCGCGCGCAGTGTCGCGGAAGTCAGTTACCGCATCGACCATGAGGCGGCGGAACTGCACGACGGCGATATCGGTGGCGCCAAGATGCTCGAGCGAGCGATCGATGATGGGCCGCCGGCCCATCGATTCCCACATCGCGATGTACTGATTGCCGATTCCGTGGATGCCGCTGAAATTGCCGCGCGCCATGGCATTACGGTCCCGGAGGAAATTGTTGTCGCGATTGCGGATCTTAATGCCGTTCGCGTCGAGATCGATCCCTGGCCGCATGCCGAGAGTGGTTTGGATCATGTCGACATCGAGATCGACGACCTCCCTGAAATGGACGAAGTAGAGCGTCGTGCTGTCGTCGTCCCGGGGCACCGCGATGTTGCAGAGATAATTGCGGCTGTTGGGCGGGATCAGCGCGAAGCACGGCGCGATGAAACGGTGACCCGCATGTAGTCCTGGGTGTCGGCATTCACCACCGGCGACGGATTGCGACATAGCGCATGCCGTACGTCACGCGCTTCACGTGCAGCCTCGGCGCCGCATCGCCGCTGGGACGGACATGGGCTCCCGTGCTGTCGATCACCTTCCGTTCGCGGCGCCCGAGCCGCGCCCGCTCGTTGCCATCGAGCGTGAATCGGGATCGGTGAGCGAGATCTGCTGATCAGGCACGGCCAGCATCCGCGCCTCAAGCCCCTTGAGGCGCCGCATCTCCTCCCCCAGCTTGGCGAGCTTCTCCTCGAGGCGTGTCGTCTTTGCGACGATGGATTCTGATGGAAGCCGCCGGTCGGCGGTGTCGAGTTGGCTCAGATAGCGCGCGACGCTCTCCTCGAGCTGCGCCCGGCGGCGCTCCACCTTCGCCCGCGTGAAGTTTCGGTCGCGGTTGTTCACCGCCTTGAACTTGCTGCCATCGATGGCAACGCTCGGCTTCGCGAGCAGACCCTTCTCGCGGCAGAGCTCGACGAAGCGCGCACACCTTGCGGATGGCACGGCCGTTGTGCTTCCGGAAATTGGCGACCGTCTTGTGGTCCGGGACGAGGCGGCCGAGAAGCTACAGAACCTCGACGTTTCGGCCGGCCTCGTGTTCGAGCCGACGGCTCGACTGCACCCGGTTGAGGTAGCCATAGATGTAGAGCTTCAAGACAGCCGCGCGATGATAGGAAGGCCGCCCGGTCGCCGCCGGCTCGGCCCCTTCGAACCCCGGCTCGACAAGGTCGAGCACATCGGCGAACGCGTCGATCACCCGAACCGGATTATTCTCGTCGATCCAGTGATCGAGACATTCGGGCAACAGGGTCGACTGCCCGCGATCCACCCCCTCCACAAAGCGCTTCATCCGATCCCCCCGCAAATCGTGCGGAAATCTTGAATGATATCGCCACAACCACATCAAGGCGGCGTTTTCAAACAACCAGGGTCATTACACGAAGAATGGCGCGTTGCGCACCAGGTCGGCTGTGCCTCCAGCATAGGAAATCCGCACCGCTCGCCGTCGGCGTTTTCGAGCAATTTCTACCTCAGCCAAACGAAGCGAGTCGCATCCGCATTGGCTGCCTGCGGATCTTGGCCGGGCTTCATCTTCAATACGGCCGGATTTGAATTGTGACATTAACAGCATAAACCTCGACTGTGCGTTTCTTCCTCTACTGGTTGGGGAACACGAGCACGTCGGCAGCGGCGCAGCGGAAATAGACGTTCTCGCCGGTGAGGCGATCCCTGAACCGGTTCGACAGCCTCACGTCGATGGATCGCCCTTGCTGCAACAGGAGGCGGACATGCACTTGCTCGCCGAGAAACACCTCCTCACTCACGCGTCCTTCGAATTCGTTCGCGTCGCCCGACGCCGTGCGCGATATCGTGATGTCCGCGGGCCTAAGCGCAACGCGGACCGGGCCGCTGAGGCCGCCGGTCTTGGCCTCAAGCAGGCCGATCTCGGTCTCGACCCGGTCGCGGTCGCGGATCGTGCCTGTGAGCCAGTTCAACCGGCCGAGGAAGTCGGCGACAGCCGGCGCCGCCGGCCTGCGGTAGAGCTCGTCGGGGCTCGCGATCTGGAGGATGCGCCCCCCGCTCATCACGGCGACCTGGTCGGCGAGCGCCGCCGCCTCGCTCTGGTCGTGGGTCACGTAGACGACGGTCACGCCGACCGAGTTCGTGACTTCCTTGATCTGGGAGCGGACCTCCTCGCGCAAGCGCGCGTCGAGGTTGCTGAGCGGCTCGTCCATAAGGAGTACCACTGGCTGTACGGCGAGCGCCCGCGCGAGCGCCACGCGCTGCTGCTGGCCGCCGCTCAGGAGCGGGACCGGGCGATGCGCGAAATCCTCCATCTGCACGAGCGCGAGCGTCTGCATCACCCGGTCGCGCACCCGCTCCCTGGCGATGCGGCGGGCGCCGTGAATGAGCGGCAGCGCCACATTCTGATAGACCGTCATGTGTGGCCAGACCGCGTAGGACTGGAACACCATGCCGAGCCCGCGCTCCTCGGGCCGCACGTTGACCCGGCGCGCGGCGGAGAAGATGAGGCGATCGCCGAGATAGATTTCGCCCTCGTCCGGCGATTCGATCCCGGCGATGCAGCGCAGCAGCGTCGTCTTCCCCGAGCCGCTCGGCCCCAGGAGCACGAAGAATTCCTTCGCCGCCACCTCGAGGTCGAGAGCGTCGATCGCGCGAAAGGCGCCGCGCTTGCCGCGAAACTCCTTGCTGACGCCGACTATGCGAATCATACCATCGCCTCTTGCTCTAGCGCAGCGGGAGCTCGGCGATCCCGAGCGGTCTCTGGCCGAGCCGGCGGCACCCGTCCGCGGTCACGAGCACGGTATCGCCGGCGCGCTCGCCCGCATCCTCCGCGCCGTTGCGCGGCACCACGCCCGGCTTCAGGATCATCACGTGTCCTTCCGCGAAGACGGCGTCCGATGCGAGGCTCGCATTGGCCATCACCGGCACATCGTCGCCGAGGCCGCGCCCATGGAACGGCCATGACATGGGCTTGAAACCTGCTTCCTCCACCATCCCCTGATAGGCGCGGCCGATATCGGCGAGCTGGACGCCGGGCCGGATCAAGCTGCAAAGCCGGTCAAAAATGCGGCGTGCCGCCTCGAACGACGCATGATGATCGGGCGGGATCGGGCCGACGACCGCCGGCGCCGCGACCTGCGCGATATAGCCGCCATATTTCGCTTCGATCTCGTTCGAGAGCACGTCGCCCCGCGCGAGCTTGCGCCGGCTCGGCACGAGATGCTCCGAGGTGGGCCTTGGTCCGGCGCCCCAATAGATCATGGTCGGCAGCTCGCCACCGTTGGCGATCATCGTCTTCACTAGCTCGGCGTAGAGCACATTCTCCGCGACGCCTTCGCGCGCGATCGCCAGCATGCTCTCGACCGCGAGCTCGGCCAGGCGCTCGGCCTCGCGGATGAAGCCGATCTCCTCGGCCGATTTGACCGCCCGGGTCTCGAGCACGATCTCGGTCGCGCTGACAAATTCGGCGTTCGGGAACGCCTCCCTGAGGCGCTCGAACATGAGCCATGGCACCACGCCCTCGGGCGCGCGGATCAAGCCCTTCAATCCGATGACGCCGATGCGCCCGCGCTCGAGCTTCAGCTCCTTCAAGCGCGCGATCATTCCGTCCGACCAGAGGCGGCGGCAATTGCGGAGATCGCCGATCCAGTCCTGGGCTCGGCTCCACCACGCGATGTCGCGCGGCGACTGGACGAAGGCGGTGACGTCGCCGTCCGCCGGAAAGGCGACGCCGATCTCGCAGGCAAAACCGCCCATCTGCGTCAGGTACCGCGTATTCGCCTGAAGCTGCTCGAAGCGGCCGCCGTTGGGGAAGCCGACGAGGCAGTCGAGCCGCTCGTCCATCATCCGCCGGCGGACGAGGCCCCAGCGCCGGTCCCGTTCCGCCCGGCTGAAGGTCGGCACCAGCGCGTCGTCCATCATGGCAGCCATCCTTTTCCCGTTCTTATGCGCCCGGACCGGCGAAATCGGACCGTGCGCGAATACCCCAATAGACCGCGATGAGCGGCAGGAACAAGACGATGTACAGAAGCGAGATCGCGGCCGCGGCGGCGCCATTGCCGCCGTTCCAATCATTCCACACCAGTACCGGCAGCGTGATGTTGTTGTGCGTCGCCAGGAACGCCGCCATGGTCAGCTCGCGATAGGTCAAGAGCGCAGTCCAGATCCAGAGATTGGCGAAAGCCGGCAGCAGCAGGGGCGCCGATATCTTCCAGATGGTGGTCAGCGTCGAAAGGCCGCTCACATGCGCCGCCTCCTCGAGCTCACGATGGATTTGCACAAGCGCGGCGTTCAGGACGCGCGTCACGAGACTGATGCGCACCAGCACATAAACCGCCATGAGAATGAAAATCGTGCCGTAGAAGGATACGCCTTTCGGCACGACGTCGAGCGCCACGATCACCATGGCGATCGCGAAAATGAGATTGGGGATCGCGTGCGGCAGAAAGGCGATCCAGTCCCAGAGAAAACGGCCGCGAAGCCCCGACCGCACGACCACCCATGAGATCGCCATGCCGAAAATCAGGGACAGCGTCGGCACCGTCGCCATGAGGACCAGCGTGTGCCCGGTGCTGCGCCACAGGAGGTCCCATTCGATGTCGTTGAAATGACGCAAGGTCAGGCTGCGGAACGCCGCGACCGAGAACGTCTGGACATAGGGCAACAGCGCGACCCAGACCATGATCACGAGCGGCAATAGGCAGGCGAGCGTGAAATAGCCCCAGATCAGCGCATAGCCGAGCCAGCGCATCCGGCCCAGGGGAATGCGCTTGATCTCGTAGTTGCGGCCGTGCACGACTTCGTAGCGGTGGGCGAGGCGCAGGACGCGAAAATACCACCAGCTCAAGAGCAGCGAGAATAGGATGAGGACGACGCTCACCGCGCCCACGGTGCCGTAATCCGGCGCTCCCATCTCGGGGACGACCTTGATATAGACGAGCGTGCTGAAGGTGTAGATCTTGCTGCCAAGGCCGATCACCGCCGGAACCTCGAAGGTGGCGATGGCGACGACGGCAATGTAGATCGCGGCGGCGATGAGCGCCGGCGCCATGAGCGGCAGCGTGATGGAGACGAAGCTGCGCCCGCGGCCGATGCCGTGCACGGTCGCCGCCTCGTCCAGGACGCTATTGAGCGCGCGCAGGATGGGACTCATCACCACGAAGGCGAGCGACGCGAGTCCCAGCCCCTCGACCCAGCCCATGCCGACGACGTTGGCGATGCTGATGGGTGCGGCGCGAAGACCGAATGTGCTCATGAACCAGGTATTGAATATGCCGACTCGCGGGTGCAGCATGAACATCCAGCCCATTGCCTGGAAGATCGACGGCAGAAGCAACACTGCCGTCATGAGTGAATAAACCATCTTCTTCCCCGGAAGGTCGGTGCGCTCCACGAGCCACGCCACGGCAATGCCGAAGCCCATCGCCACCACGACGGTGACGATGACGAACCCCAGGGTGTTTTCGAGCGCGGCGTAGACAAGCGGATCGTCGGCCAGCGCCGTGTAGTGGCGCCAGGTGAAGGATGCGCCGAAGCCCGCGCTCAAATCGTCGACCGTGCTGCTCCAGACGATGACGAGAATGAGGCCCAGCACGACCGCCAGCGGCAGCGCCGCCAATCCGATGACGAGCGGACGGCCCGACAGCCAGCCGAAGACCGCGCGCTCGTCGGCGCGGCCCAGCCTTGACGAGGCCGGCGTCCGCTCCAGCGCGGCCGCGGTGTCGTTGCCGTTCGTCATGGTTGCGCAGCCGCCATTGGCTATTTTCCTACGAGAATGCGCTCATATTCGACCTTCATCTTCTCCGCCTCTTCGAGCCGCGGCGTGATCGTATCGGGGGTGTAGACCACGAGCTTGAGGCCGCGCGCGGCGATCGACTGCGCCCGTTGATAGCCCGGCGTTCCCGGCACCATGTGCGAGGTCGCGCCGTATTTCGCGATGATCGCCTGGCCATCGGGGGTCGCCACATAGGCCGCGAACAGCTTCGCCAGGTTGGGATGGGCGCTCGTCTTCGGAACCGCGAGATAGGTGAGTTCCGTCCCGAGCGCGTCGTCCAGGAGGCCGAGCTTGACGGGACCGCCATTCTCGACCATGTAATTGCTCGAGATCTGGCCGCAGTCGAGCACGAGCCCCAAGAATTCACCCGATGCGATGCGGCCGTAATCGCCGCACCGGATGAGGCCCCCGGCCCATTGCGCGATCTTCTCGACGATCGGCCGGATTTTCGCGTCACCATATTCGAGCGCCAGCTCGTCGAATCCGGCGGCGTAAGGTGTCGAGGCGAGCTTGCCTTTCCATTCCGGCCGGAACAAGCCTGCGACGTCGTGCGGAGCCTCGTCGTCAGAGATGAGCTGCGTGTTGCGGCTGAAGCCCTCGAATAAGGTGAAGGCGAGCACGGCCTCGTGGTTCTTCGTCTGCATCTCCTGTGTGATGCTGGGGACGTAAGACGACCACGGCACCTCGTCAAGAACGTGCGCCACGATCATCGCCGGAAGATTGACGGAGACGCCGAGATAAGCGTCGGAGGATGCCGGCTGCCCGGCCTTCACCTCCTGGATGATTCGCGTCGACATCTGCGGCATCGACGGGCCGGGCGTATAGAGGATCTTCACATGGGTGTGAAACTCGCGGTTGATCGCCTCCTGAAGCGCCGCGGCGCCCTTGCCCCCACCCAGAGAATCGCTGCCCCAGACGATGTTGAGCTGACCTTCCGTGTCCGCCGCCTTGGCCAGCTCGTCGATCGCCTGGGTGTGCGTGATTTCGGCGCCGGCCGGCGTGCTCGATCCGGCCAGCATCGGCAATGCCGCCGCCAGCACGAGAGCAATGCCGGATCTATGTGTCCCGCTCATGGTCTTCTCCACGCGCTGTCTTGTTGTCCCTCGAGGAAGCGTGCTCCCGCCACCGCCGTGTTCAGGCGAGACCGCGCTCGTCCGCCCATTTCGCGATCGCGTCCGCGACCTCGGCCTGCTTGTCCTCCTGGCCGTGCATGAAATGCGTTCCGTCCTTGATCCAGACCATTTTCTTGCCGGGATCGGGCGAGCCCTCGAAACTGTGCCGGGAATGATCCGGCCCGATCGCGTCGGCCGTGCCGCAGATGACGATGGTCGGAACCTTGCAATCGGGGAGAAACCGCGCGACGTCGAACTGCGAGGCCGCGAGCGAGCGCTGGCTGAGCCATGATTTCGCGGTCATGATGCGGAGCCGCGTCCGTGGCCCGCGCAGCGGACCCGGCGTGTAATTGGCGACCCGCGGATCCTCGTCCCAGATCGTGAGGCCGGTGCGGTCGGACGGATCGAGCGACTTGTCAAGGAAGAGAAGGCTCGCGTCGGTGCGATGAACGATGAAGGTCAGGTCCTTCATCAGCGGATTGCCGGCGGCCTTGATCTGCTCGATCACCTCGCGGCACCAGCGCGTGATCTTGTGATTGCGCTCGACCTGCGCCGCGCGATAGCGCTTGACGAATTCCGGCGCGTAGGGCGGCCCATTCTTCGGGTTGTACATGTCGAGCGAACCGTCGTATTGCAGCGGATCGTTGCCGTTCGCGCCGCCGACCGAGGGGTCGAGCGACTGGGTGAGGCTGAGCGGCCGGCCGGAATGCGCGTTGAGCATGACGATACCGTCCATCGGCGCGAGCTTGAGCTTGGTGAAGTCGGGCGGATCGCCGGTCGCTGTGCCGGTGAGCGTCGGCCGGACCGCCTGGCTCTGATAGCAAGTGACGATCTCGCCGCCGCCGCTGTTGCCGATGCCGATCACGGTGCGATAGCCCTTGGCGCGCAGATGATCGACGCAGGCCCCCCAGTCGAGGATCGTCTCCTCGAGAATGAGCTCGGCCTCTTTTCGGCTATAGCGGTTGGCGCAGCCGAGCGCCCCGAACCCGCGCGCCACCAGCAAGGGCAGCATGAAATGGTTCTGCCAGTCGCTCGTCGGATGCATGATGAGGAGCGCGGTCTTCCTGGGCGCGGCATCGTCGTAATGAAGCGTGACCGGGAACTTGGCGCCGTCCACGGCGGTGAGCGTCGCCTGCTCTTGCTTGATCATGGGTTCATCTCCTCGGATTCCAGTCGGGTTGAGCTGTTCACGCGTCGAGGCTTTCGAGATTGGCGCGGGACCGGAGGCCCCAATAGAGCGCGATGAATGGCGCGAGCGCGGCCATGAAGATCAGCGAAGCCGCCGCCGCCTGCCCCGAGTGCCCCGTGTTCCAAAAGCCCCAGATGATCACCGGCACGGTCAGGTTATGCTGGCTCACCATGAAGGCCGCCATCGTGAGCTCGCGGTAGCTCAAGAGCGCGCACCAGACCCAGAGGTTCAGGATCGCGGGCACTAGGAGCGGCAGGATCACCTTCCACAGGGTCTGCAGCGTCCGCATGCCGCAGATATAGGCGACGTCCTCGAGCTCGCGATGGATCTGCAGGAGCGCGCCGTTGAAGACGCGCGTCGTCAGACTGATCCGGACGAGAACATAGGCGGCCGCGATGATGCCGACCGTGCCGTAGAACGGTACGCCCCGAGGCACGACGAAAAGCGCGAACACGACGAGGGCGAGCGCGAAGACAAGGTTCGGGATGGCGTGCGGCAAGAACGCGACGAGATCGAAAGCGAAGCGCACGCGCGCCCTCGACCGCACCACGACCCACGAGATGGCGAGGCCGAACAGGACCGCGAAGGTCGGCACCGTCACCATGAGCGTCAGCGTGTTGATCGCGCCGCGCAGCAGCAGGCTCCAGTCTACCGAGGCAAAATTCTTCAGCGTCACGTGCGAAAGGGCCGCAATCGACAAGGGCTGGAAATAGGGCAGCAGTGCGGCCCAGATCACCATCAGCAGCGGCATCCCCTGCGCCAGTATGAAATAACCGCCGAGCCCGACCCATGCGAGCCACCGCTTGCCGCCGAGGCTGGTGCGCATCGGCCGATAGTTCCGCCCCTCGACGACCTGGTAGCGGTGCGCGAGCCGGATCACGCGGAAGTACCAGCAGCTCAGGAACAGGGAGACGACGACGAGTGCGGCGCTCAGCGCGCCGACGACCCCGTAATCGGGTAGGCCCGTCTCAGGCGTGACCCTGACGTAGATGAGGGTCGAGAAGGTGAAGATCTTGTTCCCGAGCCCGATTACTGCCGGCACGTCGAACGTGGCGAGCGCGATCACGCCGATGTAGATCGCGGCGGCCAGCAGCGCCGGCTGGAGCAGCGGCGCGACGACGTGGCCCAGCGTCCACCAGCGGCCCAGCCCGTGCACGAGCGCCGCCTCCTCGAGCGCGGGATTGAGCATGCGCAGGATCGGACTCGTCATGATGAAGGCGAGCGAGGCGAGACCCAAACCCTCGACCCAGCCCATACCGACGACGTTGGCGATGTTGATGGGCGCGGAATCGAGGCCGAACAACGCCATGAGCCAGCGATTGAGCATGCCGATGCGCGGGTGCAGGAAGAACACCCAGCCCATCGCCTGGAAGAAGGTCGGCACCAGCAAACCGATTGTCATCAGGAGGTAAGCGAGGCGCTTCAGCGGAAGATCGGTACTCTCGACGAGCCAGGCCGCCGCAACGCCGAGGACCATGGCGACCGACACCGCCGTCGCGGCGAAGCCGAGCGTGTTGAGGAGGGCGGAAGCGACGAACGGGTCGCCGTAAAGCGCAACGAAGTGGCGGAGCGACAGTCCGCTCTTGAGCCCGGCGTTGGGATCGTCGAGCAGGCTCACCCAAAGGGTGACGGCAAGCAGGACGAGCACCGCCGCCAGCGGCACGGATGCCAGCACGAACAGGACCCGGCGGTTCCAGCCGTTTTTCACGGCGCCGAGACGGCCGGCGAGCCGAGACGGCCCCGAGACGGAAATGGCTTCGCCCCACCTCACCTCGGCTCGCTCCGCGCCCCCACTATTTCCTCACCAGGCGCTGGAACTCCTCGCGGATCGCTTGGAGCTCCTTTTGGTGCGGAACGAGATCGTCCGGCTTGGTGTCGTCGAGCTCGATCCCGCGCGCCTTCAAATCTGCGGCGTGCTTGTAGGACGATGTCCCTGCGACATATTGGGAGCCCGGCGTCCCGGTGCTCTCGATGAGCTTCTGGCCTTCCGCGCTTAAGATATAGCCCGCGACGAGGGTCGCAAGCGCAGGATGCTCGCTGTTTTTCGGGACCGCGAAGTACCAGAGCGTCGTCATCGCGGCATCATCGAGCGTCACCTGATCGAGCGGCCCGCCATGGATCGGCAGGAGATGGTCGTCGGTCCGCCCGCAGTCGAAGAACAGCAAGATGAACTCGCCGGTCGCAAGCCGGTCATAGTCGCCGCAGCGGAGCAAGCCGCCGGACCATTCGGCGGTCTTCTGCACGATCGGTCGGACGACGTCCATCCCCTTCCAAAGCGCGAGGCGATCGAACGCCACCGCATAGGGTGTGGTCGCGATCTTGCCCTTCCATTCCGGCCTGAAAATGTCGGCGATCTTCTTCGGCACCTCCGACGGCCTGACGATCTGGGCGTTGTAGTAGAGGCCGTTGTAAAGCGTGGTGACGAGGATGGCCGAGCCGTCCGCGGTCTCCATCTCGGCCGTGATGTAGGGGAAGTACTTCGACCACGAGATGGTCAGCACGGCGTGCGCCAGCATCAGCGGCGGCAGGTTGGTCTCGGCGCCGACATAGAGATCGGTGGAGGCCTTTCGCCCGGCCTGCTCCTCGAGGAGAATGCGGCTTCCAACCTGCGGCATCGACGCGCCGGGTGCGTAGTTGATCGTGATGTGGAGGCCGTAGCGCTTGTTGACCGCGTCCTGGATCGGGCGGGCGCCCTCGGAGGCGCCGAACTCCTCGCCCCAAAGGACGTTGAGCGTGCCCTCGGCGCCGGCCTTCTGGACCAGCCGATCAAGATCGGCGTTGGCGGCGTCCGCCGCCGGGGCGGCGGCGAGGAACGCGGGCCCGGCCAGCGCCAGCGCGCGAAGCGAAGCTTTGAAGCGCGCCATGATCGTCTCCCCTCGGCATTTTTTCTCGCGGCGTCGCGCACCGGTCTTCTCGCGCGAGCCGCGCCCGGCGACCGTCAGAACGAAACCTCCTGGCCGAGACCTCGCCGCCGGGCTTCGCTGTAGACATATGCCGCGAACGCGACATCGCCGAAACCGCCGGCGGATTCGTGGAAGAGCGTCGTTCCGCGCTTTTGCCTTTGCGCCTTGGGCCGTCCCGCGACCACGTCGCCAAGCTCGTCCACGTCGTCCCAGTGGAGCTTGCCTTCGGCAATGAGGTCGACGAGCGGAAACGGCTTCATCGGATAGAGATAATGTTTTTCATGCTCCTTGCAGCTCACCACGACGTGGCTCGCCTTGAGGAACACTTCCTCCGCGATCTCGCCGATCGGTCCCATGCTGGCGACGTGCGCGCCGTCGTCGAGCCAGTCGAACGGGAACAGCGGCTGGCGGAAGTTGGTTGCCGTCAGCACGATGTCGCGGGCCGAAACCGCCTCGCGCGGCTCGGCGACCGGCCGCACCGGCAGGCCCAGAGCACGCTCGGCCGCGGCGGCAAAGGTCTTGCGGCGATCCTCGTCGCGGCTGTAGACCGCGACCTCGGCGACGGGGCGGACGAGCTGCACGCCTTCGAGGAGACTGAGCGCGTTCATGCCCGTCCCGATGAGCCCGACGCGGCACGCGGCTTCGGGCGCCATGTGCTTCACCGCGACCGCGACGGTGGCGCCGGTCCTGAGCGTCGCGAACGGATAGCCCATGACCGATAGCAGCTCGCCGTCCGTGGCGTAGAGCGCGGCAAGGTGGCTCTCGATCCCCCGCGGCGAGGTGAGCCCCGACGCGGGCCCGAACCGCAGTCCCATGCGGTCCGAGCCCTTGAGCGCAGCAGAGACGACCCGGAGCGAGCCCTTGTCGACATGGAGATGGTAGGGCGGGTGGACTTCGACCGCGCCTGTCGCTTGCTCGCGGAACACCGCCTCGGTGATCGTGACTGCCTGCTTCAGGTCGAGAAGCGGCGCGACCTCCGAAGCCTTCAGGACCAGCGGCACCGCATCACCCGCTCAGCCGGCGACAAGCAAATCGACCTCGCGCGCGCCGAGCTCCTGGTATCCGTCGTCGGTCACCGCGAGCGAGGTGCCGCCGAGCAGCAGATCCTCCGTTTCGTGGTCCAAGAGGGTCGGAGAGATGCTGTAGATCATGCCGGTGACGAGCGTGAAGTTGCCGCCGCCGGCGAGCCCCTTGCCGCCCTTGGCGTCCGGGATACGGAAGCCTGGTCCCGGAAACTCCGGCACGTCGAGGCCATATTGATGCATTTGCGCGTGCTCGGACGTGCCATAGCCGACCTCGGCGCATGTCGCGTCATAGGCATCGAAGAGGTCGCGTTGCGTGACGCCGGCGCGGACGCGCTTCAGCACCGCCTGCCGGACCTTCTTCACGCCGTCGAACTGCTTCACGTACGCGGGCTTGGGATCGCCGAACGCGATCTCCTGGTCGGAATGACCGGCATAGTGGTGATAGTGGGAATGGGCCGTGAGCGTGCCGATGTCGCCCACTTCGATCTTCCGGTTGAGGCAAAGCTCGGCCAGCACTGGGTTCTGCGCCGGCCGCGGGCCGAAATTGAACGAGAAGTGCGAGCCGATATCGCCGCCCGCATCCCACATCGCATTGAGGCCCAGTTGCACCACCTCGCGGCCCAGCATGCCCGGCCGCGCCTTTTCCTGGATACGCTGGATCGCGGCATTGAAGACGTGGTTGGCGCGGTCGATGAGCGCGATCTCCGCGGGGCTTTTGATGGTGCGGACGTCGTTGAGGATTTCGGACGCATCGACCAGCTTCAGCGTCGGCACGGCCTTCATCAGAGCGCTATAGGCGTCATGGCTGAACGGTCCGGCATAACCGATCGTGCCGCTCTCGAGCCGCAGCTCGCGCAGCCGGTCGGCGAGCGGCGCCGCGTTGCGGCCCGGACGTACGCGTTTTACCCATTCCTGGCTGCCGAGCATGACCTCGTGCGGAATGTCGACGAGGTGGCGCCAGTTGATGAGGGCCTCGAACTCCTCGCCCGGCGCGGCCGGTAGTAGCCCCAACATTTCGCCCGGCAGGCCGCCGCTCAGATAGAGCAGGTTGGTTCCGGCGACGATCAGCGCATCGATGCCCCGGTCCCGCATCGCGCCGCGGATCAGCCCATAGCGGCGGTCACGCTCGCCGACCGAAAGCGCGTGCGCTCCCTCGGTCTCGTGCCGGATCGTATCCATTGCGTCCTCCTTTCGTCGTGTCTCTGACGGTGATCCAAAGGCCGGGACCGGTCAAGGGCGAAGCCCTAGCCCGCAACCAGAAGCTCGACGCCCCGGCTGCCGAGTTCGCGATACCCCTCGTCGCTGACAACGAGCGTGTTGCCGCCGAGGAGTGTCTCGCCCGATTCCGCATCGATGAGCGTCGGCGAGATGCTGAAGATCATGCCTTTGCTCAGCCGATAATTGCCGCCGCCGCCGAGGCCCCGGTTGGCCTCATTGTCGGGGATGCGGAACCCGGGGCCGGGAAACTCCGGAACGTTGATACCGTATTGATGGATCTGCGAATGCGCCGACGGGGTATATCCTGCCTCCCGGCACGCCGCCTCGTAGAGACTGAAAACCTCGCGCATCGTCGTCGCCGGGTGAACGCGCCTCAGCACGGCGGCGCGCACTTGCTTCACGGCCGCGAACATCCGCTCGTGACGGGGCTTCGGACTGCCGATCGCGATTTCCTGGTCGGAATGGCCGGAATAGTGGTGAAAGCGCGAATGCGCGGTCAGCGTGGCGATGTCGCCGGCCTTGATAGGCTGGCTCAAGGTGATATCGGCCCAGACCGGGCTCTGGACCGGCGCCGCACCGAAATTCAGCAGGAAGCTCGAATCGAGATCGCCGCCCGCATCCCACATCGCCTGGAGGCCGATCTGGACGACCTCGCGGCCGAGCATGCCGGGGCGGGCGGTCTCGCGAACGCGGCTTACGGCGGCGTCGAAGATGAGGTTGGCGCGGTCGATGAGCGCGATCTCTTCGGCGCTCTTGATCGTGCGGGCATTGGCCAGGATGTCCGACGCATCGACCAGCGTGAGCGCCGGATGCACCTTCTTCAAGCCGATGAGATCGGCGTAGGTGAAGGGTCCAGAATACCCGATGGTGCCGCGCTCGAGGCGAAGCTCGCTCAAGCGCTCGGCCAGGACGACCGCGTTCCGCCCCGAACGTACGCGCTTTACCCATTCCTGGGAATCGATCAGGACTTGCGCCGGCACGTCGACCAGCCAGCGCCAGGCGATGACGGCCTCGAAGGCCTCGTTCTCGTCGGTGGGCAGGAGCCCAAATTCCTCGCCCGAGACGCCGCCGCTGAGATAGAGCAGGTCGGTCCCCGTCACGATCAGCGCGTCGATGTGGCGCTCGGCCAGCGCCGCGCGCACCTGCCGGTATCGGCGGTCGCGCTCCTTGAGCGACAGCGCGGGGGGCTCGCCGGGCTTGCCGATCACGGCCTTCAAGGCTGTCTCGACCATGAGCGTTGTCCTCAGGGGTTGATCAGTCCGATGTCGCTGCTGACGATGAAGCGCTCTCGGCGCGCGAGGAAGTCGGCGGCGATCGAGGCGACGGCCTCCGGCCGCTCCGCGTCGATCGCGTGCGCCGCGTCATAGACCATCGCGATGTAGCTGCTGGGCAGCGCGGTGCGGTAGAGCCGCGCGAGGTCGGTCGGCGTGACTCGGTCCACCGTCCCGAAGAGCGACAGGACCGGGACCTGCAGCGCCTTGAGCCCGGCCTCGAACGCCTCGTCCTCGAAGGCGCGGAAGAGCAATGACGCCGTCTCGGCCTGGAGCGCCGCGACCGAAGCGGGCAACGGCTCCGCCGCGCCGTGGCGCTCCGGATGCACGTAGAGCATGTCGCTTCCGACCTTGCCGCCTGCCGGCCGCGTCGGCCGGATCGCCACCGGCGCGATGAGCACGATCGCGTCGACCGGGTCCGGCCGCGCCAGCGCCATCGCCAGCGCCAGCCCCGCGCCCAGGCCGTGGCCCATCAGGCTGTAGCGCTCGAGGCCCAGCGCTGCGACGGCGCGGTTCAGTAGCGTCGCGAAATCGGCGAGCGTCGCGAGGCGCGGGTCAGCGGGGGTTTCGCCGAAGCCCGGAATCGCGAGGGCGATCACGCGATGGTGTTCGGCCAGAATCCCGTGCGCGCGCGAAAGACGCAGCCCGCCCCCGCCATGGAGGCAGACGAGCGGCGCGCCCGCTCCCGCTTCGCGATAGCGCAGACCGATCCCGTCGATGTCTACCGACTTGCGCGAGAACCGCGCCGCGCTCCCGGCTTCGTTGATAATGGCTTGCTCCGACGACACCGTTTCCCCTCGCCTCTCAAAGCTCGTGCATGCGCGGCAGCACCTTGGTGCCGAAAAGCTCGATCGATCGCAGCGTCTTGTCGCCCAGTTGCGCGGCCAGGCTGAGATCGAGGACGCCCGCGCCGAGCTCGTCGCGGATGCGCTTCACCTGCTTCAGCACGGTTTCCGGCGTGCCGACCAGGACCTGTCCCTTCTCGATCCGCGAGGCGACCTCGCCGCGCGACTGGAGCCGCGCGCGCTGCGTCTCGATGTCGCGGCCATAATAGCCGCTCGCCGCGACCGCCGATTCGACGGCCTTGTTGCGCATGCTCAATCCGACCGCGGGCTGTCCGCCGCCCACCGAGGTCAGATCCTCGATCGCCTGCTCGTCGCTTTCCGCCATGTGCATGCCGAGGCGGTAGATGACGTGCTCCGGCGTCGGCTCCCAGCCATAGACACCGCAATACTCGCGATAGCGGCGCGCCGCCTGGGTCGCGATTTGCAGGGTGGTGAAGGCGAAGCCCGCGCCGAGATGGTTCTTGGCCGCGAATTCCCCGGCCTCGGGGCTCGCGGTCGACATGTAGATCGGCGGATGCGGCTGCTGCTGCGGGCGCGGCCAGATGCAGATGCTGCGGAACTCGAAATAGCGCCCCTGCCACGCGAAGGGCTGCGGCTCGGTCCAGGCCATCTTGATGATGTGAAAGGCTTCCTCGAACCGGGCGCGGGATTCCGACGGATTGATGTTGTAGGTGACGTATTCATTGGCCGAGCCGCGCATCAGCCCGACGATCACTCGGCCGCCCGAGAGCGTGTCGACCATCGCCAGCTCTTCGGCAACGCGGACCGGATTGAGGATCGGGATGTCGGGGCCGAGGATGGCGATCTTCGCCCGCTTCACCACGTTCACGAGCGCGGCCGCCATGACCATGGGATTTGGCGTCATCGACATGGGCGCGAAATGGTGCTCGGCGCAGGTCACCCAGTCGAAGCCGAATTCGTCGCCCATGCGGAACTGCTCGAGAGTCCGCTGCATCGAGCGCTCGGCCCGCTCCGTCGAATAGGTATCGCACGGCACCGGCCATTCCGTCTGGGACGCGGGTCCGGCGTACCGGGACGTGACGAAAAGCGCTGCCTTCATGGCGAATGACCTTGCCGCCTTGCGATTCGGCAATGACGCTATCACAGGAGGCTCACCGCAACAAATCCCGTCCCGCGAAGGGGTCACGGGGTCGACGTTGCGATCGAAGCATACTCGCCGGCCGCCGAGCAGTCTCCGCCTGCCGATCTGGCGCGGACTCCATCTTCGATCTGGCCGGATTTGATTTGCGGCAATCACAGATGCGACGACTCATTTCGCGCGAGCGCGCGTCAGGCTCGCGTCTTAGCCGAGAACGTGAGGTATTTCCTTACCAACTCGGCCGTCGGCAGCACGCCGGGGTCATATTCCGGCGCATTCTCAATTTGCTCGAGATCGTTCAAGACGCCGATCTTGTAAATGCGGTTGATGCACGAGATGAGCCGGGCCGGACGGGCCGGATCGGCGTGGAAATGCTGATGAATCGTGCAGGGCGGGATGTCGATGACGTCGCCTGCCTCCCAGTCATAGCGAACGCCATCGTGGATCTCGTAGCCGGCGCCATCGAGAATATAGAATGCCGCTTCGTTCACATGCCCACATCGTGGATACGGCAAGTTCGTCAATGATGGCGAGACGATCAGGCTGAAGTCTAGGATGCGATGATTGCGCGCCGAATATCTACTCTACCGGTAGGCCATCCTCAGATCGCTCGGCGACGCTACGGGTGAACGGATTACGGTGCGGCTTGGGCCGCGACGATGCGGCGGTCGCAATCATCGGCGAGACGCCGAAGGCTGTCGCTGATGGCGACGGGGTAGGGCATTGTCCCAAGCGCGGCGAGCGCGGGCGGCAACTGGCGCAACGCGGATGCCGCGTGACGACGAATGTCGGCGAGCGGCGGCGCGGCGATGCGGTGACCGCCGCGCATGACTGGCACGAGGAGCTGAACACCGTCGTGATGCTCGTCCGCCGGCGCCACGAGGTCGCCGGCCATTGTTCCGTTTTCGTCGGACCGGCGCCAGACCTGCTTGCGCCCGGGCCAATTGGCCTTGCCGGCGGACAGCTTGCGGCGCGGAATCCCGTCATATTCCTGAAGTTTGTAAGCACAGTCGAGCGCCGGTGCGTCGGAGGAGGTTGCGAGGCTTGTCCCGACACCAAAGCCATCGATGGGCACGTCGTCCCGGGTAAAGACGGCAAGCTGATCCTCGTCGAGTCCGCCGCTCGCGAAGATGATTGCCTCCGTGAGGCCACCAGCATCCAGGATGGCCCTCACGCGCCGCGCGTGAGCGGCCAGATCGCCGCTGTCGAGGCGAACGCCGCGAATGAAAATGCCGTCATTGGCCAGGCGTTTGGCAAGTCCCACCGCGTTTTCCGCCGCTTGTTCGGTATCGTAGGTATCGATCAGCAGAACGATTCCCTGCGGCCGCGACCGCGCAAAATGCTCGAAGGCAACGACCTCGCTGTCATGGGCCTCGATAAAGGAATGCGCCATGGTCCCGTAAAGCGGAATGCCGAACTGCTGCTCAGCCAACATGGTCGCAGTGCCGGCGAACCCGGCGATGTAGCTCGCTCGCGCCGCCAACAGCCCGGCCTCCGCCCCATGGGCACGCCGGAGCCCGAAATCCACCAGCAGTTTCCCGGGCGCGGCCAGCACCATGCGGGCGGCTTTCGAGGCCACGACAGTCTCGAAATGCAGCAAATTGAGGAGCCTGGTCTCGACGAGCTGGGCCTCCGGCAGCGGCGCGGTGACACGGATGATGGGTTCGTCGGGGAAAAAAATCGTGCCCTCGGGCATGGCATCGACGTCGCCTGTGAACCGCAACGCCGCAAGCCAATCGAGAAACCCGTCCGGAAACCGGCGCGAGCCGCGGAGGTAGTCCAGCGCCGCGGCGTCGAAGCGCAGCGTCTCCAGAAACGCCAACGCCTGTTCGAGCCCGGCGGCCATGAGAAAGCCACGTCGCGGCGGAAGCTTGCGGACAAAGAGCTCGAACACGGCGGTCTTCTCCAAACCGTACTCGCGATAGCCCTGCAGCATGGCAAGCTGGTAGAGATCCGTGAGAAGCCCGTTAGGCGCGTCGATCATCCACGCCCCCAGAAGATCGGCGCCACCAGACACGTTGGGCCGCGACTCCTCAAAGAGCGGCTAGGCTTCCGCCGCCGATTCGCCTCCATCTGCTTCGCCATCCTCATCTTCATCGGGGCCTTCGGCGTCGCCATCGTCGTCTAATGCGTAGCCGAGGCGGTCAAGACCATTCTCGATGGCATCGGTCAGAACAAGCACGCGCACGAGCTCGGCAACTGCTTCTTCCGCAGCGACGGATTGTGCCCGCTCAAGCGCCGGATTCCAAGAAGCCTCGGCATCGTCGCTGTCGCCGATGTCTGCAACCGCCAGCAGATCGTAGACCTCCTCGGGCGTCAGTTCGTCGAGCATCGCCATGAGCGCACGTAAGGCCGGCGTGTCGGGAAGAGTAGCTTCCACATCGTCGCTTGCGCTTCCGGACGCGTCATCATCCGGTGTGATCCCGACGCCCGACGCCTGCTCGAGAAGAATAGTGATCCTGTCGATTGGTATGGTCAGCATGACGAATCTCCGGGTTGTGGGTTCCTGCGACGTCAAAGGCTCATGGCGACAGCCGGGCAAAGCGCTTCGTCATCGAGAGAGGCGTCCCCGCACTGGTCGGTTCATCCCTCGATCCACGTGATGTGCGGCGCCCGGCGCGGCGGTGCGGGGTGGTCGCCGTGCGGATGCCCAATGATGATCGGTGCGACGGCGATATGGTTGGCCGGGATCTTAAGCTCATCTTTCCCCTTCGGCTGATTGAGCCAGGATTCGGCGAACCCGATCCAGCACGTGCCCAGCGAGCGTTCGCAGGCAGCCAACATCAAATTCTCCGCAGCGAGACAGCAATCTTGCTGCGCCATAGGGTCCGGCTCGGTAGCGCAGATAACGATCAGCGCGGGCGCGTTGTAGAAGACGTTGAACGCCGGCGACGCCAAGTGTTCCCGATATCCGGCAAGATGCGGGTTGGCCGAGAGGGAGGCAAGGCAATGAGCCTTCGCCGCATTCGAGCATCGATTAAGTAAGGTACGATCCGTGACCGCCACGAACGACCAGGGTTGCCTATTCATGGCATTGGGGGCATGGATTGCAGCGGCAATGACGAACCGGAGCGATTCTTCATCCACTGGCGCATCGACGTAATCGCGGACGGCACGACGGTGATAAAGGGCGTCGATAATATTCATCGCCTGGAATCCTTCGCGCTTCAATGAAAAGTCTACCGCGCCGGCCGGCGGCGTCCCTTGATCCATCTCAAGGACCAGGTATCAACCGAATGATTGGATCGATCGTCGTTTCGCAGCGCCGTCAAGGCGAACGGCTTGTCGACGCAAGTCTTAGGATCCTCATGCCATGACGAGCCAGGACGAGACCATCGCGTTCCTGTCGAATGGTGCCAATTGCGGATTGCCCGGAGCGGAGGTCGAGCGCATCGAGACGCATGGTTCGGTTATCTTTCTCGTCGGCGATCGCGCCTACAAGCTGAAGCGCCCCGTCGCCTTTTCTGCCCTCGATTACACCACTGTCCAACAGCGCGAGGCGGCCTGCCGCGCTGAACTATGGCTCAATCGCCGCACCGCACCCGAGCTCTATCTCGGGGTCCATGCGATTTGCCGGAAGCCAAATGGGGAACTCGCCTTCGACGGCGATGGCACGGTCATGGATTGGGTTGTCGCCATGCGCCGCTTCGACCAGGCCGACTTGTTCGATCACCTCGCCGACGCGGGCTGCCTGACGCCGAACGTGATTGCTGTCCTTGCCGACGAGATCGCGCGGTTTCACGAAGCGGCGGAACGGACCCCGGGGCATGGCGGCGCTGACGGTCTGCGCGCCGCCATCGAGCTCAACCGCTGTGACCAGCAGACGGTGGAAGCCGTCATCGGTCACGATGCCGTTGCCACGTTGCACAAGGCGTCGCTCGAGGTCCTCGAGCGGGTGGCGCCACTGCTCGACCGCCGTCGTGGCGAAGGGAGGGTGCGGCGCTGCCATGGCGATCTGCGGCTCGCCAATATCTGCCTGCTCGACGGTCGCCCGACGCTGTTCGACGCAATTGAATTCGATGATCAAGTCTCCTGCATCGATGTGTTGTTCGACGTGGCGTTTCTGCTGACGGACCTGCATCATCGCGGGCTGGAGATCCTGGCCAATATCCTTTTCAACCAGTACCTCGACACGACAGGGGACACCGACGGGCTCGCGGCCCTCCCGCTGATGCTGTCGGTTCGCGCCGCGACCCGTGCCTACGCCTTGGCCGGTGCGGCGCAACGAAGCGCCCGCCCCGACGACGCACGGCCGCGTGCGGCAGGCGCGCTGTCGTATCTGGCGCTGGCGGAATCGCTGCTTGCCGATGCGCCAGGCCGGCTGATCGCGATCGGCGGCGTCGCGGGCAGCATCAAAACATCGGTCGCCTACGAACTCGCGGCCAGCTTTCAACCGGCGCCTGGCGCCCGCGTCTTGCGCAGCGAGGTGGCACGGAGGAAACTGCTAGATCTGTCGCCCGGCGCGCGGCTCCAGGCCACGGCCTATGATGGCAAGACGACCGAACGCGTTTATGCGCATTTGGCGGCCGAGGCGGCGCAAACGGTGAGGGCAGGATTTACCGCGATCGTCGATGCTGATTTTGTGCGCGCCGGGGAACGCCAGACCATCATTGCGGCAGCTACCGAGGCGTCAGTGCCTTTCGTCGGCCTGTGGCTGGGCTCGGCCCGGAACCTTCAGGCTGACGGCGCCGCCGGCACGGACGGTTGGCACGCCGTCGCACGCGGCGCGGAACCCGCAACCATTCCGGCGAATCGACATCACGCCATCTCGCGGATGAAAGCTCTCACTCGCGGCATGATTGCTGTGCGCCAGACCGATCCATGAAATAGGCCGAAATGGCCTACCCCGGCCTGCAGATGATGGCGCCGCCGGTGATCGGGGATATTTCGGCAAAGCTCATGCGCAACGCGCGTCTGCCCCAGTCCGGATATGTCGTCGAATTCGCCTTCCACGGTCATCAACGCGGTCCGTGTCACGGACGCGGGTTCCACCGCGATCCCGCGCCAGCTCAGGCGTCCGAGCGGCAGCGCGACATCGTGAAAGACCAACCGAATCGTGTCGAGAAAGAATTGCGCCGGCAAGTCCATCACGGACAGGTAAAGGCGCAGAAACGGGTAGTGTTTGACGTCCTCGCCGTCGTCCTCCAGCAACTTTCGGAGGAGCTCTCCGCCGCTTGCGAAATGCCGTATGAGATATGCGATCAAAGCCGCTTGCTGAGCGCTTGCGGGATAGACTCTGCGTCCCTCGCCGGGATAGGGAGGAGGCACGGTTGCCATGGCGTATTCCGCCCACGAAAGCGACAGATTTGCCGTAAGGCGGTCGATTCGCGTCGGGTTGATGCGGGGATCGATCATGCCGCCGAAGAGCGTGAGCGTCCGGGGAACAGACCCGCCGCGCGATGCCAGCAGCGCCGTGGCTGCCAGGGCGGGCATTGCCGACTGGCACATGCCGATGAGATGGACATCGCCGTTTAGCTGACCGACGCATTCGATGATGTAGGCGATGTCGTCTTCCATCCCGAAATCGCCTTCGTCGACCGACACCTCGCGGGCATCGACCCAATCCATCAGGTAAAGATCGTGCTCGGGCATCAGCGCAGCGAGCATGTCGCGCAGCAGCATGGCGAAGTGCCCGGAAAGTGGCGCAACGACCAGCACCGCAGGGTCGGCGCACTGTGTTTCTCGCTCGAAGTGCACCAACCGGCAGAACGACTTTTCAAAACAGTAGGACGTCCGGACGGTGATCGATCGGCCGCCAATGGTGGTGACGTCGAGCCCGAATCCCGGATGGCGGCCCGGCGATGGATTGTCTGCGCCGGTCATGGGGCTGTCCATCACCCGTCAGCCTCTCTATTCTCCGACTTGCTAGTCGGCGGTGCGCGGGCTCGTGGGGTGCGGCGGGCGCACTCGTGCCGCTGCGCGGTCCAGCAGGTCGATGACCACATCGTCCTCGACCTGCCCGAAATCGGCATAGAATAGGCCGACGGCGCCGAAGTCTTCCTGCGATGACAGACAGACGATTTCGTCCACCTCTGAACGCAGGGCAGCAAGGACGCTCGCGGGCGCGACCGGAACGGCCAACACGAGCGTCGCGGGCGACCGTCTGCGGGTGGCTCGGAGCGCTGCGCGCATGGTCGCACCGGTGGCGATCCCGTCATCGACCACGATGGCCGTATGCTCCCGAATATCGACCGGTTGCCGGTCTTTGAAATAGAGGTCGTGGCGATGTTCGATCTCATGTAGCTGCCGGTTGATCTCAGCGTCGAGATAAGCCCGCGGAACGTCGAGGCCGGCAACCGCGCTCTCGTCGATGAATCTCTCCGGCCTGTCGCCGTCCGCGACGGCGCCGACGGCAAGTTCCGGCGACAGAGGATGACCGATCTTGCGCACGAGCACCACGTCGAGGGGGGCCTCGAGCCTGGTCGCGATCTCGAAGCCGACCGGCACGCCGCCGCGCGGCAAGGCCAGTACCACCGGTGCCTGGTTCTTGAACCGTAAGAGTTCGACCGCAAGCCGTTGCCCCGCATCCCGGCGATCCGCGAACACCATCCACTCACCTCCGCGCGCGAGTGACCAAATGAACGAGGAACCAGCGGCGCGCGAGCTCAACCACCGCCTCGAGTGTGCCCGGCTCCTCGAAGAGATGGGTCGCCCCGGGCGCCACCTCCATCACGCCCTCGCACTGCAAGGCGCGGAGCGCCGCCCGGTTGAGGGCGAGAACTTCGGTATCGTCGCCACCGACGATCAGCAAAGTTGGCGCCTTGACCAGCGGCAGTGAGTCGCCGGCCAGATCCGGCCGGCCGCCGCGGGACACGACCGCCCCGATGGTCTCGCCGAGCCGTGCGGCGGCAAAAAGCGCGGCCGCCGCCCCGGTGCTGGCGCCAAAATATCCGACGGGCAGCGACCGGGTCGTTTCGCTGGCTTGGGCCCAAACGGTGGCGGCGAGCAGCCGCCCGCCAAGCAGGTCGATGTCGAAAACGTTGGCGCGATCCGCCGCCTCGCTCTCGCTGAGCAGATCGAAAAGCAACGTCGCAAGACCTGCCTGCCGGAGCGCGCCCGCGACGTAGGTATTGCGTGGACTGAAGCGACTGCTGCCGCTGCCATGGGCAAAAAGAACCAATCCAGAAGCCCGGCCTGGTGGAAGACCGAGCGTCCCATCGAGACCGAGCGGTGGGATTCGCACCGACTCCGTCAATTCGCCAATACTTCTACCGACCATGGCATCAGCCTCTTTCGCCTGTGGCCGCTCGGGACGGTTCATCTTGCCCCACGCGCCCTGCCAATCGCCGTAGCGACCAATGCCGTGGAGTCCAGCATCTGCACTCGATCGCGGACTGCTGGTGGAATCGTCTCGGGCAGTGGAACCGTGTCGGCGATGACGAGACCGTCGAAATCGCTGCTCGCGAAAAGCTCCGCTGCGCCGCCGGTAAAGAGGCCATGGGCGGCGGCACCGAACACATGACTTGCCCCGGCGGTGCGGCAGGCTCTGGCGGCGCGAAGGAGCGTGTTGCCGGTGCTGATGAGATCGTCGAGAATGATCGCTGTCCTGCCCTCGACACCCCCGACCAGCGCGCCGCCCGTCACGACGCCTCCGCTACGATATTTTTCCACGAAGGCGTTATCGACCGGACGCGAGGACTTGCGTTCGAGCGCACGGCGGAACAGCTCGACCCTCTTGACGCCGCCCGCGTCGGGAGAGACGGCAACGACCTTCTCACGTCTTGCCATCGGCGCGAAGTGTTCGGCAAAAAGCTCGGCAGTCTCGATGTGTTGCGTCGGGCGGCGGAAGGCGTTCTCAAAGGCGGCATCGTTATGGACTTGAAGAGCCATAACCCGATCTGTCCCCACGGCTTCGAACAAGGCCGCGACGTAACGGGACGTCACCGGATCGTAGGGCTGAGTCCTGCGGTCTTTGCGCGCGTAGCAAAGATAGGGCGTCACCGCCGTGACGCGCGCGGCGCCATGGTCCTTCAAAGTGCCGATGAAAAAGAGCAGCCGGCACAACTTGTCGTTCACGGTTTGTGTTTTGTCACCGTAGAGCGCGTGAATGACGTAAGCGTCAGCGCCCTCGACCGACACGAGAGGGCGTATTTTGTGCTCGCCGTCTTCGAAGTTGCGCTCCTCGATGGCGGAGAGTGGCGTCTCAAGCTGCATCGCAATGCGCTTGGCGTAATCATCCGTCCCGGCGAGAGCAAACAGTGCGAGCGGAAGAGTTGCCATCACATTCTCCAATGTTCCGCGAAGCCCCGTACATTCCGTATTCAGGTTCTGCCGCCTAGTCTTTCTTTTCGTCCGCGATCTCGGTCATGGTAGCCTCCGTGAGGAGGAGAACGCTCGCGACGGATACGGCGTTTTCGAGAGCGACCCGTAGGACCTTGGTAGGGTCTATCATACCGGCCCCGACCAGATCGACATACGCCTTCCAAGCCGCGCCGAACCCCAGATCGCCGTCCCCGGTCAGCATGCCGGCGATGACCACCAGGCATCCACAGCCGAATCCTCGGCGATCTGACGGGTCGGAGATTCAAGCGCGCGCTTCAGCACCTGAACCCCCGTTCTTTCATCGCCTTCGCAATTCGCTTCCTGCCGTGTGACGGCCCCGATGCAGCGGAGCAATCCCAACCTGCTATCGGGGACGATCCCTTCCGCGACGTCCGCCCTGGTCGCGCTGAGGCGTCGTCGAGCGTCTCCTTCTCGGCTTTCGACTCCGCCTCAGCGGGCGCTCCGACGCGGATCATGCCATCTGCGCCCACCTTCTCCATCGCGTCGGCGACGGGTTCACCGATGGTCGGATCGTTGTGCGCGGAGATCGGCACCACCTGCGCCTTCTCCTTGCGCGTCGCAACCGGACGCGGCATTTTTCGCAGCGAATCGATGGCGGCCTTGGTCGCGCGGTCGAGCCCGCGCTTGAGGTCGATCGCGCTCGCCAGCGCGACGACGCTGCGGACGCCGTCAGCAAAGATCGCATGTGCCAGGATCGCGGCTGTGCTGTTGGCGTCGCCCACGACATCGCCGGTCCTTTCGGCTGCCTGGCGCATCATCTGCGCGCCGAGATTGTCTTCCGGGTGATTGGGTTCGAATTCCTTGGCGATGGTGACGCCGTCATCGCAGACGATCGGCGCGCCCCATTTCTTCCGAATGAGTACGGCCTTGGAACATGGGCCGAGGGTCACGGGCACCGCATCCGCAAGCTGTGCCGCACCGCGCAGGATCTTTTCGCGAGTGGCGGAACGGAAGAGAACCTGGTTATACGGCATCACACGTGCCCGGCGAATTGGATTAGACGCGTGATAATGCATCTCACCGGCCATCGCGCTTTGACACAGATCAACGGCGCACCCATCGCACTGCGTCTTGTGAAAGGCGTTGCGGTGATTGACCTGGATCAATTCCTCGCGCTCGCGGAGGTGGCATAGTTTTTGGTGTAAGAGGGAGCGTGCTCATGTCCCAATTGGCGAAGCGGAGCAGTTCGCAGGCTCAAGCACATGCCGAAGCAGGACTTCGTTACGAAACGGCTTTGGAAATCGAGCATCGAGGCCTTGAGCAATGGACACGCGATATCTTTGAGTACGGCCGCGAATTAAGCCTCTTCACTCTGGCGAGGTTCAATCAGAATTTGGGAACTTGGCGGGCGCTGGGCAACCGCAATAACGTCGGGGAAGTCTTCCATTGCCAATGCGACTCCGCGCAGAAGGAAACGACGGCCCACTTAGCGGAAGCCGGGAAGCTGCTCCAGCTGACGATGGCCGATCGCGATGGGTAACTGTGCCACGACGGCAGCAGAGTCACGGGCCTAGACGCATCCATGAGCACAGATGTCGCTCATTCATCGCAGCCGCCTCCGCGCGGCCGCCCGTTCTTCCTACTGGCCTTCGCCCTTTGCCTCTGCCTTGCGCCGATCGCATGTGCACAGCGTAATGGCGTGGCAGATCCTGCGCCTGCGACGCAGCAGCCGCAGACCTCCGCCGCGTATTTGCCAAGCTTTGCCGAGATTGTCCGGAATGTGCTTCCGGCCGTTGTCAACATCTCGGCGACGCGGTCATCGCGCTCGCTCGACGAAGATCAGGACAAAGACAACGAAGAGGGCGCCCCGGATTTCGGTCCAGGTTCCCAGGCACCGCTCGAGGAATTCCTAAGGCGCTTCTTCGGGGAGCAGGCACCCCTCGGCAGACCAAACCATCAGGGCTCCGTGGCAAGCCGCACCGCGTTGGGGTCCGGCTTCATCATTGACGCCGAGGGCTATGTGGTCACCGATACCCACGTCATCGCCGGCGCCGAGCGAGTGTCGATTGTTCTTCAGGACAACAGCCGATATTCCGCGAAGATCGTGGGGCAGGACGAGGTGAGTGATCTCGCGCTTCTGAAGATCGATGCAGGCCGGCCGGTTCCTTCCGTCACATGGGGGAATAGCGATACCGCCCAGGTCGGCGATTGGATCCTCGCGGTTGGCAATCCCTTCGGTCTCGGCGGCACCGTCAGCGCCGGCATCGTCTCGGCGCGCGGACGCGATATCCACGCCGGGCCTTTTGACGATTTTCTGCAAATTGACGCGCCGCTCAACAGCGGGAATTCCGGCGGCCCGACCTTCAACCTCG
>DATNIT010000150.1:0-9997 GCA_035604335.1 Allostellaceae bacterium | reverse complement strand
TTGCGCAAGGTCGAGCGTGTGAACGGACACCTCTACAATGTCGAATTCGACCGCGTCGCGGCCGTGCACCCCGACGGCAAATAGAATCCGCCCGCCCGGCCGCCTCCGCCCCGCGCGGCATCGGCCGCGGCGCGGGAGCGTTTCGTGCTGACCGTCCTGTTCGATGGCATCGCAACGGGGGCGCTCCTTTTCCTGCTGGCGCTTGGGCTCTCGGTCACGCTCGGCATCATGAACTTCGTCAATCTCGCGCATGGCTCCTTCGCCATGCTGGGCGGCTATGTTGCCGTCGTGCTGTTGAAAGGCTGGGGCGTGCCGCTGCTGTGGTGCCTGCCCGCGGCGTTCTTGATCCCGGCCGTCGTGGGCGTGGTTTTGGAACGCACGCTCTATGCCCGGCTTTACGGCGCGAGCCCCTTGGACCAAGTGCTCTTTACGATCGGCATCGTCTTCGTGTCCATGGCCATGGCCTCCTATTTCATGGGAGCGCAGCACCAGATCATCCAACTCCCGCCCTACCTCAGCGGGCAGTTTCACGTCTTCGCGGGATTCGACGTCGGCATCTATCGATTGTTTCTGATCGGCGTCTGCGGGTCCATCGCGCTGCTGCTTCACGTCGTGCTGACACGCACGCGCTTCGGCAGCCGGCTGCGCGCCTCGGTCGACAACGCCCGCACCGCACGCGGCATGGGCGTCGATGTCGACCACCTGTTCGCGATCACCTTCGCCGTCGGGTCCGGCCTTGCCGGCCTCGCCGGGGCGCTCGGCATCGAGATCCTCGACCTCGACCCCACCTTCCCGGTCAAGTTCATGGTCTATTTCCTGATCGTCGTCGCGGTCGGCGGCGCGGGAACCCTGGGCGGGCCGCTCGTCGCCTCGCTGGTTCTCGGCATCTGCGACGTGGCGGGGAAATATTATATTTCCGAGGTCGGCGCCTTCATCATCTACACCGTCATGGTCGTCGTGCTCATCTGGCGACCCCAGGGGCTGTTCGGCCGGCCCGTCGTCCGTTGACCGAGCCTCGAGACGAGAGGCACGGCATGAGAGCGGCAAGTTTCGCTCCGAACGGGGCTCCGCCACGCTATCATGCCGAGGTCGCGCATCTGCGAAGCCTAGCGGCATGGCGGCGCACCGAGACCGTCTTCTGGATTGCCCCGGTCCTCCTTTACTTCCTGCTGCCGCGGCAACTCGTGCTGTTCAGCCAGATCGCGGTCATGGGACTGTTCGCGATCTCGCTCGATCTCATTCTCGGCTATGCCGGCGTGATCTCCCTCGGGCATGCGGCCTTCTTCGGACTGGGCGGCTACACGGCCGGGATTCTCGCTCAGCAAGGCTGGGGCGAGCCGCTGAGCGGATTGGCGCTCGGCGGATTGGCCGCGGGCGTGCTGGGCTTCGCCACCAGTTTCCTGGTGCTGCGGGGCTCGGATCTGACCCGGCTCATGGTGACGCTCGGAATCTCTCTCATGCTCTACGAACTCGCCAACAAGATGCGGTGGCTCACCGGCGGTGCCGACGGACTGCAAGGGGTCGAGGTTTGGCCGCTCCTCGGCGTCTGGCGCTTCGATCTCTACGGCCGCACCGCGTATTGCTACAGCATCATCGTGCTGTTCCTGTCCTTCCTGATCATCCGCCGCATCGTTCATTCGCCGTTCGGCCTTGCCTTGCGCGGCATCCGCGAGAACGAGCGGCGCATGCCTGCGCTCGGTACGCCGGTCGCGCGGCGTCTGGTTGCGGCCTACACGATCGGGGCGATATTCGCCGGCATCGCGGGAGCGCTCTTGACCGAGACGACGCAGTTCGTCTCGCTCGACGTGCTCTCGTTCGATCGATCCGCCGAGGCGCTGCTCGTCGTGGTTCTGGGCGGCGCGGGCACGCTTTATGGCGGCATCGTCGGTGCGTTGGCGCTCATCGTCGCCCAATATCTGCTCTCGGGGTTCACGCCCCAATATTGGCAGTTCTGGATGGGGATCGCGTTCATCGCGCTGGTGTTCTTCGCCCGCGGCGGCATCCTCGGGCTGGTTTTCCGGATAGCTTCCGTCCTGCGCCGGATCGTGGGCGCCGCTTCAGGCGCGCGCGGAGCATGAGCATGACTGCGACTCTCGAAACCCGGGACTTGTTGATGCGCTTCGGCCGGCTGACCGTCGCCAACAAGATCAGCCTTGCCATCGAACGCGGCGTGCGGCAGGCACTCATCGGTCCGAACGGCGCCGGCAAGACGACACTCGTCAATCTGCTGACCGGCGTCCTCGCTCCCACCGGCGGGCGGGTCATTCTGGATGACGTCGATATCACCGGCGAGCCCCAGCACCGCCGCGTCGCGCGCGGCCTCGTGCGCACCTTTCAGGTCAATCAGCTCTTCCCCGGCATGTCGCCGCTCGAAGCGACAACGCTTGCGATCGCTCAACGACAGGGCGCCACCAGGCGCTGGTGGCGGAGCCTCGCCAGTCATGGCGCGGCGATCGAGGAAGCGGCGGCGCTCTTGGATCGGTTGGGGCTCCTCGACTGCGCCCATGAGCAGACGCGCAATCTGCCCTACGGCCGACAACGCCTGCTTGAGATCGGGCTCGCCCTCGCACTCGAGCCGAGCGTGCTGCTGCTCGACGAGCCGGCGGCGGGCGTTCCCGAAAGCGAGAGCGCGGAACTCTTCGCCACCCTTGCCGAGCTGCCGCGCACCGTCACCGTTCTGTTGATCGAGCACGACATGGATCTGGTGTTCCGCTTCGCCGAGCGCATCACCGTGCTGGTGGGCGGTTCGATTCTGGTCGAAGGGTCGCCCGCGCAGATTTCCGCCGACCCGCGCGTGCGCGAAGTCTATTTGGGCGAGGCCCAGGATGGCTGAGCTCTTGCGCATCGAAGATCTGTCCTCCGGTTACGGCCAGGCCGTCGTGCTGTCCGACATCTCGCTCGGGCTATCCGAGGGCTGCGCGCTCGCCGTGCTCGGCCGCAACGGCATGGGCAAGACGACCCTGGTCGCGACCCTCATGGGCGCCACGCGGATTCATGGCGGTCGTATCGTGTTTCGCGGCACCGACATCACGCGCGCGCCGAGCCATCGCCGCGCCGCCGCCGGACTCGGCTGGGTTCCGCAGGAGCGGGACATCTTCCCGTCTCTCACGGTCGAGGAGAACGTGAGCGCCGTGGCGCGGCCGGGCCCGTGGACGCTGCAGCGGGTGTTCGAACTCTTCCCGCGGCTCCACGAACTGCGGCACAATTTCGGAAACCAGCTTTCGGGCGGCGAGCAGCAGATGCTGGCGATCGGCCGTGCACTCGCGCTCAACCCGGCGCTGCTGCTCCTCGACGAGCCGCTCGAAGGATTGGCGCCGATCATCGTGCAGGAGCTTCTGAGCGCCATTCGCGACATGATCCGCTCGGGCGGCATGACGATGCTGCTGGTGGAGCAGCACGCGCGCCAGATCCTGCCGCTCACCGACGAAGCCGTCGTGCTCGAGCGCGGCCGCATCGTCCACCACGGTCCGAGTGCGGCGCTGGCGGCCGATCCCCGCCTGCTCGACCGCTGGCTGGGCGTCGTCAATCGGGCCGCGTCGAAGTAGCAGGCCACGAGCGCCGTCGACTCCTGCGGTGCCCGTCGATTCCGCTGGCCTGTCGCGCCGAGATCGGTCGAGGCCTCGCCAAGGTTGATCCAGATCAAAGCCGATCGGATGGCATGGGCAAATCCTTGCTGTTTATGTCACATGCCGAAAACGACCGACGATTGGAGGAAGCCGTGGCTGCGACGGATCATGCTTGGAACCGATGGTGGATCGTTTTCGCCGCGATGTTGGGCCTCATTGTCGGACAGGGCTCCATCAACGTCTTTGCGGCCGGCGTGTTCTTGAAGCCGGTGGCGCAGGAGTTTGGCTTCGGCCGCGGCGAAATTTCGACCGCCATCGGCCTTTCGTCGGTGGTAACGGCGATTGTGACGCCATTCTTCGGCCGGCTCGTGGACCGGCTCGGCGTCCGCCCCATGCTGCTGTGGTCGATCACGCTCTTCGCCCTCGCGACCGCGGCCTTGTCGTTGCTCACTGCGTCAACCGTTGTGCTCTTCCTGCTGTTTGCAATCTCCGGCGTAACGGCGGTGGGGCAGAACCCCACCGCCTATTGCAAAGTGATCACCGCATGGTTCGACCGGCAGCGTGGCCTCGCGCTCGGTCTTGCGCTCGCCGGGGTCGGGCTGGGAACCGTGATCATCCCGCAACTCTCGAACGCGCTGATCGGACATTTCGGCTGGCGGATTGGGTATGTCGGGCTCGGCATCGCGATCTTTGTCTTGGCTTTCCTGCCGGTTGCGCTCTTCGTGCGCGAGCCCGCAAAGCCCGAAGCCGTGCCGGGGCCTAATCTCGCCCGCGCGGTTGCCGCGCTCCCGGGCATCAGCTTCGCCGAGGCGATCCGCACTTGGCGCTATTGGGCCATGACGCTCACCTTCTTTCTCGCCGCGACGACGATCAACGGTTCGCTCATTCACGTCGTCTCGCTGCTCACCGACCGCGGCATTCCCGCCACCGTAGCAGTCGGCGCGCTTTCGGCGGCGGGCCTTGCGCTCATCGGCGGTCGCATCGTCGCCGGCTATTTCATCGACAAGATCTTCGCGCCCTATATCGCGCTCCTCTTCCTGCTCTCGCCGATGGTGGGAATCGCCATTCTCGCGACCGGCATGGCCGTGCCGGTCGTCGGAACCATTCTGCTCGGGCTCGGCATCGGCGCCGAGATCGATCTGATGTCGTTCATCATCAGCCGCTATTTTGGCATCCGCTTCTTCGGCGCCCTGCACGGGTTCATGTTTGCGCCGGTGATGCTCGGCAACGCCGTGGGCGCGAGCATCCTCGGCTGGTGTTTCCAGTTGCTGCACGACTACACGCCCGGCTTCGCGCTGTTCGAGGTTCTTCTGGCGATCGCCTGCGTGCTGATCATGACGCTCGGGCGCTATCGCTATCCGGCCGGGCCAGAGGCGGCGGCGGGCGAGCTTCTCGAAGCAAGGTGAGGGGCGCGCGGCACCAAGAGCGAGTCTGGCCCGCGGGGGCGGAGTTCGGCGCCGTTCGCAGCTCAACCCCACAGCGCAGTTGGCCCAGCGAGGTTGCACTCAAACCTTGACATGGATAAAAGAGCGGCCCGGCCGGTTTGGCGCAGAATCCATGATCGGGCGGAGGCCCGTTCTTCACCAGCCGACGGCGAGCGCAGACGAAGCGTGGCGCAGCGACGCGTTCACGAGGAGACGGCAATGACTTCCGAACCGACGAAAAAAGACATGCGCAGCTGGATCGCCGAGCTGGAAGCGGCCGGCGAACTCATTCGCATCGACAAGCCGGTCGATCCCTTGACCCAGATGGGCGCGCTCCTTTACCGGTCGCGCGAAAAGGCGCTGTTCTTCGAGAAGCTGCCGCACGGCTGGCGGTCGCTCGGCCAAGCGCCGGCCAACATACGGCACGCCGCGCTCGCTTTCGGCGTCGCTCTCGACGAACTCGTACCGTTCGTCGCCGGGCGCATGGCGAACTTGATTCCGCCGGTGATGGTCAGCGATGGACCGGTCAAGGAGATGAAGCTCGGGAAGGGCGAGTTCGATCTCACGCAACTCCCCGTCCACGTCGCCGGACTGAAAGACGGCGGTCCGGTGATCGGATCGGGGCTGATGGTGACCAAGGATCCCGACACCGGGCGCCGAAACTTGAGCTTCCATCGCCTCCAGGTCAAAGGGCCGAGCAAGTCGGGGATCCTGCTCTACCCCCGTCACGCCTGGAGGAACTATCTCAAGTACCAGGCAAAGAACCAGCCGATGCCGGTTGCGATCTTCATCGGCCATTATCCGCTCTATTACGCAGCGGCGGCCACGACGGCGGCCTATGGACTCGACGAATTCGAGATCGCCGGAGGCTTCTTCGGTCAGCCGGTTCCGCTCGTGAAGTGCGAGACGGTCGACCTTGAGGTCCCGGCTTACGCGGAGATCGTGCTCGAAGGCCACATCCCGCCGAATTATCGCGAGACCGAAGGCCCGTTTTCGGAATTCCAGGACTATTATGTGACCGGCACCGGGGAAAACCCGGTCGTCGAGTACCAATACATGACGCGCCGCCGCGACGCGATCTTCAAGAACCTCCAGAACGGCTCCGAGATGGAGGGCTGCGTCTTTCACAAGATTCCCATGAGCGCCAAGATCTTTCGCCGTCTCATGGACGTCGGGGGCGGTCCCAACCTTCACAACGTGATGGCGCTGCCCGGCATTTTCGGTTTGGCCATTCAGATGACGCCGCGCGCCTATGGCGAGGCGAAGAACCTGCTGATGGCGGCGCTTTCCTCCGAGTACCAGCATCCAAAGGTCGCCATCGCCGTCGATCGCGATGTCGACATATTCAATCCCGCGGAGCTGCTTTGGGCGCTGACGACGCGGGTCGATCCGCAGAAGGATATCATCGTCATACCCGGCACGCACAACCATGCGATGGATGCGAGCCTGCCCGAGCTCGGCGCGCCGGGTACGCCGCTCTGGCAACGCTTCGGGTCCAAAGTGCTGATCGATGCGACCATCCCACCGCCGGTCGATGCTCAGGCGCGAGCCTCTTTCGAGCGGATCCGCCCGCGCAACGGCGAGCTTCGGCTCGAGGATTTCGCCGCGGCGAGTTCGCAGGCGCTGGTTCGCGCGCTATCGCCGGTGTTTTTCGGCTCGAAGCTCCTCCCCGGCCAGGCCGCCACCGTCGCCGTCGAACGAAGCGAGTGAGGCGCGGCCGTCGCTCGGCCTGGGGGCGCCCTCAGATGGGGGCGTCGGCCTTCTGCACCCGGCAGAGCAGCGCCCGCAACTGATAGGTGCCCATGGCCGGGTCGTAGGGCGGTCCATTGTCGGTCAGCAGATTGACGTTCGACTGCCAGATTCCGTACTCCGGACCCGGCGCCTCGGGGAACCACCAACCGTGCTCGGCCGCGACGACGCGGGGATCGATGCCCGTTGTCAGCCTGGCCTTCTGCCGCATTCGGCCGCGGCGCGTCTCGATCCACATCCAGTCGCCCTTCGCGATGCCGAAGCGCGCCGCCGTTTCGGGATGAATCTCGGCCGAGGGGTCGCGATTGGCCCGCCGCAGGTTGCGGATCTGGCGGTGCTCGGAGTTGAAGAAATACGGAATGCGCTGCCCCGTGGTCAGCACCAGAGGATAGCTCTCGGCGATCTCCGGCGTGGCGATCGGGCTTTCCGGCGACTCCTCGTAATAGGGCAGTGGCGCGTAGCCCATCTGCTCGAAGCGGGTCGAATAAAGCTCGATCTTGCCGGTGGGCGTCTTGAAGCCGCCCTGCTCGTATTTGCGGTATTTGAGCGGCATTTTGACGAAGCCCTTGTCCTTCAGCTCGGCGAAGCTGAGACCCAGCCCGCCCGCCTCGAGCAGCCCGTCGAGAACCTCCTCGACCGGCTCGGTGCAGGCCTCGAGATTCATGCGTCGCGCCAGGGCGACGAAGATCTCTTCGTCCGACCGGCACTCGCCGATGCGCACCGCCTGTTGCTGGGCGAGGACCACGTTGCCGGCGATGGTCGGTAAGCCCACGACTTCATCGAGCTCGGGCCACGAGGCGGCGGGCAGAACGATGTCCGCGAGCTCCGCCGTGGGCGTCATGAAGAGATCTGCGCAGACCATGAAGTCGAGCCGCTTCAGCGATTCGTACACTTGGGATGCATTCGCGTAGGTTGCGAGCGTATTGTTCCCGAAGACGAGGAACGCCTTCACCGGATAGGGCTTGCCCTCGCGCATCGCTTGCAGCAGCGTCGGAATGTGGGCCGCGGGCAGGTCCGCGCCCTCGCCGCACAACAGCTTGAAGCGGTCGGCGCCCAGACGCTTGGCGTTCGCCTCGGGCGTGAGCCGCTCGATCAGGCTCGGGAAGCGCCCAATCCCGTGCATGCCGAAGACCCAACCGCCGGGCACGTCGATGTTGCCGGTAAGCGCGGGCAACATCGACAGCGTGCGCACCGTCTGGATGCAGTTGGGCGTATGCTCGATGGCGCAGCCCCATTCGAGCATCGCGGGCTTGGTCGCGGCGAAGAGGCGCGCAGCCGCGCGAATGGCGTCGGCCGCAACCCACGTGATGGGCTCGGCCCATTCCGGGGTATAGCCGGCCACCCGCTCCGCCAAGGCATCGACGCCGTAGGTCCAGCGCTCGACGAAAGGCGCATCGTAGAGCCGCTCGCCGAGAATGACGTTGAGCATCGCAAGTCCCAGAGCGTCATCGGCGCCGGGTCTCACCTGTAGCCAGATATCGGCATTTCGCGCGAGCTCCGTGGCGCGCGGGTCCACGACGATCGTCTTGGGGGAACTGGCAAGGGCATCGCGCACGACGAAGCGGGTCTCGCCATCGGGACCCGAGTTGAGAGGATTGTGACCCCAGTAAAGAATGCAGCGCGGCGGTACGTCGCCAGTGTAATCGCAGACCGGAAAATCGCCGAAGGTCAGGAGGCAGGTGTTGACCCGCGGATGGAAGCACTGGGCGAAGCCCGGCTCGCACCAGTTCGGCGTGCCGAGCGCATGGCCGAAGCGCGAGACCCAGCGGATGTGGTGCCGGCCGGTCCCGGTTCCAAGCGCGATCGCCTCGGCGCCGAATTCCTTGCGGATGGCGAGAAGGCGTGTGGAAATCTCGTCGAGCGCCTCGTCCCAGGAAATGCGCGCCCACTGTCCCGATCCCCGCTCGCCCGCCCGGCGCAGAGGATGCTTCAGACGGTCCGGATGGTAGACGAAATCGAGCGTCGTCGTGCCGATCGGACACAGGCGCCCGCGGTTGAGGGGCGAGGCGGGATCGCCTTCGACCTTGATCAACACGCCGTCGCGCACATGCAGCAAGGCGCCGCATCCGCCGTGACAACCGCGGCAGACGCTCTTCAGCACCTTAACGGCGCCGGTCGCCGGTTCACCGTTCGCTTGCGCGCTCATGTTCATCGCCGCTCACCTCCCGCTCGGGAACGGATGCACCGACGCCGGCAAATTGGCCCATCGCATAGGGCGCAAGCCGTTGCCACGACGGGGCGCGGCCGGGATCGCAAAGCCGTCGCCACGATATCATACCATGACGGAACCGGGTGCCATAGCCGGCGGCGCAAAGCGCCAAGAACACGGTTGGATTCCCGGCAAGGTCGCTTCGGCAATGGTCCCTGCGGCCTCCCTCCAGGACATGTGCCGGCAAGCGCCGATTTCGAACGGAGCAGCCCGACAAATCCGGATCAGATCGGACTACAAAGATCCTTCATCAAATGGCAGTATGGCCTGGCTTGCTTCGGCTTTTCGCATCCGGGTTCGGTTTGCCACGCGAATTCGTCCGCGCACGTCACGCGGATGAGCTTTGCGCCAGGGACAGGAGGCGAGGCGTGACTCAATCGCCGGAACTGCGGCAGATTCGCCACGAGATGACGCTCGACAAGAACGTCGGCATCGCCATGCGCGACGGCGCCGTCCTGCGGGCCAATGTGTTCCGGCCCAAGGCTGAAGGAAAATTCCCCGTCCTCATGACCTTCGGCCCCTATGGCAAGGAAGTGCCGCTCAGAGAATTCATGGACGAGGCCTGGAACCGCCTGAAGCAGTCTTACCCCGAGATTTTGCAGGCCTCCTCCTGCAAGTATCTCGTGTTCGAGACCCCGGACCCGGAGGTCTGGGTCCCCGACGGCTACGTCCTCATCCGCGTCGATTGCCGCGGCGCCGGGCGCTCGCCCGGCCGGCTCGATCCCAATTCCCCGGCCGAGTTCCGCGATTTCTACGACGCCATCGAATGGGCGGGAACGCAGAGCTGGAGCAGCGGCAAGGTCGGGCTCTTGGGGATCTCCTATTACGCCGCCGGCCAGTGGATGGTGGCGGCGATGCGGCCGCCGCATCTCGCCGCACTCCTGCCCTGGCAGGGCACCTACGATTTCTACCGCGACCGCACGCGGCAGGACGGCATCTTCGCGAGCGGCTTCCTCAAGCGCTGGTGGGCAAGGAGCGTGCTGCGCAATCAGCACGGCAATCCCGAGTGCCCGTTCCACGACATCGACACGGGCGAGCGCACGAGCGGC
>DATNIT010000149.1:0-40175 GCA_035604335.1 Allostellaceae bacterium | reverse complement strand
CTCTTATGTCCGTAGTCAATGATGTTGGCAGCAACGATGCGGCCGGGCGGCGCGATGCTGCCGGTTGCTTCGATGGTGAGGCTGCACAGGGCAGGAGATGGAGCGCTTGAGACGACGGTTGATCAAGCTCTTATCCGCGGGTTGGCTACCGCCTTCCGTGTTTCGTCTCGGGGCTTTTCCGGTGTCTAGAAGGCGGGCGTCGGGCAGAGCCCGGCCACGTAGCTAGCTCAGGGGTTCCCCTCCGTGGCTCCATCCCCAGCTCTGTGCAGTTGAATGCCCTTCAGGTCAGCGGTTCGACCTGGCGGCCGATGGCCCAAAGGAACGCGGCCATTTCGCGGGCGATCGCGGCGACAATGACGGGCATCTTCTTGCCGGCCGCAACGAGCCGGCGATACCGGGCGCAGAGCCGGACCTGCGCCTTCCAAGCAATGTCGCGGACGGTCTTTGGCAGCCCCTCGAGCCGGGCGCGCAGGGTCTCGCTGACGCGCGCTGGGTAGCGGTAGGTCCAGGCTCCTTCGACGAGCACGCGCCGGGCACGCCGATTGCCGGCCAGGGTGAGGCCGGCGCGGCGCACGGTCTCGCCTGTGGAGCGTTCCGATGGAACGAGGCCGAGAAACGCCATTAACTGACGCGGATTGTCGAACCGGCGCACATCGCCAATCTCCGCCGCGAAGGTCACCGCCACGACGAAGGAAACGCCGCGCATCGCCTGATAGGCTGCAACCACCGACGCCATCGACCAGGTAGGCACGATCGTGAGGAGCTGCTGATCCAGCTCGTGCAGGCGCGTGACGGCATCCTCGATCGTATTGATGGCATCTTGGAAGACGATCTGTTGCGCCGGGTGCTCGAAGCTCTGCTTGGCGAGCCAGCGTGTATGCGCAAGGCTCCAATGCTTGCGCCCGCTGAAGATGCGGCCGTGACGAAGCAGAAACGACAGCACCTGCTGGCGTTTCTTGCGCAGATCGGCCGCGGCCGCCTCTCGCGCCCGGGCGAGGTCGCGGACCGCCTCATGGACCGCATCCGGCACCCATACCGATGTCAACTCGCCGGCCCGAAGCAACCGCGCAAGCGTCACCGCGTCACGGCGATTGGTCTTAACCCGCTCGCCCGGCCTCTTTGGAATTAGCGATGGCGCAACCACCGTGCAGTCATGCTTGAGAGCCTTGATCTGGCGGTAAAGCCCATATCCCGTCGGGCCGGCTTCGTAGCAGACGTGCAGCCTCGCGTAGCGCTCCGCCAGCTTGCCAATCACCTTCTCAACCGTCGCCGGCGCACCGGCGATCTCGCCGAGATACCGAACCTCGCCGTTGCGCCCGCCATCGGCGATTGCCACCGCGTGCTTCTTCTTCGCCGTGTCGAACCCGACAAACGCTTCGCTATACTTCTTCATGGTCCGCCCTCCGTGCATGATGCTCGGCTCGGTCCGTCCGAGCAACCCTCGTATCTCTATTGCACGAAAGGGCGGACCACCGATCTCAGCGGACGGACATAACGTCTAGTGAGCTGCACCGGCCTCGAGCGCCGCGCGCTTCGCCTCGGCGACGGCGCGCCGGCCCTCGGCCGCCGAGAGCTCGATGGTCGCCTGATCGCGCTCGGCGCCCTGCAACCTCGGCAGCCGCTCGGTCAGGCTCGCGATCTCGGCCTCGGCGGACTTCAGGCTCTCGTCGATCTGCGAGCGGTCGAGGGAGGAGAGCGGCATCGCCTCGTCCGCCAGCACCGTGCAGCGCTCGGGCGTCACCTCGGCGAAGCCGCCTGAGACGAAGATCCGCTCGCTCACGCGGTTGCCCTCGTAGACCTCGATCACGCCGGGGCGCACGGTCGAGATGAAGAGCGCGTGGCCCGGCAGGACGCCGAAATTGCCCTCGCCGCCCGGCACCACCACCATCTCCACGTCCTCGGAGAGCAGCAGCTTCTCGGGCGAGACCAGCTCGAAGCCGATTCTACCGGCCATCTACAGTAACCTCCGGGATCACGCCGCCTCGGCCGCCATCTTGCGCGCCTTCTCCACGGCCTCCTCGATCTTGCCCACCATGTAGAAAGCGCTCTCGGGCAGGTCGTCGTACTCGCCGGCGACGATGCCCTTGAAGCCCTTGATGGTGTCGGCGAGATCGACGAACACGCCGGGCGTGCCCGTGAACACCTCGGCCACGTGGAACGGCTGCGACAGGAAGCGCTGGATCTTGCGCGCGCGGGCGACGGTGAGCCTGTCCTCCTCGGAGAGCTCGTCCATGCCCAGGATCGCGATGATGTCCTGCAGCGACTTGTAGGTCTGCAGCACACGCTGCACGTCGCGCGCGACCTTGTAATGCTCGTCGCCGACCACGCGGGGATCGAGCATGCGCGAGGTCGAATCCAGCGGATCGACCGCGGGATAAATGCCGAGCTCGGCGATCTGGCGCGAGAGCACGGTGGTGGCATCCAAGTGCGCGAAGGAGGTCGCGGGCGCCGGATCGGTCAAATCGTCCGCCGGCACATAGATCGCCTGCACCGAGGTGATCGAGCCCTTCCGCGTGGTGGTAATGCGCTCCTGGAGCGCGCCCATGTCGGTGGCGAGGGTCGGCTGATAGCCCACCGCCGAGGGAATGCGGCCCAGGAGCGCCGACACCTCGGAGCCCGCTTGGGTGAAACGGAAGATGTTGTCGACGAAGAACAGCACGTCCTGGCCTTCCTCGTCGCGGAAGTATTCGGCGAGCGTCAGGCCCGTGAGGCCGACGCGCGCGCGCGCGCCCGGCGGCTCGTTCATCTGGCCATAGACCAGCGCCGCCTTGGAGCCGGGACCGTCGATCTTGATGACGCCCGACTCGATCATCTCGTGATAGAGGTCGTTCCCCTCGCGGGTACGCTCGCCGACGCCGGCGAAGACCGAGTAGCCGCCATGGGCCTTCGCGATGTTGTTGATGAGCTCCATGATGATCACGGTCTTGCCCACGCCGGCACCGCCGAAGAGGCCGATCTTGCCGCCCTTGGCGTAAGGCGCCAGCAGGTCCACGACCTTGATGCCGGTGACCAGGATCTCCGCCTCGGTCGACTGGTCCACGAATTCGGGTGCCGGCTTGTGGATCGGCGAGGAGCGCGTGGCGCCGACGGGCCCGCGCTCGTCCACGGGCTCGCCCACGACGTTGATGATCCGCCCGAGGGTCTCCGGGCCTACCGGCACGCTGATCGGACCGCCGGTATCGACGACCTCCGCGCCGCGCACGAGGCCATCGGTCGTGTCCATGGCGACCGTGCGCACGGTGTTCTCGCCCAGGTGCTGCGCGACCTCGAGCACCAGGGTCTTGCCTTGGTTCTGCGTATGGAGCGCGCTCATGATCCAGGGCAGCTCGCCCTCGAACTTCACGTCGACGACGGCGCCGATGACCTGAGCGATGGTGCCGATGGTGTTCTTTGCCATGATCGCGAAATCCTTTGTTCGTTCCCGGCGCGCCTAGAGTGCCTCGGCGCCGGAGATGATCTCGATGAGTTCCTTGGTGATGGCGGCTTGACGCGAGCGGTTGTAGGTGACGGTGAGCCGGTCGATCATGTCGCCGGCGTTGCGGGTCGCGTTGTCCATCGCGGTCATGCGGGCGCCCTGCTCGCTCGCGTTGTTCTCGAGGAGCGCGGTATAGAGCTGCACTGCGAGGTTGCGCGGCAACAGCGAGGCCAGGATTTCCGCCTCCTCCGGCTCGAACTCGTAGACGCCTTGGACGGCGGGGTCCGGTCGGTCCACGGTCTCCGGCACCGCAAACGGCACCAGCTGCTGCTTGGTGACGATTTGCGTCATCGCCGACTTGAAGCGGTTGTAGACGATGGTGGCGACGTCGAACTCGCCGGCGTCGAACAAGGTCAGCACGCGCGCGCCGATCGCCTGAGCATTGGCGAATTGCAGCCGCGGCCGCCCCACTTCCGTGAGGCTGTCGATGATGAGCCGGCTATAGTCGCGACGGAGCCCGTCGCGTCCCTTGCGGCCGATCGTCAGGACCTTCACGGTCTTGCCGCCGGACTGCAGCTCGCGGATGGTGCGCCGCGCCTCGCGCAGGATCGTGGCGTTGAAACCGCCGGCGAGGCCCCGATCGGACGTGGCGACGACCAGGAGATGCACGTCGGACTTGCCGGTGCCCGCGAGCAGCGGAGGCGCGGTGCCCGAGCCCAGGATGCCCGCGGCGAGCGAGCCCAGCATGCGCTCCATGCGCATGGCATAGGGACGCGCCGCCTCCGCCTGCTCCTGCGCGCGGCGCAAGCGCGACGCCGCCACCATTTTCATCGCGGAGGTGATTTTCTGCGTCGACTTGACGCTGCGGATGCGGACCCGCAGATCCTTGAGCGTGGCCATCGCTTAGAGCCGCCTCCCCTGCGCCGGGGAGTCGCCCCCCCACCCTACCCTCCCCCTCGAGGGGGGAGGGGCGAATAGGCTGGCGATTTCAAGAGCCCCTCCCCCCTCGAGGGGGAGGGCAGGGAGGGGGGTGAGACCAGCGCTCATCGTCGCCGTGGACACGCGCGAGACCAAATCAGACGAAGGTCTTGGCGAAGTCGTCGAGGAACGACTTGAGCTGCTCCTCGGTGGCGCTGGAGAGCTCGCGTTGCTCGCGCACGGCCTTGAGGATCTCCGGCTTGCGCGCCTTGATCTCCGACAGCAGCGATTGCTCGAACCGGCCGATGTTGGCGACTTCGATCTTGTCGAGATAGCCGCGCGTGCCCGCGAAGATCGAGATCACCTGCTCCTCGACCGCCATGGGGGTGAACTGCGGCTGCTTCAGCAGCTCGGTGAGCCGCGCACCCCGCGCGAGCAGGCGCTGGGTCGCGGGATCGAGATCGCTCGCGAACTGCGAGAAGGCCGCCATCTCGCGGTATTGTGCGAGCTCGAGCTTGATGCGGCCGGCGACCTGCTTCATCGCCTTGATCTGAGCGGCGGAGCCGACGCGGCTCACGGAGAGGCCGACGTTGATGGCCGGGCGGATGCCGCGATAGAAGAGATCCGTCTCCAGGAAGATCTGCCCGTCGGTGATCGAGATGACGTTGGTGGGGATGTAGGCGGAGACGTCGCCCGCCTGAGTCTCGATGATGGGCAGCGCCGTCAGCGAGCCCGAGCCGTGCTTGTCGCTGAGCTTCGCCGCGCGCTCCAGGAGCCGCGAGTGCAGGTAGAAGACGTCGCCCGGATAAGCTTCGCGGCCCGGCGGCCGGCGCAGCAGCAGCGACATCTGGCGGTAGGCGACCGCCTGCTTGGAAAGATCGTCGTAGACGATGACGGCGTGCATGCCGTTGTCGCGGAAGAACTCGCCCATCGCGCAGCCGGTATAAGGCGCCAGGAACTGCAGCGGCGCCGGCTCCGAGGCGGTCGCGGCCACCACGATCGAATAGTCGAGGGCGCCGTAATCCTGCAGCGTCTTCACGATCTGCGCGACCGTCGAGCGCTTCTGGCCGATCGCGACGTAGACGCAATAGAGCTTCTTCGACTCGTCGCCGGCCTTGTTGACGTCGCGCTGGTTGATGAAGGCATCGATCGCGACGGCGGTCTTGCCGGTCTGCCGGTCGCCGATGATGAGCTCGCGCTGACCGCGACCGATCGGCACCAGCGCGTCGATCGCCTTCAATCCCGTCTGCACCGGCTCGTGCACGGAGCGGCGCGGAATGATGCCGGGCGCCTTCACCTCGACGCGGGTGCGCTTGACGTCGGTGAGCGGCCCGCGGCCGTCGATGGGGTTGCCGAGCGCATCGACCACGCGGCCGAGGAGACCCCTGCCGACGGGCACGTCGACGATGGCGCCGGTGCGCTTCACCGTGTCGCCCTCGCGCACGCCGGTGTCGTCGCCGAAGATCACCACGCCGACGTTGTCGCTCTCGAGGTTGAGCGCCATGCCCTTGGCGCCGTTCGGGAACTCCACCATCTCGCCGGCCTGGACCTTGTCGAGGCCGTAGATGCGCGCGATGCCGTCGCCGACCGAGAGGACTTGTCCCACCTCGGCGACGTCCGCCTCGGTGCCGAAATCGGCGATCTGCTGTTTCAGGATGGCGGAGATTTCCGCCGCGCGGATTTCCATGACCTCAAACCCCCTTCATCGCAAGCTGCAGGCGCGCGAGCTTGCTCTTGAGCGATGCGTCGACCATGCGCGAGCCGACCTTGACCACGAGCCCGCCGATCAGGCTCGGATCGATCCTGAGATCGACCGCCACCTTGCCGCCGACCGCCTTGCGCAGCTGCTCGTTGACGGCCTCGGTCTGGGTGGGCGTCAAGGGCCTGGCCGCCGTCACCTCCGCCGTCACCTCGCCCCGCCGCGCCGCGAGCACCTTCAGGTAACCGGCGATCACGCCCGGCAACACGAACAGCCGACGGTTGCGGGCGGCGATGCCGAGGAAATTTCGCGTGAGGGTGGAGAAGCCCGCGCGCTCCGCGAGCGCCGCCACGGCTTTCGCCTGCTCGACGCGGCTCAGCACGGGACTGCGGATGAGGCGACGAAGATCCGCGCTCTCGTCGATCAGGCCCCGGAGCGCCCGCAGGTCATTGGCGACCTCGTCCAGCGCCTTGCGGTCGTCGGCGAGCTCGAACAGCGCCTTGGCGTAACGCTCGGCAAGACCGGATACGCCTGTCGCTTCGGATGCCACGTGGAAAGAACCCTCGGACTGCTGCTGACGAGAGCGGAACGCCGCCGTCTGAATTCACTGAAACACGCGCTTCCCTGCGGATTTCGGCTGAGCGACCCGCCCCGCGAAAGCGCGGCGGGTTTTAACATGGGGCTTAGGGCCGGCGCAACGGGCCCGGACCCGCCGGAACCCGCGACTTTTTGGCTTCGGGTTGGGTTTGGATTGGGTTTCCCGCGGCACTCGGGCACGGCCCGAATCACCGTATTTTGCGTTCAGCTACAACGACTTAGGCGAGATCCGAGCCTCTGAATAATTGGGTTCGTTTCGCAGATTTTAATATTTGCGGTCCGCTTCGCTCAAAACCCGCGGGGATTGCGGAGATTCTCGAGTCCGGACAGCTTGGCTCCAGAATTCGCGATGGCCCTGCAGCGCTCTCGTCATCCAACGGGCGTGTATAGCATATCACGCTCAGAGCGTACAGTCATAGAAGTTTCTCCCTCGCACCCTGTCAGGGCGCGAGGGAGCGGAGATCTGTGCTTCGACGGCGGCTATCCCGGCGTCTTCGGGTTCTTGCCGCCGGGCGGCGGCGGGGGATGACCCTGTGGGCCGTGCGCGACTGGATGCACGGTCTGGCTCGTCACGTGCGGCGTTCCGCCCGGACCCTTGCCTTGCGAACCCGTCAGGCCGGTCGGACCTCTATTGGTCTGGAACGTCCGATGCGTCCCATTGGGGCCAGCCGGGGCGAAGCCCTTGGAGCCGGTTGGACCGGTGTTGGTCGTGTGGACATTGCTCTGAAAATTATGTCCGCCCGTCGGTCCAGGCCCGGCGGTCGTGACGGCGCCCGTGTTGGTGAACCGGCCGGCCCGGCTGGTCGCGGTGATCTTCGGCTGGCCGTTGTTGGCGGTGGCGAGCAAGCCGCGGTTGGAGGCGGCCGCGTTGAAGTGCTGGCTCTGCAGCACGGTCGGCCCGACATGGCGGTCGTGGAGCGCGGCTTGCTCCTGCGCCGTCGGTTGCGCGGCGATGCCGCCGGTGCCGCCGTTGAAGGCGACGCGATTCACCGTGCCGTTGTTGACGGCGGTCTTGCTGTAGACGTTGGTGATATTGACGTTGCGGATGTTGTTGACCTCGCGGTTATAGAAGAACCGTCCGTGGTCCCAGTAGCCGCCGTCGTAGCCCACGCCGAAATAGCCGAAGCCGTAATTGATGCCGCCGTAGAAGCCGATGTGCGGTCCCCAGTAGCCGGCATGCCAGAGGTAGACGCCGCCGCTCCAGCCCCACCAGGGCGGCGTCCACAGGAAGCCGATGGTGGGCGGCAGCACCCAGGTACCGGGCACCCAGTAGTAGCCATAAGGGCCCCAAGCCCAATAGCCGGGCGTCCAGAGATAGCCAGGGCCGGGGATGAGCGGCTGCTCGTAGACGGGCAGCGGCGGCGGCGCGATCCCGACGGAAATACCGATGGAGACCGCTGCATTGGAGGGCGAGGGAGCGGCCAACATGGCCAGCATCAGCAACGCCGGAATAAAGATTCGGAAGATCCGCATTGTGGTTTCCTTCTCAAGCGGGGCGGCAGCTCGATCGAAGGCTGCCCACACCTAGCGAATATATAGGGCGAGACAGGGCGCTTTCTCCCCGGCTCATTGGTGTAACGGGCTCGCACCATCCCACCAGCCGGAGATTCGCCAAGGCCCTCCCGATGTCACAGGAAGCTGTAGGGGTCGATGTCGATCTGCAGCCGCACGGTCGAGGGTAGCTTGATCGGCGCGAGCCAGGCGCGGATCACGGCTTGCAGATGGACGCCACGCTCTGCCTTCAGGAGAAACCGTCGGCGGTGCCAGCCGCGCAGCACCGCGAGCGGCGCGGGCGCCGGACCCAGCACCTCGACGCCGCGCACATGCGGCGCGGCACGGCCGAGCGCGCGGCCCAGAAAATCCACGGACTCGTCGTCGGGACCGGACAGAATAAGAGCGGCAAGCCGGCCGTAGGGCGGCCAGCCATGCTGGCGGCGCTCCTCCGCCTCGGCGCGCAGGAAACGATCGCGGTCGTTGGCGGTGAGGGCCTTCATCACGGGATGCTCGGGCATGTAAGTCTGCAGAAAGACCTGGCCCGGCCGCTCGGCACGGCCGGCACGGCCCGCCACCTGATGCAGGAGCTGGAAGGTGCGCTCCGCCGCGCGCAAGTCCCCACCGGACAGCCCGAGATCCGCGTCCACCACGCCCACCAGGGTGAGCAGCGGGAAGTGGTGTCCTTTCGCCATCACTTGGGTCCCGATCAGCACGTCGATCGTGTGACCCTCAACGCCGCGGACGAGCTCGGCGACCGCGCGCGGCCCGGCGAGCGTATCGCTCGCCACGATCGCGAGCCGCGCCGCCGGAAATCGCGCGCTCACCTCCTCGGCGAGGCGCTCGACGCCGGGGCCGCAGGCCGCGAGCGTGCCGGCGCCGCCGCACGCCGGGCAGAACTCCGGCATCGTCTCGAGGTGGCCGCAATGGTGGCACTGCAGCTCCCGCACGAAGCGGTGCTCGACCAGCCACGCCGTGCAGTTCGAGCACTGGAACCGATGCCCGCAGCTGCGGCAGAGCGTGAGCGGAGCATAGCCGCGGCGGTTCAAGAACAGCATCGCTTGCTCGCCTGCCTGCAAGGTCGCGTCCAACGCAGCGACCAGCGGCGGCGCCAGGAAGCGCTGACGCTCGAGCTTCTGGCGCCGCATGTCGATCACGCGCACCTCCGGCATCGCGGCGCCGGCGTGCCGCTCGGGCAGATGCAGTCGGCGATAGCGCCCTTGCTCAACGTTCGCCACGGTCTCGAGCGAGGGCGTCGCGGAGACCAGCACCACCGGCAGCCGCGAGAGCGAGCCCCGCACCACGCCCATGTCGCGGGCGTGATAGATGACGCCATCCTCCTGCTTGTAGGAGAGGTCGTGCTCCTCGTCGATCACGATCAGGCCGAGCTTCGGGAACGGCAGAAAAAGCGCAGAGCGCGCGCCCACCACCACGGGAATGCGCCCCTCGGCGATGCCGCGCCACGTGTGGCGCCGCTCGGCCGGCGTGAGATCCGAATGCCACTCCGCGGGCCGCGCGCCGAAACGGCGCGCGAAGCGGTCGAGCCACTGCACGCCGAGCGCGATCTCCGGCAGCAGCACCAACGCCTGCCGTCCCGCCTCAAGCGCCGCCGCGATCGCCTGAAAATAGACCTCGGTTTTGCCGGAACCGGTGACACCGTCGATGAGCGTCACCGAGAACGCCGCGCGCTTGACCGCGGCCGCCAGCGCCTCGGCGGCCTCGGCCTGCTCGGGCGAGAGCAGCGGGCCGCGGTGGCGCCAGTCCGGCGGCTCCGGGTCGAGTCGCGCAGATACCGCGACCTTCTCGAGCCAGCCCCGGCGCTCCAGGCCCGCCACCACGCCGGTGCCGCAGGCGCCGAGTCGCGCAAGCTCCTGGGCTGGCATCGGCGGCGCATCGCGCGCGGCCTCCAGCAGGCGACGGCGCGTCGGTGTGAGCTCGCGCGGGTCCTGCCGCTCGAGCGCGGCGCGACCGGCGGCGCTGATCGCCCAAGCAAGAACGGGCCGCGCCGGCTTGAGCGCGTCGGTGACGCTCATCGCCATGCGCAGTACCGCACCAAGCGGCGTCACCGTGTACTGCGCCACCCACTCGACGAAGCGGCGCAGCTCCGCGGAAAGCGGCGGTGCGTCGAGCTTCTCGACGACGGGCTTGAGCTTGGTGTCGGCGACATCGCCGGGCTCCGCTTCCCAGGCGACGCCGATGATTTCGCGCGTTCCCAGCGGAACCACGACGAAATCGCCGAGCGCCACCGTCATCCCGTCGGGCAAGCGGTAGTCGTAGGCGCCGCCGAGCGGAAGCGGCAACAAGACTGACACACGACGCGCGAGCTCCGATCTCGTCGTCAGCGCGGCGTCGGAACTGGCGTGGCGCTCGGACATAAGCTAGACTCTTAGTCGGAAACGGCGGACGCTGCCAGCGAGCGCGATCCAGAGTCGCGCGACGCAACAGCGAGGCGCCGGAGAAGGAAGCGATCGCGCATGAAATTCTTCATCGACACGGCCGACCTTGCGGAGATTCGCGATCTCGCCGCGACGGGCCTGGTCGACGGCGTTACCACCAACCCGTCGCTCGTCGCCAAGACGGGCCGGAACTTCCTCGAGGTGGTGCGCGAGATCTGCGACGTGGTGCCGGGGCCGGTGAGCGCGGAAGTCACGGCGACCGACACCGCGACCATGCTCGCCGAAGGCCGCAAGCTCGCCAAGCTCGCCAAGAACGTCACCGTGAAGGTGCCGCTGACGCCCAACGGCCTCAAGGCCTGCAAGGCGCTCTCCTCCGAAGGCACCATGGTGAACGTGACGCTCTGCTTCTCGGCGGCACAGGCGATCCTCGCGGCGAAAGCGGGCGCGACGTTCGTCTCGCCGTTCGTCGGCCGGCTCGACGACATCGGCGCCACCGGCATGGATCTGATCGGCGAGATCGTCGAGATCTATCGGCAATATCCGAGCTTCAAGACCGAGGTTCTGGTGGCCTCGGTGCGACATCCGCTCCACGTGGTGGAGGCGGCGAAACTCGGCGCGCAGGTCGCCACGATCCCTCCGACCGTGCTGCGCCAGATGTTCGCGCACCCCTTGACCGACAAGGGCCTGCAGGCCTTCCTCGCCGACTGGGCCAAGACCGGCCAGTCCATTCTCGACGAGCCGAAGAAGCACGCGGCGGAGTAGCGCTTGGACCGGCCCAAGGACAAATCGATCCTGTCATCGCCGCACAAGAATACCGGCTTGCCGGACGTGGGGCCGGTCGAGGTCGCCACATATCTCCGGCAGAATGCGGGCTTCCTCGCCGAGCATCCGGACCTTCTGCAGATTTTGACGCCGCCGGCGCAGCAGCGCGGGCAAGGCGTGGTCGACATGCAGCAATTCATGCTGCAGCGGCTGCAGACCGAGGTGGCGCGGCTCAAGAACCAGCATCGCGCGCTGATCACCACCAGCCGCGCCAACCTCGCGAGCCAGGCACGCATCCATCAGGCGGTCCTGGCGTTGCTGGCGGCGCCCAGCTTCGAGCACCTGATACAGATCGTGACCACGGATTTCGCCGTGCTGATCGATGCCGACGTGATCACGCTCGCGGTCGAGTCGGTGTCGGGCGGCCAGACGCATCTTTCGGTGCGCGGCGTGCAGCTCCTGGAGCGCGGCACCGTCGAGACCATGTTCGGGCCCGACCGCGACGTGTTGCTGCTGGGCGACACCGAGGGTGATCCCGCGGTGTTCGGCAGCGGCGCTGGGCTGGTGCGCTCCGCGGCGCTGCTGCGCCTCAAGGTGAGCCCGCAAGCGCCCGCGGGGCTGCTCGCCATCGGCTCGCGGCGCGCGGGCAAGTTCCATCCGGGGCAAGGCACGGAGCTCCTGGGCTTCCTCGCCAAGAGCCTCTCGGTCGTCATCGCGGGATGGCTCGACCTGCCGACGTGACGACGCGCGCATCTCGCTCGCGCGGACCCGCGATCCCCCTCGCCCGTTTTGCCGCCGCCGCCGATCTCACGGCCGCGATTTCCGAATGGCAGAGCTGGCTCGAGAACGAGCGTCGCGCCTCGCGGCACACGGCACTCGGCTACGGCCGCGACCTCGCGGGCTTCCTGGATTTTTTGCGCGAGCACCTGGGCGCGCTGCCGAGCCTCGCAGCCCTTGAGGCTCTCGGTCCCGCCGATTTCCGCGCCTATCTCGCGGCGCGCACGCAAGACGGCATCGAGCGCAGCTCGAGCGCCCGCGCGCTCTCGACGCTGCGCGGCTTCTTCCGTTTCCTCGACCGACGCGGCCTCGCCAAGAACGCGGCGCTCGCCGCCGTGCGCACGCCCAAGCTGCCGAAATCGGTGCCGAAACCGCTGAGCCCAGAGGACGCGGGTCTCGCGCTCGAGCGCATCGCCGAGCTCGCGGAGGCGCCATGGATCGGCCAACGCGACGTCGCCATCCTGACACTGCTCTATGGCTGCGGGCTCAGGCTCTCGGAGGCGCTCGGCCTGACGCGCGCGGAGGCGCCCATAAAGCCCGGCATGCTCAGCATCACCGGCAAGGGCCGCAAGATGCGCCTCGTGCCGGTGCTTCCCGCGGTGAGCGAGGCGGTCGCGGAGTACCTGACGCTCTGCCCCCATCGCCTGGCGGCGAAGGGACCGCTGTTCGTGGGCGTTCGAGGCGGGCCGCTCAATCCGCGCCTGGTGCAGCGGCAGATGCAGCGGCTGCGCGCGCTCTTGGACCTGCCCGAGACCGCGACACCCCACGCGCTTCGCCACAGCTTCGCGACTCACCTGCTCGCGGGCGGCGGCGACCTCCGCGGCATCCAGGAGCTGCTGGGCCATGCTAGCCTCTCGACCACGCAGCGCTACACCGCCGTCGACGCCGATCGCCTGCTCGCCGTCTACGACCGCGCCCACCCGCGGGCGAAGGCGAAGGCGTAGCAGATCCGGTTCAGAGCTTCCGGATCGCGACCAGGGCGGCGGCGGAACCCGCCCCCATGGTGAAGAAGGCGAGGCCCCAGGCGAGCGTGCTCGTCGCACCGCCCGCGAGATCGAGCACCACGCCGACCGCGAGCGGCCCCACGAAGCCGCCGCTGAAGCCCAGGATCGAATGCACCGCCAGGGTGGCGCCGCGCTGGCCTTCCTTGGCCATCGCGACGGCGCCGCCGGTGAGCGCAGCCGAATCCGCCATCACCACCAGGTGGTAGAGACCCGCGATCACCATGACCGCGCCGAGCGGCAGCGAGGCGCTGAAGCCCGTCACCGCCGCCAACAGCACCGACAGCATCATGACGCGCCCGATGATCCGCCGGCGGTCGCTGCGCGAGGCGGCCTCGGCGCCGTAGATGCTGGAGAGCGGGCTCGCCACGACGATCAGCGTGGTGATCCAGCTCGCGGTCGAGAGGTCGCTCGCCTGGCCGTGCATGGTCTGCGCATGGATGAAGAACGCCACCAGCCAGGAGCGGAGCGCGAAGAGCTCCCAGGTGTGGCCGACATAGCCCCAGACGAAGGCCATCGCCGCGTGGTTTCGGAACACCGGCCTGAAATCGAAGAGGTGCCGGGTTTCCGGCACCACGCGCACCGGCCGCGCGGGACGCACCCAGACCAGCACGAGCACGATCGCCAGCGCCGCGCCGATGGCGGCGCCCGCGAAGGCCGCGCGCCAGCCCAGCCATTGCGCGACTTCGGCGGTGAACGGAAACGACAACGCGGTGCCGAGGCTGAAGCCCGCGGTGTAGTAGGCGACGTAGCGGCTCTGGCGCGGATGCTCGCCCAGCCGGTCGGTCATGAGCTTGAGGCCGGGCATGTAGGTGCCGGCAAGCGCCAGGCCCGCGAGCGCGCGGAAGATGAAGGCGCTCGCAAACCCGTTGGCGACGAAGGCGTATCCCAGCGAGGCCACCGCCGCTATGACCAGCGACAGCAGATAGACCGGCCGTGCGTCGACACGGTCGGTGATGCCCACGAGCACCGGCACGCCCACGACATAGCCCGCGAAGAAAATGCCGCTGATCCAGCCGGCCTCGGTGTTGTTGAGGTGCCAGAGCGCTTGGAACTCCGGCAGCAGCGCCGAGAAGCTGGACGATCCCAGCATGCTCAGGATCGAGGTGGCCGTGAGCAGCGCCACCAGCCCTCGCGTGCCGAGGCCGCCCGCCCCTGCCCCCATGGCACCGCCCCGCCGCGCCGGCGCCGTCTCAGATATGGATCGGCCGCTTCGCTACCGCGAGCGCCGCTTCCTTGACGGCCTCCGGCAGCGTCGGGTGCGCGTGACAGGTGCGCGCGATGTCCTCGGACGAGGCGCCGTACTCCATGGCCAGCGCCAATTCGGCGATCATGGTGCCGGCGTCGGCACCGATGATGTGCGCGCCCAGCACGCGGTCCGTCTTGGTATCCGCCAGGATTTTCACGAAGCCCTCGGTGTCGCCGTTGCAGCGCGCGCGGCCGTTCGCCGTGAACGGGAACTTCCCGACCGAATACGCAATGCCTGCCGTCTTCAAGTCCTCCTCGGACTTCCCGACCGAGGCGACCTCCGGCTGGGTGTAGATCACGGCGGGGATCGCGTCGTAATCGATGTGCGGCTTCTGGCCGGCGATGATCTCCGCCACCGCGCTCCCCTCGTCCTCGGCCTTGTGCGCCAGCATGGGGCCGGCGATCACGTCGCCGACCGCGTAGATGCCGGACACGCTGGTGCGGAACCGGGTGTCGACCTTGACCCGTTTCTTCTCGTCGAGCGCGACGCCCGCGGCCTCGAGGCCGAGCCCGTCCGTATAAGGCCGGCGCCCAACGGCTACCAGCACCACGTCGGCGGTCAACTCCGCGCGCGCGCCGCCCTGCGCGGGCTCGAGCGCGAGCGCGACGCCCTTGTCGCCGGATTTGGCGCCCACCACCTTGGTGCCGAGCTTGAAGGCAAAGCCCTGCTTCTGGAGCGCGCGCTGCAGGTGCCTCGCGATCTCCGCGTCCATGCCCGGCGTGATGCGGTCGAGGAATTCGACCACCGTCACCTCCGCGCCGAGCCGACGCCAGACCGAGCCCATCTCCAGCCCGATATAGCCGCCGCCGATCACTACGAAGCGCTTCGGCACCTCCGAGAGCGCAAGCGCGCCCGTCGAGGAGACGATGCGCTTCTCGTCGATCTCGACGCCGGGCAGCGTCACGATATCGGAACCCGTGGCAATCACGATCGCCTTGGTCTTGACGGCCTCGCCGTTGACCTCGACGGTGTCGGCGGCGACGACGCGGCCCGCGCCCTTGAGCCAGGCGACCTTGTTCTTCTTGAAGAGGTACTCGATGCCGCGCGTGTTCTCGCCGACCACCTTGTCCTTGCGCGCCAGCATGGTCTTGAGATCGAGGCCAACGCCCTCGACCATCACGCCATGGGCTGCAAGAGCGTGTCCCGCCTCGGCGAATTTCTCCGAGGATTGCAGCAGCGCCTTGGAGGGAATGCAGCCGACGTTGAGGCACGTGCCGCCGAGACTGCCGCGCTTCTCGACGCAGGCGGCCTTCATGCCCAGTTGCGCCGCGCGGATCGCCGCGACATAGCCGCCCGGCCCGCCTCCGATCACCACGACGTCGTAGGATTCTGACATAAGGATTCCCCCTTGCTTTGGCGTCAAACCCTCACCCTCCCAGCGCTTCGCGCTGGGTCCCTCCCTCTCCCACTCTCGTGGGCGAGGGACAAGCTAGCCCCTCTCCCGTGAAACGGGAGAGGGAGGGACCCATTGCGTCAGCAATGGGAGGGTGAGGGTCGGCGAAGCTACATATCGACCAGCAGCCGCTCCGGCTCCTCGATGCCCTCTTTGACGCGGATCAGGAAGGTGACGGCCTCGCGGCCGTCGACGAGGCGGTGGTCGTAGGAGAGCGCGAGGTACATCATGGGCCGCGCCTCGATCTTGTCGCCGAGCACCACCGGGCGCTTCTGGATCTTGTGCATGCCGAGGATCGCCGATTGTGGCGGATTGAGGATCGGCGTCGACATCAGCGAGCCGTAGATGCCGCCGTTCGAGATCGTGAAGGTGCCGCCGGAGAGATCCTCGATGGTGAGCTTGCCGTCGCGCGCCTTGCGGCCGAGCTCGCCGATCGTCTTCTCGACCGCGGCGAAGCTCATCTGGTCGGCGTCGCGCAGCACCGGCACCACCAGTCCTTGCTCGGTGCCCACGGCGACGCCGATGTCGTAGTGGTTCTTGTAGATGATGTCGTCGCCCTCGATTTCCGCGTTGACCGCCGGCAGCTCCTTCAAGGCGACGATGCAGGCCTTGACGAAGAACGACATGAATCCCAGGCGCACGCCGTGCTTCTTCTCGAAGCCGTCGCGGTAGCGCTCGCGGAGCGCCATCACCGCCGTCATGTCCGCCTCGTTGAAGGTGGTGAGCATGGCGGCGGTGTTCTGCGCTTCCTTGAGGCGCTGCGCGATGCGCTTGCGGAGCCGCGTCATGCGCACGCGCTCTTCCCGCGGACCGATCTCGCGGGGCGGTCGCGCCGCTTGCGGGGGCGCGCTCGGCGTGGGTGCGGCGGGCGCGCCGCGCTCCAGCGCCGTCATGACGTCGGCCTTGGTGACGCGGCCACCCTTGCCGGTGGCGGGGATCTGTTCCGGCGCGAGGCCGCTCTCGGCAGCGAGCTTGCGCGCGGCGGGGCCGGAGCGCTCGAGCGCGGGGCTCGCGGCGGGCGCGGGCTTTGTCGCCGGCGGCGTGGGTGCTGGCCGCGGCGCCGCGGCCGGAGCGGAGGCCGCCTTGCCCGCGCCATCGATGGTGCCGAGCACGCCGCCGACGTTCACGTTGGCGCCCTCGGGCACGCGGATCTCCGACAGGACGCCGGCCGCCGTGGCATTCACCTCGAGCGTCACCTTGTCGGTCTCGAGCTCCACCACGGGGTCGTCCACGGCGACGCGCTCGCCGAGCTTCTTGAGCCATTTCGCGACCGTCGCCTCGGTCACGGATTCGCCCAGTGCAGGAACCTTGATCTCGGTCGCCATGATTGCCTCGGACTTAGAGTGTGAGCGCGTCGTCCACCAGCTTCTGCTGCTCCGCCAGGAACCGGCCATGGAGGCCGGTGGCGGTGGCAGCGGAGCCGGCACGCCCGACGTAGCGAGGACGCTTCGCGGCGATGTCGAGCCCGGCCAGCACCTGCTCGATGCGCCGGTCGACGAAGATCCAGGAGCCCATGTTCTCGGGCTCTTCCTGGCACCACACGAACTCGGCGTTGCGGTAGCGCGCCACTGTCTTTCCGAGCACGTTGAAGGGGAAGGGATAGAGCTGCTCGACCCGGAGCAGCGCCACATCCGCGATCTTGCGCTCGCGCCGCGCCTTCAAGAGGTCGTAATAGACCTTGCCGCTCGTGAGCACGACGCGGCGCACCTGGTCGTCGGGCACGAGCTCGTCGATCTCCTCGAAGACGCGGTGGAAGGACGTGCCGGGTCCCATATCCGCGAGCTTGGAGGCCACCTCCGGCGCGCGCAGCAGCGACTTCGGGGTCATGATGACGAGCGGCTTGCGGAAATTCCGCCGCACCTGCCGGCGCAGCGCGTGGAAATAATTCGCGGCGGTGGTGAAGTTGCAGACCTGGATGTTGTCCTCGCCGCAGATCTGCAGGAAACGCTCGAGCCGCGCGGAGGAATGCTCCGGGCCCTGCCCTTCGTAGCCGTGCGGCAACAGCATCACCAGGCCCGACATGCGCAGCCACTTCGCCTCGCCCGAGCTGATGAACTGGTCGATGATGACCTGCGCGCCGTTGGCGAAATCGCCGAATTGCGCCTCCCACAGGATGAGCGCATGCGGCTCGGCAAGGCTGTAGCCGTACTCGAAGCCCAGCACCGCCGCCTCGGAGAGCGGGCTGTCCACCACCTCGAACTGAGCCTGGCCCGGCTCGATGCCGTTGATCGGCACGCAGCGCTGCTCGCTTTCCTGATCGCACAGCGAGGCATGGCGCTGGGAGAAGGTGCCGCGAGCGGAGTCCTGACCCGAGAGCCGAACGAAGGTGCCCTCGAGGCAGAGGGTGCCGAAGGCGAGCGCCTCGGCCGTCGACCAGTCGACGCCCTCGCCGGTCTCGATCGCCTGGCGCTTCTGCTCGAGGAGGCGCACGAGCTTGCGGTTGAGGTTGAAACCCCGGGGCACGCGACAGAGCGCCGAGCCCACCTTCTTGAGGGTCTCGAGCGGCACCGCCGTATTGCCGCGGCGATCGTCCCCCGAGGCGACCTCGAGCCCGGTCCAGGCGCCCTCGAGCCAGTCCGCCTTGTTGGGACGGTAGCTCTTGGCGGCCTCGAATTGCCCCTCGAGCTCGGCCTGGAATTCCGCCACGATGGCCTCGACGTCCTCGGCCGTCACCACGCCTTCTTCCACCAGACGTTTGGCGTAGATCTCGCGGGTGGTCGGATGGCTCGCGATGGCGCGGTACATCAGGGGCTGGGTGAACGCGGGCTCGTCGGCCTCGTTGTGACCGTGCCGGCGGTAGCAGAAGATGTCGACCACCACGTCCGTCTTGAAGCGCGCGCGGAATTCGGTCGCGATACGCGCGACGTGCACGACGGCCTCCGCGTCGTCGCCGTTCACATGGAAGATCGGCGCCTGCACGCCCTTGGCGATGTCCGACGGGTAGGGCCCCGAGCGCGAGGCCGAGGGGTTGGTGGTGAAGCCGATCTGGTTGTTGACGATGAAATGGATGGTGCCGCCGGTGCGATAGCCCTTGAGCTCGGAGAGCGCCAGGGATTCCGGCACCAGGCCTTGGCCCGCGAAGGCGGCGTCGCCATGCATGAGCAGGCCCACGACCTGATCGTGCGCAGCGTCGCCGCGCTGGCGCTGCTTGGCGCGCACCTTGCCGAGGACGACCGGGTTGACCGCCTCGAGGTGCGAGGGGTTGGCGGTCAGCGACATGTGCACGACGTTGCCGTCGAACTCGCGGTCGGTCGAGGTGCCCAGATGGTATTTGACGTCGCCGGAGCCCTGCACGTCCTCGGGGTTGGCCGCATGGCCCTGGAATTCCGAGAACAGCGCGGCGTAGGGCTTCAGCATGACGTTGGTGAGCACGTTGAGCCGGCCGCGATGCGGCATGCCGATCACGAGCTCCTTCATGCCGAGGTGCCCGCCGCGTTTCAGCACCTGCTCGAGCGCCGGGATCAGGGCCTCGCCGCCCTCGAGACCAAAGCGCTTCGTGCCGGTGTAGCGCTTGTCGAGAAAGCGCTCGAAGATCTCGGCGACGGTGAGGCGCTTCAGGATCGCGCGCTTGCCCTCGCGGGTGAAGTCCGTGTGATTGCGCTCGGCCTCGATGCGCTCCTGGATCCAGGCCTTCTGGTCGGGATCCTGGATGTGCATGAACTCGACGCCGATGGTGCCGCAATAGGTCGCGCGCATGTGCGCGAGGATTTCCCGCAAGGTCGGTCGGTCGAGACCCGGCACATTGGCGACGATGATGGGCCGGTCGTAGTCGGCCTCGGTGAATCCATAGGTCGCGGGGTGCAGCTCCGGATGCGGCTCGATCTTTATGAGGCCGAGCGGATCGAGGTTCGCCTCCAGATGCCCGCGCACGCGGTAGGAGCGGATGAGCTGCAGCGCGCGGATCGAGTCGATGGCGGCGCGGCGGATGGCGTCGAGATCCGCGGGACCAGGCCCGGGCGCCGCCGCTGCGGCAGCGGCATGGCCGTTCGCGGGAGCGGCGCGGCCGTTCCCGATGATGCGGCCGCGCTCGCGCGACCAGGCGGGCCCGTTCAGCTCCTTCTCGACCGCGGGTGGCGGGTCCGACAGCTCGCTGAAGAACCGTCGCCAGCTCTCGTCGACCTCGGCGGGGTTCTCGAGATAGCGCGCATAGAGCTCGGCGATGAACGCCGCGTTGGTGCCGGAGAGGAAGGTGTTCGGATCGATCTCGGACATGTCTGGTTTCCTACCGCGGCCGAGCGGGCATCCATGACCCCGCTGTGCCGGCTCGCGCCATCTAGCCAGGAAAATGGGGATGATTCGTTACAAAACTATAGTCGAGGCGGCGCGCCGCTGCTTCCGCTCCGGTGCAACCAGCTGCTCGAAAACCCAACTCTAGCAGGCTCTTCCGCCGACGTAACCGGCCTCTGCGCCGGGCGCAGAATCCGTATGCCAGCGGCGCGAATGCCTAATTCTTGGGCGCTTCCGCCAGAAGTTTGCGGGTCACGTCCACCAGGCCCCTCACGGCCGAAACCGATTTGTCGAAGGCCACTTTCTCCTCGGCATTCAGGCCGATCTCGACGATGCGCTCGACGCCCTTGGCGCCGATCACGGTGGGAACGCCGACGTAGAGGTCCTTGACGCCGTACTGGCCGGTAAGCCAGGCGGCGCAGGGCAGCACGCGGCGCTTGTCGAGGAGATAGGACTCCGCCATGGCGATCGCCGAGGCCGCAGGCGCGTAGAACGCCGAGCCGGTCTTGAGCAGGTTCACGATCTCGCCGCCGCCGTCGCGGGTGCGCTGCACGATCTTGTCGATGCGCTCCTGCGTGCTCCAGCCCATCTTCACGAGGTCGGGCAGCGGAATCCCCGCCACGGTCGAATAGCGGGTCAGCGGCACCATGCTGTCGCCGTGGCCGCCGAGCACGAAGGCGGTGACGTCCTCGACCGAGACCTTGAACTCGTCGGCGAGGAAATAGCGGAACCGCGCGCTGTCGAGCACGCCCGCCATGCCGACCACCCGGTTGTGCGGCAAGCCAGAGGCTTCGCGCATCACCCACACCATCACATCGAGCGGGTTGGTGATGGTGATGACGAAGGCGCTCGGGCAATGCTGCTTGATCGCGGCGCCGACGGTGTTGATCACCTTGGCGTTGATGCCGATGAGATCGTCGCGGCTCATGCCGGGCTTGCGCGCGATGCCGGCGGTGACGATCACGATGTCCGCGCCCGCGATGGCGGAGTAATCGTTGGTGCCGACGAACCGCGCGTCGAAGCCCTCGACCGGCGAGGCCTGGACGAGATCGAGAGCCTTGCCCTGGGGCACGCCGTCGACGATGTCGAACAACACGACATCGCCGAGGTGCTTGAGCCCCGCGAGCAGAGCGAGCGTGCCGCCGATCTGCCCGGCGCCCACCAACGCGATCTTGTTGCGTGCCATGCGCGTACCCTCTCGGAGAACCGTGGTCGCGGAAATATGCGGCGCGTCTTAGCGCGATTTCAGCGGTGGAGCAAGGGGCGGGCCAAAGCACCATGCGTCCTTCGACGCGCTCCCTACGGTCTCTTGCTCAGGATGAGGGGCATTGGTGGTACACAAAAACAGAGTCCTCATCCTGAGCAAGCGAAGCGCGTCGAAGGACGCACGCTGCTCGCATGGCGATGGCGCCGCTCTAATCCCGTCTCGCCGCAATATAGTCGGCGCTCTGCATCTCGATCAGCCGCGAGACCGTGCGCTGAAACTCGAAGCTGCCGTCGCCATCGGGATAGAGCTCCTGCGGCGATGCGTCGGCCGAGGTGATCAAATTTCCGTGCGCCTCGTAGAGCGTGTCGATGAAGATATTGAAGCGCTTGGCGGCGTCGCGCTGCTCGCGCCGGAGCCTGGGTATGCCCTCGAGAACGATGGTGTGGAACTGGCGGCAGATCGCCAGGTAGTCCGCGGGCCCGAGCGGCTTGCCGCAGAGCTGGTCGAAGGTGAACCAGGCGACCTCCTTGACGGCGCGCGGCACCACGACGAAGCGGCTCTGCACCAGCAGCGTGGCGCTCCGCGCCGAGGAGTTGTCGGTGAGATCAGCGAAGGCGCGCTCCAGCGCCCGATAGGCCATGTCGTCCGCCGGCGTGAAATAGACCTGGCGCCCGAGCAGCCGCGCCAGGCGATAGTCGCGGACGGCATCGAGCTCGAGCATGTCGAGCTTCTGCTTCAGGAGCGCGATGAAGGGCAGGAAGCGGTCGCGATGCAGGCCGTTCTTGTAGAGGTCGTCCGGCATGCGGTTCGAGGTCGCGACCACCACCACGCCCTCGGCGAAGAGCGCCTCGAAGAGGCGGCTCAGGATCATGGCGTCGGCGATATCGGTCACGTCGAACTCGTCGAAGCAGAGCAGCGTCGCCTCGGACGCGATCTGCTTGGCGACCGGCGCGATCGGATCGCCCTTCTCGCCGCGACGCCTATGGATGCGGTCGTGAACCTCCAGCATGAAGGCGTAGAAATGCACGCGCCGTTTGAGCTCCAGCGTCGCCGCCTCGAAGAACATGTCCATGACCGTGGTCTTGCCGCGCCCGACGCTGCCGTAGACGTAGAGGCCGAGCGGCGGCGGATCCGCGGCGGGCGCAAGCCCGAGCCGCGCGCGCCAGCCGTGCGAGCCGTTGTTGGGCGTGTAGCTCGTCAGCGCGCGCCACAGGCTCTGCAGCTTCTCGATCGCAAGCTCCTGCGCGGGATCGGGCAACAGAAGGCCCGCGGCGCGGCGCGCCCGGTAGAGCCCGAGCGGACCGTCGGAGGCGGAGTCCTTCTGGGAATGGCGCGAAGGTGCGGCGGAGTGCGGGGACGACATCGGCGCGACTGTCATAGCGAAATTCGGCGGCGCGCGCAAAACGCCACGCTAGTCCAAATACGGAAATGAAGCGTGAACTACCGCCCGCCCGCCACGCGCAGGACCGCGCCGGTGACATAGGACGAGGCGTCCGACAGCAGAAACAGGATCGTCTCTGCGATCTCCTCGGCGGTGCCGGCCCGGCCCAGCGGGATGTTCGGGCTCATGGCCGCGACGCGGCCGGGAATGCCGGTGCTGTCGTGGATGTCGGTGTCGACGAGACCGGGAGCCACGGCGTTCACGCGGATGCCTTCGCGCGCGACCTCGCGGGCAAGCCCGATGGTCAGGGTATCGACCGCACCCTTGGAGGCGGCATACCAGATGAAATCGCCGGGACTGCCGAGCGTCGCCGCCCCCGAGGATACGTTCACGATGACACCACCCTTGCCGCCATGAGCGGTCGAGAGCCGCCGCACCGCCGCGCGAGCGCAGAGGAAGGCGCCGACCACGTTGAGGTCGATGACAGCCTTGATCGTCGCGGCATCCGCGGCGTCGAGCCGGCTCGCGCGCCCGACGATGCCGGCATTGTTGACGAGACCCCAGAGCGGACCCAGCCGGCGCTCGGTCTCCGCGAACAGCCGGTCGACCTCGGCTTCCTGCGCGACATCCGCCGGGATCGCGACCGCCCGCGCCCCTGCACGCTCCGCATCCGCCACCACGGCCTCGGCTGCCTTCGCATTGGCCGCGTAGTTGACCGCGATGTCATAGCCGCGCGCGGCTGCCAGACGCGCCGTCGCGGCACCAATGCCGCGTCCGGCGCCAGTGATGAGCAGAACCTTGCGAGACGTCATTCAGCCGCGGGCCGCCGCTCGCGCGCGTATCGCACGAGGCAATCGTCCGGCAGCATCTCGATCGGCGTGAAGTCCCGATTGGCGATGTGCGCGGGCCGGCTGAAGCGGCGGATCGCGTTGTCGCAGCGATTGAGCGAGAGATAGACGATCCAGCGAGACCAGGGCGTCAGGTTCGAGCCGGAGGCATGCACGAGGTTGCAGTGGAACAGCAGGACCGAACCGGGCGGCCCCTTGGGCGCCACGATCCCGCCCTCATCCACGAGCCGCGTGATAGCGGCATTGTCGATGGTCCAGAGCGGATAGCTGGTGGTGGTGACGTCGTGGCCGGCGGCGAGCTTGCCGACGCGATGGCTCCGCGGGATGAACATGAGGGGACCGTTGAACTCGTTCGCCTCCGCGAGAAAGAGCGCGATGTTCATCGCCTTGGGCGCGGGCATCTGGTCGTCCTCGTACCAGGTGCCGTAATCCTGGTGCCACTGCCAGACCGCGCCGTCGAAGGCGGCCTTCGCGTTGATCTTGAACTGATGCATGTAGAGCCGGTCGGAGCCGAGGAGCTGCATGCCCGGCTCGACCAGGCGGGGATGGCGCGCGAGGCGCGCGAAGGCCTCGTTCCAGGTCTGGACATAAAAGGCCGTGCGGGGCGCGTCCGAGCCCTTCTCGCGCACCACCTCGGGGCGGGTCTGCGCGAACATGCCGGGCACCTCGGCGTTGAGCACGCCCATCTCCTCGGCCGTGAACAGGCTCGGCAGGAACAGGAAACCCCGCTCCTCGAACTCGGCAATCTGGGCTGGCGTGAGCTTCATCGGACGGCCTCCCGGCGGCGCAACTTTGCTAGACTATGACCGAGCCCGGCAAGCGATGCCAGAGGGCGGCCGCACCGGCCCTTTCCCGATCACAGGAGACGAGCCCATGAACGAAGACACCTTCAACATGGAAGTGCGCAAGTTCTTGAAGGTGGTGGGCATCACCTCGCAGCGCGAGATCGAGCTCGCGGTGCGCAAGGCGCTCGGAGCCGGCAAGCTCAAGGACGACGCGACCCTCGACGCCAAGATGGTGCTCACCATCCCCGGCCTCGGCCTCGAGCATCACATCGACGGCAAGATCAAGACGGGGTGACCGCGCTCGACCTCAGACGCCGAGGCCGATGAGAAGCGCGCGGATCGCGCCCGCCGCGAGCGCAAGCCAGGTGAGCGCCATCCCGGCGACACGGCCGACCGACTCGCCGGCCGATCGCGCGAGGCCCCAGGCATGGAGCAAGCGCCCGAGCGTCAGCGCGATGCCCATGCCGTGCAGCAGTATGGGACTCGAGCCGGAGGCCTCCGCGAGCCCGAGCAGGATCAGGACGATCGGGATGTTCTCGACGGCATTGCCGTGAATGCGGGACGCGCGCTCGAGCGTGGCATCGCCGCCCGTCCCGATGCCGACCTTCGAGATGCCCCGCTGGCGCGCGACGCGGATCGCGAGCACCAGCAGGATAAGCCCGTTCAGCCCGGCGTAGAGCGCGGTGATCTTGAATGGCATGGTCCCCTCCCCCGTCGGCGTAGACGGTAATCTCGACGGAGGAAGGGATCAACCCGCTCAGGACTGGAGATGCGCCTCGAGGAACCAGAGCTGCTTGTCGGTCTCGCGGCTTACCTCTGTGAAGAGATCGGCGGTGTCGGCATCGCCGAAACCGGCGGCCTCGTCGATGGCTTGCCGCGCGGCGGCGCCGAAGGCCGCGAGCGCGCTCGAGAGCGCCTCGAGATGCTGGGGCCCCGACGTGATCGTGAGGGAATAGGGCGCCAGCGTGGTGCGCGGGCCCACGGCCTGCAGCGTGCCCTCGGCGGTACCGCCGAGGCTGGTGATCCGCTCGGCCACCAGGTCGACGAACTCCCGCACCTCGTCCGAGATCTTGTCGAAGAGCTCGTGGAGCGCGATGAAGTTCGGTCCCTTGACGTTCCAGTGCGCTTGCTTCGTCTGCAGCGACAGATCGATCGCGAGCGCGAGATTTCGGCCGAGCAGCGCGATCGATTTCGTGCGCACGGCTTCCGACAGCGAATTCTTGGTCTTATGCATGGATGTCTCCTCTTGGGGGTTAGGGTTGATGGACTTTCAGGCAGCCGTTCTGGTTTCAGCCGCGGCGGGCTCCCCGTCGAGGGTCGCGGCCACGGCGTGAACGACAGCGGCAATGCGTACCGCGGCCTGGATCGCCTCGGTCGTGAAGCCGGCCTTGCGCAGCTCGCGCTCGTGGGCGTCGATGCACATGCCGCAGCCGTTGATGGCGGAAACCGCCAGCGACCAGAGCTCGAAATCGGGCTTGGCCACACCGGGCTTGCCGATCACGTTCATGCGCAGCTTCGCCGGGAGCGTGCGATAGTCGGCTGCGCTCGCGAGGTGGGTGAAGCGGTAGTAGATATTGTTCATCGCCATGATCGCCGCCGCTGCCTTGGCCGCTTCCAGCGCTTCCAGAGCCAGTCGGGGCGCGAACTCCGCCATGATCGCCTCGGTCACCTCGGGATTGCGCGCCGCCAAGGCCGAGGCGACGAAGGTGCCGGCGCGCTGCTGCTCCGTCAGGGTGGGCTCCGTTGCAAGGCTGGACAGATTGAGTCTTAGGTCCTTCGCGTAATCTGGCAACCGAGCCTTTAGGGTATCGATGGACATCGAAATCTCCGTGTTGGAATAAGAAAGAGACGGCGGCCGGGCAGCGAACCCGGCCGCCATCGCGGTCAAGCGGCCTTCAGGACCTCCTCGCCCTTCTGCCAGTTGCAGGGGCAGAGCTCGTCGGTCTGCAGGGCGTCGAGCACGCGCAGGACCTCCTGCGGGTTGCGGCCGACGCTGAGATCGTTGACCGAGACGAAGCGGATAATGCCCTCGGGATCGACGATGAAGGTGGCGCGGAGCGCGACGCCCTCGGTCTGGTCGAGAATGCCGAGGGCCGTGCCGAGCTCGCGCCGGATATCCGACAGCATCGGGAACGGCAGCGCCTTCAGGTCGGCGTGGTTCTGCCGCCAGGCGAGGTGCACGTATTCGCTATCGATGCTGACACCATAGATGACGGCATCGCGGTCGGCGAATTCCGGGTTCTGCTTGCCGAAGGCGGCGATCTCGGTCGGGCAGACGAAGGTGAAGTCCTTCGGCCAGAAGAACACGATCTTCCACTTGCCGGGATTCGACACGCCGCTCACCTCCGTGAAGGCGGTCTTCGGATCGCTGGAGACGACGGCCTTAAGGGCGAAGTCGGGAAAACGGTTGCCAACAGTCAACATAATCGGGGCTCCTTGGTCTTTGCGTTCGGGTGCACCCAGGAGATAAGGTCTCTTGAACGATCGATCCAATGACTTATATTATATCTATTGATCGATAAAAGCGATGATAACCCTCCCCACCCTGCGCCAGCTTCGCCACCTCGTGGCCTTGGCGGATCATGGCCATTTCGGCCGCGCCGCCGCCGCCGCCGCCATCACCCAGTCGACGCTGAGCGCCAGCATCAAGGAGCTCGAGACCGTGCTGGAGGCCTCGCTGGTCGACCGCACGCGCCGACAAGTGGTGCTGACCCCGCTCGGCAAGCAGACCGTCGAGCGTGCGCGGCGCATCCTCGCGGACACGGAGGCCTTGGCGCTTGCCGCCCGCGCGGAGCGGGAGCCGCTCACCGGCACGCTGCGCATGGGCGTGATCCCCACGATCGGGCCTTATCTCCTGCCGGCGGTGCTGCCGGGCTTGCGGCACAGCTATCGGGGCTTGCAGCTCTATCTCGTCGAAGACCTGACACCCCGCCTGATCGAGCAGCTGCATGCCGGGCAGCTTGATATGGTGATGCTGGCGCTGCCCTACGACTGCGGCAACGTGGAGAGCGCGACCCTGTTCGACGATCGTTTCCTCCTGGCGCTGCCGCCCGATCACCCGCTCGCGAAGGAGCGGCGGATCGATCCCGAGCGCCTGCGCTCCGAAGAGGTGCTGCTGCTGCGGGACGGGCATTGCTTGCGCGAGCACGCGCTCTCCGTCTGTCATCTCGCCGACCGGCGCCGCAGCGAGGCCTTCGAGGCGACGAGCCTGCCGACCCTCGTGCAAATGGTCGACAACGGGCTCGGGATCACCCTGCTCCCCGAGCTCGCCGTCGATGCCGGGCTCTTGCGCGGCACCAGCCTGGTCACCCGCCCCCTCGCCTCCGAGGAGCCCGGCCGGGAGATCGCGCTGGTCTGGCGCCGCGGCACCGGCCGGCGCGAGGAGTTTTTGCTGCTCGCCAAGGAACTCGCGGCGCGGGCCAAGAAGGTGCGGCACGAGCCACAGCGCCATCCACGGTAATTCGCGGGTCGTAGGCTGGCGCTGCTCGCCGCGCCCTTGCTATGCTCGGCTCGCCCTCCTGTCCTCGAGAGTCCCCATGGCTCCAGCCCCGCTCCCCACCGCCCGCCCCGCCGAGATCGGCCTCTCCGAGGATGGGCTCCGGCGGCTTTCGTCCGCGTTCACCCGCGAGATCGAGAGCAAGCGGCTGCCCGGCATCGTCGCGTTGATCGCTCGGCGAGGCCGCGTCGGATTTGTCGAGAGCCTGGGCGCGCGCGACCCCAAGAGCGGGGCCGCGATGACGCCGGATGCGATCTTTCGCATCTACTCCATGACCAAGCCGATCGTGTCCGTCGCCGCCATGATGTTGGTCGAGGAAGGCCGGCTGTTGCTCAGCGATCCGTTGTCGAAATATCTGCCGGCTTTCGCCAAGCCCAGAGTGGCCGTCGAGTCCGGCAGCGGCGTCGACCTCGTGCCGGCCGCCCGCGAGATCACGATCCAAGACCTGCTGCGCCACACCTCCGGGCTGATCTACGAATTCCGCGGTAACAGCGCCGTGTACAAGCGGTACACGGAGGCGAAGGTATCCCGGCGCGACCAGACCAATGCCGATCACGCGGCGACGCTGGCGACCCTGCCGCTGCGCCACCATCCGGGAACGCAGTGGGAATACGGGCGTTCTACCGACGTGCTCGGACGGGTTCTCGAGGTGATCGCGGGTAAGCCCTTGGGCGAGGTGCTGGCCGAGCGCGTCCTGCGCCCGCTCGGCATGGTCGACACCGGGTTCCACGTGCCGGCGTCGGAGCTCCATCGCGTGGCCGAAGCCTTCGACAAGGACCCGGATACCGGCGAGGCCGTAAGCCTGCTCGACGTCCGCGAGCCCCCGATGTTCCAGTCCGGCGGCGGCGGATTGATGTCGACCGCGCAGGACTGCGCGAAGTTCATGCTGATGTTGCTCGGCGGCGGCCAGCTTGGCGGCGTCAGGCTCTTGGGGCGCAAGACCGTGGAGCTCATGACCGCCGATCACCTGGGCTCGATCCCCGGCGTCGAGGTCATGACCGGGCCGGGCTTCGGCTTCGGCCTGGGATTTGCCGTGCGGCTCGCCGACGGCCTCGCGACCTCGCCGGGCTCGGCCGGCCAGTATTACTGGGGAGGAATCGCCGGCACCGTGTTCTGGGTCGATCCGCGCGAAGAGCTGGTCGCGGTGCTGTTGACCCAGGCGCCGGGCCAGCGCGAGTATTACCGCGCGCTGTTCCGCAACCTCGTCTATGCCTCGCTTGCGGATTGAGCGCGGGAACCGGGACCGGCTCAGGCGGCGACCATGCTGATCCCCGGGCTTCCCGAACTCGCACTCGCCCTGACGCTCGCCTCCACTCAGGCGCCCGTGCCTTACCAGAACCCGCGGTACGGCCTCGCGTTCAGCGCGCCGCGCGGTCATACGCTCTGCGTGGACGGACCGCCCAGGCCCAACCGCGGCGCATTCCTGCTGTTGTCCACGCCCGGCGCTTGCCCCGCTGTCGTGCCTTTGGACGCGCTTTATATCGCGGTCTCCGCCTCCTACAACGCGCTCGAATACAAGAACCTCAAGGAGATCGTGGACAAGCGGTGCCCGAAGGAGGCCGCGCGGACTTACGACTCGAAGGATCTCCGCTTTTCCGGCACCCCGAGCGCCACCTGCAGGTACAACGACCGCCAGGGTCACGCGCGCATCGACGTGTTCGCGTTTCGCAAAGAGCGCAAGGACAAGCGCCTCGGCCACAGCCCCGACGACTGGATCCTGTTCGAGGCATCGCTGGTCACCGCGCCGCAGCGCCTGCAGCAGGACCTCGCGGTCTTCAAGACGGTGCTCGACGGGGCTCGGTTCTCTCCGGCGCCCTGAGCTTTTGGGTTGGTCGCATGTCCTGCGCCGAACCGGCGTCCACTTCGGCGGAAAGTGCTCCTATCGCCAATCGTCGATGACGTAGACGTCCGGCCGAAGCGTGCCGGGACCGTCGGGCCGATGCATGGCGACACCCACGAGCCCCGCGCGGAAACCGCGCGAAAGCATGCGCCGATAGGCGTCTCGCCGTCCGGTGTTGACTCCCGCCGCGACCCGCTGCACGCCGCGCTCCGCCGCGAGCGCATCGATCGCATCCAACAAGCGCTCGAACTCGGCCGCGGCTCCGGGCCGAACCGCCGCGAACTTCACGAAGAGAACGCCGTCGCCTGCCTCCGTGCCGGCGCCGATGTGGCACAGCGCCACGCCCGCGAGCGTGCCGGAGCCGTCGAGCAGGACGGTCTCGCCGAGGTGTTGCGCCTCGATCGCCTGGATCTCGCACCGGAGGTCGAGCCCCGCGAAGCTCGCGTCGGTGAGGTCGCGGCTCTGGCCGAGGACGACCGCCCGCTCGGGCACCGTCAGTGCCGAGAAGAGCCGCACGGCCCGAGCCGGCGCCGCGCTGCCGGCGGGCTTGCTCAAGATCAGCGTCAGGAACATCGGGACAAATCCGACGCTCTCGTAGAGCCGCAGATGCGTCGTGCTGGCCGGATGCGTGAAGAGCGACATCAGCGCGGGCTTGCGCTCGGCGGCAGCTGCGAGGATCGCCGCGGTCAGCCGCCGCGCCACGCCCTGGCCCCAGAATTCCGGATCGACCGTGAGCGGCCCGAGCACGAGCTGGCTGCCCCAATCCATGCCGATGACGCTGCCGAGCAGCCGGCCTTCGCTTTCCGCGACGAAGGCGGTGCCGGGATCGGTCGCAAACCGCGTCGCCACCGTGCGGATGTCGAGGCGGAATTGCGTTGGATCCGGCGCCCCGAGAAGGGTACCGAAAGCTAACCGATAGATGCGCGCTGCTTCCGCGAGATCGCCCGCCGCCATCGGGCGGACAACGATGTCTCCTGGCATCAGACGCGGCGGCTCACCGCCGCGCCACCAGGAGCTTCTTGATTTCGCCGATCGCCTTGGCGGGGTTGAGCCCCTTGGGGCAGGTCTTGGTGCAATTCATGATGGTGTGGCAGCGATAGAGCCGGAACGGGTCCTCGAGCGCATCCAGGCGCTCGCCGGTCTTCTCGTCGCGGCTGTCGGCGATCCAGCGATAGGCCTGCAGCAGGATCGCGGGACCCAGGTAGCGGTCGCTGTTCCACCAATAGCTCGGGCACGAGGTTGAGCAGCAGAAGCAGAGGATGCATTCCCAGAGGCCGTCGAGCTTCTCGCGCTCGGCGACGGACTGGGAGCGCTCGCGGTCGGGTGGCGGCGCGCTTTCCGCCTGCAGCCACGGTTTGATCGAGTGGTATTGCGCGTAGACGTGCGTGAGGTCCGGCACCAGATCTTTCACCACGGGCATGTGCGGCAGCGGATAGATCCGTGCGTCGCCCTTGACCTCGTTGATGTACTTCAGGCACGCGAGCGTATTCGTGCCGTCGATGTTCATGGCGCAGGAGCCGCAGATCCCCTCGCGGCAGGACCGGCGGAAGGTCAGCGTGGTGTCGAGCTCGTTCTTGATCTTGATGAGAGCATCCAGGACCATCGGACCGCAGGCGTCGAGATCGATCTCATAGCTGTCGACCCGCGGGTTCTGCCCATCGTCCGGGTTCCAGCGATAGACCTTGAAAGTCTTGACGCGCTTGGCGCCCGGCGGCGCCTTCACGGTCTTGCCGACACCGACCTTGGAGTTGGCCGGCAAGGTGAATTCAACCATGGGCAAACCCTTAGTAGACGCGCGCCTTGGGCGGGAAGGACTGGACTTCGTTCGAGAGCGTCGCGAGGTGCACCGGGCGATATCCCAGGCGCAGCTTGCGCTGGTCGTCGAGCCAGGCGACCGTGTGCTTCAGCCAGTTCTTGTCGTCGCGCTCCGGGAAGTCCTCGCGCGCATGGGCGCCGCGGGATTCCGTACGGTTGACCGCGCCATGCAGGCTCACCATCGCCTGCTCGAACAGGTTCTCCAGCTCCAGCGCCTCGACCAGGTCGGTGTTCCAGATCATCGAGCGGTCGGCGATGCCGTGCTCCAGCATCGAGCCCGCGATGTCGTCGATCTTCCGCACGCCCGCCTGCAGCGTCTCGGCGGTGCGGAATACCGCGCAGTGATCCTGCATCGCGCGCTGCATGGCGAGGCGGAGCTCGCCGGTCTTGAGGCGGCCCTTGGCGTTGCGCATGCGATCGAGGCGCGCGACGGATGCGTCGGTCGCCGATGCCGCGAGCGGCTTGTGCGGCTGCTCGGGCTTCAGCAGCTCCGCCGCGCGATGCGCCGCGGCCCGGCCGAACACCACGATGTCCAGGAGCGAGTTGCACCCGAGGCGATTGGCGCCGTGGACCGAGACGCAGGCGGCTTCGCCGATCGCCATCAGACCCGGCACCACGCGCTCGGGATCGTCCGGCGTCGGGCTGATGGCCTCGGCGTGATAGTTGGTGGGAATGCCGCCCATGTTGTAGTGCACGGTGGGCAGCACCGGGATCGGCTCGCGCGTCACGTCGACGCCGGAGAAGATGCGCGCGGTCTCGGAGATGCCGGGCAGCCGCTCGTGCAGCAGCTTCGGCTCGAGATGCTCGAGATGCAGCAGGATGTGGTCCTTCTGCGGCCCGCAGCCGCGGCCCTCGCGGATCTCGATGGTCATGGCGCGGCTCACCACGTCGCGCGAGGCCAGGTCCTTGGCGTGCGGGGCGTAGCGCTCCATGAAGCGCTCGCCCTCGGCGTTCGTGAGATAGCCGCCCTCGCCGCGCGCGCCCTCGGTGATGAGGCAGCCCGCGCCATAGATGCCAGTCGGGTGGAACTGGATGAACTCCATGTCCTGCAGGGGCAAGCCCGCGCGAAGCACCATGGCGTTCCCGTCGCCAGTGCAGGAGTGCGCGGAGGTGCAGGAAAAATAGGTGCGGCCGTAGCCGCCAGTCGCCAACACCACCATGTGGGCGCGGAACCGATGCAGCGTGCCGTCCTCCAGGTTCCACGCGAGTACGCCGCGGCAGGTGCCTTCGTCCATGATGAGGTCGAGGGCGAAATACTCGACGAAGAACTCCGCGTTGTTCTTGAGGCACTGCTGGTAGAGCGTGTGGATGATCGCATGACCCGTGCGGTCCGCGGCGGCGCAGGCGCGCTTGGCCATGCCGCCGTCGCCGTATTCCATGGTGTGGCCGCCGAATGGCCGCTGATAGATCTCGCCGGCTTCGGTGCGCGAGAATGGCACGCCCCAATGCTCGAGCTCGATCACCGCGGGGATCGCGTTGCGAGCCATGTACTCGATCGCGTCCTGGTCGCCGAGCCAGTCGGAGCCCTTGACGGTGTCGTACATATGCCAGCGCCAATCGTCGGCGCCCATGTTGCCGAGCGCGGCGGCAACCCCGCCCTGCGCAGCCACGGTGTGGCTGCGGGTCGGGAACAGCTTGGTGATACAGGCGGTCTTGAGCCCAGAATGGGCCATGCCGAGGGTGGCGCGCAGCCCGGCACCGCCGGCGCCGACGACCACCACGTCGTAGGCATGGTCGATGATGGGATAGGCTTCGGCCATGGGCTCAGCTCCCGAGGGCGACGCGCAGCACGGCGAAGAGCGCCGCCGCGCCGAGCGCCCAGCACGCGAGCCGCACGAGGAGGAGGCTCACGAGCTTCGTCGCCTCGTGATGCACATAATCCTCGATCACGACCTGCAGACCGAGCGCCATATGAACGAAGGTCGCGACCACCAGCAGGATCATGGCGACCGCGGTCAGCGGCGAGCCCAGCCAGTCGGTCGCGGCCGTGCGATCGGCGCCCAAATGCGCGACCAACGTCGTCACGAACCAGAGCGCCAGCGGTACCAGCGCCACGGCGGTCACGCGCTGCAGCCACCAGTGCTCGACGCCTTCCTTCGCGGAGCCGAGCCCGAGCGCGCGGCCGAGCGGGGAGCGAAGGCGATCGGCGCTCATCCCTAGCCCGCCATCGCGGCGAGGCCCGCGATCCACGCGATCGCCGTGAGCCCGATGCTGGCTGCGACCACGACCCAGCCAGAGGCCGTCGTCGTCTTGATCTCGAAGCCGTAGCCCGCGTCCCAGCAGAGATGCCGGATGCCGTTCGCGAGGTGATAGAAGAGCGAGAAGGTCCAGCCCAGCAACAGCAACCGACCGAGCCACGAGCCCACCAAGCCCTGCGCCGCCGCGAACGCCTCCGGCCCCCGCGCCAGCGCCACCAGCCACCAGACCAGGAGCAGCGTGCCCGCGCTCAGCGCCAAGCCGGTGAGGCGATGGCCGATGGAGAGTATGGAGGTGATTTGCGGGCGGTAGATCTGAAGATGGGGCGAGAGCGGCCGCGAAGCGGACATGTGCCGGGCCTCGATGGGAGTTTGACGCGCGGAAAATGTACAAGCCTTGGAGTTGGTGTAGCGCCTCACGTGCTTTCAAGTCAACGCCGAGCAGTTCGCAATGCTTCCATCGGAAATCGGCATGGCCGCCATCATCGGCGCCGCTGTGGAGAAAGCTGGGGATGAGCTGTGCAGCTTTCCCGCCCTTATGCACAGAAATCTCACGGCGCGGGCCTGCGCGTTATTGCCCCCTCGGCCGTGCTTTCCGAGAATGGCATCGTGGCTCGTGAGAGCGCTGCTTCGCGGCGGCAGGTGCCGAGGCCTCGGCTGGACGGCAGGGGTACGGTACAGGCGGTCGGGAGGGAGCGCGGTGGTTGCCGGTAACACGGCGGCCGGATCGGCAGATGTGGCGGCTCGGCCTCAAAACCGGGTTGCCGGGCCGGACGAGCGGTTTGGCGGAGACCCGCGCCAGCGGAGAAGGTTCTCTCGGGAGCTTTCCCTCGCTCCGGCGGCGGATGACCCGAGCGCCGAGCCGAGCGGACGGATGGCTCAGACCCGGAGCCTTCATGCCGGTTGCGCGGTGGCGTCCTTCCCGGACCCTTCGCCCCAGGAGAGCGATCTCCCTTACGAAGCCCGCGGAGCCGCCTGTCGGCTCCAGAGGCGCCAGGGAGGCGGCTTCGGCCGCTGAAGCAGGATCCCCTCGGGGATCTCGCCCCTGGCGCCTCGTTATTTCCGCGCCTCACACGTTGTACTGAAATCCGTCGACGATGAAGTCCTGGCCGGTGATGAAGCAGGGCTCGGAGCTCGCGAGAAACGCCACGAGCTGTGCGACGTCGTCGGGCTTGCCCATCCGGCGGAGCGCGATCCCCGTCCGCGCGATCTCGGCGCCGCGGCTCTTCGTCAGTGCGTTGCCCAATTCCGTCTCGATCACGCCGGGCACCACCGCGTTGATGAGGATGGTGGGCCCGAGCTCCTTCGCGAGCGCGCGGGTCATGCCGAGGATGCCGGCCTTCGCGGAAGCGTAGGCGAAGCGGCTCACCGCGGCAGTGACGCCTCCCGAATAGGCGTTGAGCGAGGAAATGGAGGCGATCCGGCCGCCGCCCTGCTCCAACATGATCGGCGCCACCGCGCGGATGTAGTTGAAGCAGCTCTTGAGGTTGATCGCGATCGTGCGGTCGAATTCCTCCTCGGTGATCTCCAGGATGCCCTTCGGCATCGCCTTGCCCGCGTCGTTCAGCAGGAAATCGATCCGCCCGAATTTGCGCTTCACCTCGGCCGCGACCTCCTGTGCGCGCGCATGGAGCGCCACGTCGGCCTCGAAGATCAGGGCCTCGCGGCCGAGCGCTCGAATCTCGCCGGCGGTCCGCTCCATCTCGGGCACCAGCAAATCCACCAGCGCGATCCTGTGGCCCACCCTGGCGAGGGCGTGCGCGCAGGCGCGGCCGATGCCGCGGGCCCCGCCCGTCACGATCGCGACCTTCTCCGGCGTTGCACTCGTCATTGGTTGCTCCCTCGCTAGCGCCCTGGACGTCACGAGTGTAGGCCCGCGCCTCGATGGGCCTCAACCGCGCGAGAGAGTGGACTTATAACCGTCAAGAAGGTTATACGAGAGGGATCGTCGCGGGGTGCCCTTGGATTTCTCCTTCGCCATGCTCGGTATCGCGGCCGTGGGGCTGCTCATCGGAATCGCCGTGGGCTGCGTCGGCATTGGCGGCGTGCTGCTGGTGCCGATCCTGACGCTGGCGCTGGGGATCGACGTCAAGCACGCCATCGCGGCCGCCTTGCTGAGCTATCTGCCCAGCGGCTTCGTGGCGGTGACGCTTTATGCGCGGCGCGGCTCGGTACCTTGGCGCGAGGCGCGGCTCTTGTGCCTCGCGGCCCTGCCCGCGGCCTATCTTGGGGCGCGCGCCGCGAGCATTGCGCCCGCGCCGATTCTCGAAGCGCTGATCGGGCTGCTGCTCCTGGCGGGCGGGTTTTACGCATTGCGGGTCGGGCGCGGCCGGTCGGCGGGGTCGAACCCGCTGAGTCCGGGCCTGCTGCTGGGACTCGGCGGCGGCACCGGCTTCGTCTCCGCCTTGACGGGCGCGGGCGGCGCCTTCGTACTGCTGCCGATCCTGCTGCTGCTCGACATGCCCGTGCTCTCGGCGATCGGACTGGGGCAAGCCATCGCGATCCCGGTCGCCGGCCTCGCGAGCCTCGCCAATGTCGCCGCGGGGCTCGTCGATCCCGTTCTCGCGGGCGTACTGGCGCTGACGCTCATGACGGGCATCGCCATCGGCACGCCGATCGCTCACGCGCTGCCGCAACTGAAACTGCGCCGGCTCCTCGGCGGTGTCGTGATCGTTTCCGGAGTGGCCATGCTCCTCCGCGTCGCCGCGGGGCTACTGGGCTCGATCTAAGTCGCGAGCGAGCGGCTCCAGGCGACGATCCCGCGCGCAACCGAAGCGGATCGGCGAAGCAGAGAATACGCGTAAAACTCAACGTATTGATCATGACGTTGTCACGTGGGCGCCGTTGAAGCGGCGGCACAGTGGTCGCGCGCAACGACCATGGCGAGACGAACCACGTCTTCCGTGGACCCCTCCGGCGACATTGCGATCAGGGGCTAGCAGCAAAGGAGCCGCACCATGAAGATCCCGTCAAAACTCCGCGCGACCCTCGCCATGCTCTTGGCGGCGATCGGCACGACGGCCGCCATGCTGCCCGATGATTGGATCGAGCAGCGCTTCGGCGTCAGCCCCGATGGCGGCAACGGATCGGCGGAAATCCTGTGGGTCGCGGCGCCGCTTATCCTGGCCGCCGTCCTGGCGCTGAGCCTGCTGCGCGACCGCTATCGAGCCGCGGCGCGCCTCTAACCGCTTTCCACAACCGTGACCGTCCGGCTGCCGATCGGGCGCGAGCGAATCGGCGCGGCGGGGCTTCGCATGACTTGAGCTCGATCAGAGCAACCGCAAGAGAACGGGGGGCATCGCCATGGGTCTCGTGACGCTGAGCACCGCAAAATGGACGCCGATCGGGCCCGCGCCCATTCAGACACTCGGCGGCCTCGACCAGATCTCGGGGCGCGTTCAGGCCGCGGCACCCGATCCGACCGACCCCAAAACGATCTACCTCGGCGGCGATAACGGCGGGATCTGGAAGAACGTCAATCCGCTCGCCAATGGTCATAAGTGATTGGAAGCATGTTCTTTTTTCTCACGCCCCAAGCTCATCCCATTAATCGGCCCGCAATTCACTGCGCCGAAGTGGCCCGATCGGTCTAGGCCACCAGGCCGACGATCTTACCGTGTCGTGGTGCCTGGTGCCTGGTCCCTGCCTAGTCGCTGCCTGGCGGCCTTCCCGGAGGGTGATCATCCCGGCCGGCAATCATACTCGCAGGAAAAAAAATGCTGCGCGCCAGGTCGCTCGATCGCAAAAGACCGGGTGGGGTGCCGGGTAGGGGCCGGATCGCTCGCGCTAAAAATCTTTCAGGGCAATGTCCTCTATCGCGCCGCGTTTTGAAAACCGATTACCTCGCAGGTTAAAAGAGGGTGAGCCGTCACCTGAGGCGATTTTACCAACTATGGTACAAGGCTGCGCTCCCGGGTGCTGGCCCGGCCAGTACCCGCTCCCGGTAGTGTCTAATTTGACCCCAGCCTCCAAAGCCGCTCTGCGGGATTTCCTATGGGCTTTCGCCGTAGGATTTTTTGTCGCGTTTTGTCTTTGGGGGCTCTGGTCGCTCCTGAAGTAGCCAGTAGGGGAAGGATGACAAGATGCTCAAATAGACAAGGAGAAGGAGCGGAGCGCCAAATACGTACCAGCCTGAAATGCTGGCTTTGTCGATGGCAGCACTAATTTCGGAAAGATGACGTGACAAGTCACTCGACTGCAAAACATCGGACGAATAAATAGCGCGCTGAGCCGCTTGAACGTAAGCGTCCAGCGGAGGCCGTTCAGGCTGCGCGGTAATTCCAGGGCAAGAGGGCGTCGAGTTGGCGGTTGGGCCAGGCGCTGGCGATGCGCTCGAGGGTGAGCGTGAGCCAGGCATGAGGATCGACGTTGTTGAGTTTGGCGGTGGCGAGCAGCGTGGCGAGGATGGCCCAGGTGCGACCCCCGCCGTCCGATCCCGCGAAGAGCGAGTTCTTGCGCGTGATGGTTTGCGGGCGGATGGTGCGCTCGACGGTATTGTTGTCGATGTCGAGCCGACCATCGTGAAGGAAGCGTTCGAACGCGGCGCGCCGCCTCATTCCGTATCGGATCGCTTGCGCCAGTTTGGATTTGCGCGGGATGCGTTGGAGCTCGGTCTCCCAGCGCTCGAACAGTTCGGCCACGATCGCAGCGGACGTGGCGCGCCGAGCCGAAAGGCGGATCTCGGGCTTGCTGCCGTGGATGTCCTCCTCGACGCGCCATAGGGCGGCCATGCGCTCCACCGTCCAGGTGGCGGTGTTCGAGAGGCCGGCAACATGGAGTTCGTAAAAGTACCGCCTGAGATGCGCCCAACAAGCCGCGAGCGTCACCGGGCCGCCGGCGCGATGGGCATCGGCGAGCCGTGTATAGGCGCCATAACCGTCGCTCTGCAGCAGTCCCGCGAATCCGGCGAGGTGGTGCGCGGGGCATTGGCCGCCGCGGCTGTCCTCGAACCGGTACGCCACCATCGGCGGACCAGTGCCGCCGATGGAGCGGTCGTCGCGCGCATAGGTCCAGAGCCAGGCGATCTTCGCCTTGCCCGCGCCGGGCACGAGGGTCGGCAGCGTCGTCTCGTCCGCGAAGATGCGCTCGCCCAAGAGAATGTGGTGCAAGATCCGATCGGCGAGCGGCTCCAGATGGAACCCGATCCGGCCCATCCAGCCGGCCATCAGATTGCGGGGAAGCTCGATCTGGTCGCGGCCATAGATCGCCTCCTGTCGATAGAGCGGCAGGCCGTCGGCGTACTTGGCGACGGCGATCTGGGCCAGGAGCCCCTCGGTCGGAATGCCCGCCTCGATCAGATGCGGTGGCGCCGGCGCTTGCGCGACGCCGTCACGACAGGCGGCACAGGCATAGCGCGGCCGGCGCGTCACAATCACCCGGAACCGCACCGGAAGGACGTCGAGACGTTCCGATACGTCCTCGCCAATCTTAACCCGCTCGGCGGAACCGCAAGCGCCGCAGCTCGCAGTCTCCGGCTCGACAACGACTTCGATCCGTTCGAGATGCGCCGGCAGCCTCTTGCGGGGCCGTGGTGCCCGCGGCTGAGATGGTTTAGCAATCGCGTCGAGCTTCGCCTCGACCGCGCCCAAGCCGGTCTGGATCTCTTCGAACACGAACTCGTGCTGATCGGGATCGAGCGCCTCCGATCGCCGCCCATATCGCGCCCGCTCAAGCGTCTTGAGCAGGGCGTGCAGGCGCTCGATCCTGGTCTCCGCTTCGGCATTGACCGCCCGCAGCTGTGCCGCCTCGGCGCGCGTTGCGAGCACCATCGCCTTCAGCGTCTCGACGTCATCCGGAAGCTCGACCGCCGCATCCGACATGACGCGAGTGAAGCATGATTCGCCGCTCGGTGCCGCTGCGAAGGCGAGCCTGAGTCATCTCGCCGCAGTCATCCGACCGACATCGGATGGCGGGGCTCTACCGCCTTCACCCGGCTCCAATCCATGCCGTCGATGAGCGCCAAGAGCTGCGCCGTCGTCAGGCGGATCACGCTGTTCTCGATCCGCGGCCAGTGGAACCCATGCTCGTCGAGCCGCTTGGCGAAGAGGCAAACACCCGTGCCGTCCCACCACACGATCTTCACGCGGTCGGCGCGCTTCGAGCGAAACACGTATAGTGCTCCCGAAAACGGATCGGCGCCGCCGTCCCGAACCAGGGCCACCAATCCCGACGCACCCTTGCGGAAGTCCACCGGCTGCGTCGCCACGAACACCCCAGCGCCAGATGGGATCATGCCGACCGGACCGCCTGCAAAATCTCCCTCACCCGGGCCGCAGGCACCATTGGGCCAATGCGCAGCGTCACCTCGCCGACCGCAATCTCCACCACGCCGCCGGCATCCTCACTCTCGACCGCAACCATGGCGAAGGACGGACCGGCTGCCGCTCCCTTCTCCTTCCTGGACTTGTCCACCGCCTGCCGGCGCCACGTGAAAACCTGCTGCGGCGACAGCCCATGGGTGCGCGCGATCGCCGAGACGTTGGCCCCGGGCTCGCTCGCTGCCGCGACGATCCGTTCCTTCGCCGACGCGGACCACCGCCGCCGCGGCGTCGCAGGACTGGCATCAAGACGCGAAACTTGCGCCTCGATCACCTCAACGCTGCTGGTGCTGGACTTGTGTTCAGACTGCAAACCAACCTCCCAAACAAAGCGGCCGGGAGGCTGAGCATCACCGATTATCCACC
>DATNIT010000148.1:0-7026 GCA_035604335.1 Allostellaceae bacterium | reverse complement strand
TACGTACTGCGCACCTTCATGACCAATGTCATCCTGCTCGAGGGGCGCATGGGCATGCTGATCGACGAGCTCGGCGACATTGGCGCCAAGGACGCGCTGCTGGCGGTCAGTTACGAGCCCTATGCGCTCGATGCGGTCAAGGCCGTCGAGCACGCCGCCAAGCGCGGCGCTGCGGTGATTGCGATGACCGACACACCACTGTCGCCGATTGCGCGTCATGCCACGCGCGTGCTCATTCTGCCGACGGCCGGCACATCCTTCTATCAGTCGCTGGTCCCGACCATGGCCCTTATCGAGGGCTTCGTCTGCTATCTCGTCGCACGCGGCGGGCCCAAGATCGTCGACCGGGTCAAGGAGGAGTTCGAGCGGCGGGACGATTTCGGAGCCTATTGGCGCGACCGCGATTGATCTCTATGGAACAAATGCTCCGCGTCCTTTGACAGGCGGAAGAAATGTTCTAGCATCCCGCCAAGCGACTGGGAGGAAGAGGGTCAGGCTAAATGGCTCAGAGCGCACTGCCGGGGTGGAAGACCGGGTTGGAAACGCATGACGCGCGCTGACGTGCTCGCGATAACTGTGCCGCCGTGGCCGGAGCGGCGGCGGCAGATCGAGAGCGAGCCGCTGCCTCAATCGGTTGCCGCCCTGCTTGACGACGCGGCGGCCGCAGCACCCGACCGGATCGCGCTCAACTTCTTCGAGGACGGCGAGCAGCTCAGCTACCTGGCGTTGCGCCGGCTCGTCAATCGCCTCGCGAACGGCATGGCGCGCCGCGGGATCGGCCGAAGCTCCCACGTCGGCGTGATGCTGCCCAATGCCTTGGCGCTGCCGGCGACGTGGCTCGCTCTGGCTCGGCTCGGTGCCGTCATGGTGCCGATGAACATCGCCTACACGCCGCGCGAGATGGACTACGTCATCGTGGACGGCGAGGTCGAGTGGCTGGTGATCGACAGCGCGTGCCTGCCGATCCTGGCCGGCATGACTCAGCGGCCGGAACGGCTCACGGAGCAGCGCGTTGTGGTGGTCGGCACCCGCGCGGCAGGACAAGTCGCCTGGGACGATCTCGCGTCCGGGGAGAGCGACGAGTTTGCCGGCGCCGCAACCGTCGGTCTCGAAGACCTCCTCAACATTCAATACACCTCGGGCACGACCGGCTTTCCCAAGGGCTGCATGCTGTCACACTGCTATTGGCTTACCATCGGCAAGGTAAACGCGCGGCGTGACGGCCGGGTCTACGAGCGCCTTCTGTCGGCGACGCCATTCTTCTACATGGACCCGCAGTGGATGATGCTGATGGCATTCTATCAGCGGGCAACCTTGTTCGTGGCGCGCCGGCAGAGCGCCAGCAGGTTCATGGAATGGGTCCGGCGCTACCGCATCAACTTCTGTCTGTTTCCCGAGATCGTCTACATGCAGCCGCCGTCGCCGCATGACCGCGACAACGAGATCGTGCGCGTCAATGTCTACGGCCTCCACAAGGAGAAACACGCCGCGCTCGAGGAGCGGTTCGACTTCGTTGCGCGCGAGGCCTTCGGCATGACCGAGATCGGCTCGGGATTGTTCATGCCGATCGAGGCCACGGACATGGTCGGCTCCGGCTCCTGCGGCATGCCCTCGCCGTTCCGCGAGGCGCGCGTCGCCGATTTGGACGGCAATACCGTGGCGGTGGGCGAGATCGGAGAGCTCCTGGTGCGCGGCCCCGGAATCCTCCAAGGCTACTACAATAAGCCCGAGGCCACGAAAGCGGCCTTCCATGGCGATTGGTTCCGCACGGGCGATCTCTTCCGGCAGGACAACCGCGGCTATTTCTATATCGTCGGCCGCCTCAAGGAGATGATCCGCCGCGCCGGCGAGAACATCGCCGCGCGAGAGATCGAATCCGTGCTCTGCGCCTTGCCCGATATCGCCGAGGCGGCTGCGGTGCCGGTGCCGGACGAGACGCGCGGCGAGGAAGTAAAGGTCTGCATCGTTCTGCAGCCCGGCGCGAGCCGCGACAGGGTGTCGCCCGCATTCGTCATCGCGCATTGCGAGCGGGTCCTCACGCGCTTCAAGGTGCCGCGCTACATCGAGTATCGGAGCGAGCTGCCGAAGACCGCGTCCGGCAAGATCGCCAAGCACATCCTGAAGGGCGTCGCGGATCCGGTCGCCGGGTGCTTCGACCGCGTCGAGGGACGCTGGCGTTGAGTACGGAAGCGAATACCGCGTCGCCGACGCTCGCCGCCCTGCGGGTGCTCGAGGTCAGTCGATCCGCCGGACCGGCCTTCTGCGCGAAGCTGCTGGCTGAGATGGGGCTCGATGTCGCGACGGTCGAGCCCCCGGAAGGTCACCCCTTGCGCCGGGCTGCGCCTCAGGCCCCGCTCCGCTCGGGATCGGTGAGCGCGCTCTGGCTCTATCTTGCCGCGGCCAAGCGAAGCATCGTTCTGGACCGTGAGAAGGCGGCCGACCGCGGAACTCTCGAGGAGCTCGTCGCCGCTGCCGATCTGGTCGTGCACGATTTGCCCCAACGGGCCGCGCGCGGTCGAGGCCTCGGCTTCGAGCGGCTTCGCGAGCTGCGGCCGGGGATCGTGGTGGCGTCCATCACGCCGTTCGGCAGCACGGGTCCCTACGCCGATATTCCCGCGAGCGAGCTCACGGTTCATGCGCTCTCCGGTCAGCTCTATCTCACCGGCTTGGAGAGCCGTGAGCCGCTGCTTCCTTATGGCCACCAGCCCTCGATGTTCGCGGGGGTTGTGGGGGCGACGGCGGCGCTGGCCGGGGTTCTCCGCGCACGCGAGGACGGTGTGGCTCGGCACATCGAGATCTCCGCACAGGAGGTGCTGGCGGGCGCCCTCGATACCGCGCTCAATCGCTTCACCTATTCCGGGCGGACGCGCGGCCGGTATGGCAATCGCCTTCAGGACAAGACGCCGCTGACCGAGATCTACCGGACGCGCGACGGGTTCTTTCTGATCTGCGTCTATACCGAGGCGCAGTGGCGCAACTTCTGCTCGATGGTCGGGCGTCCCGATTGGCCAGAGAATCCGGGACTCCGCACGCTTGCCGGGCGTCTTCAGCATTCCGGTGAGATCGAGGCGGTCATGACCTCGTGGTTCGCGGCGCGGACCTCGAGCGAGGCGCTCGAGGAATGCCAGCGCTACCGGCTGCCGTCTTGCGTCGCATCGTCGGTTCAGGAAGTCTTGTGCGATCCCCAGCTCCTGGCGCGAGGGCACTTCGCCGCTGTCAACGACCCAGACGCCGGTCGTCTGCTCTACCCGAAGCTTCCCTGGTTGCTGTCGACTGGGGCGAGCCGAGAGGCAGCGGCGCCACGGCTCGGCGAGCACGACGTTGCCGTGCGGCAAAGCTGGGGCCGGCGCGCGGCAACGGCGGCACGCGACGGAGCCGACCCTCGGACGCTGCCCCTCGCCGGTATCCGCGTGCTCGATGTGACCCATGCCTGGGCCGGGCCATTCGGCGGGCTGCAGCTGGGGTTCCTGGGCGCCGAGATGATCAAGATCGAAGGCGCGCGCCGCCCCGACGGCACGCGGTATGTGTCGCGCGACGCGCGCAATCTTCAGCCAGACTACGAGACCGGCGGATATTTCCACGAGTGGAACCGCAACAAGCGCGCGGCGGCCATCAATATGGACGACGCCGAAGGCCGCGCGCTGATGCTCGACCTGGTGCGGCAGAGCGATGTGCTGATCAACAACTACTCCGCCCGGGTCTTGCCCAAATGGGGGCTGGACTGGTCGGCGCTGCATCAGCTCAACCCGCGGCTCGTGCTGGTCACCATGCCGGCTTTCGGCTCGCAAGGCCCTTATCGAGAGTTCGTCGGCTACGGCGAGACGCTCGAGGGCGCCGGCGGGCTGGCCCGCCTCTCGGGCTACGAACCGGCCAAGCCGATCCGCTCTGGTATCGCCTATCCGGATCCGCTGGTCGGCCATTACGGCGCTCTCGCCGCCGTGCTTGGGCTAGCGCACCGGGAGCAGACGGGCGCGGGATTGTGGCTTGATATCTCGCACCAGGAATGCGTGCTGCACATGATCGGCGATGCCGTGCTGCATTATCAGTTGACCGGAGCCCCGCAGGAGCCGAACGGGAACAGCCGGGCCGACTTGCTGCTCAATGCGGTGCTACCCTGCCGCGGCAATGACGAATGGGTGGCGGCCACCATCGAAACCCCTGCGCAGCTGCGCGCTCTCGCGGGGGCTACTGGGATCAAGGAACTGACGGCGCATCCCTTTGGCCAGGAAGCACTCGACCAACTGCGTGCTTGGACGCGATGCCAGGATAAGCGCACCGTGATGGAGTTCCTCATTCATCATGGCATCGCCTCCGGCGCTGTCCTCAAGATCGACGAGCTGGGATCCGATCCGCACCTGGTAGCGCGCGATTTCTTTGAGCGCGTCGGCCATCCAATCGTCGGTGAGAAGCGGCATCCGAGGGCCGGTTTCCGAATCGCCGGCGCGGCGGTGGGGACGCGACTTCCAGCGCCGCTCTTCGACGGCGCAACCGACGAGATCCTTGCAACGGTACTCGGCAAGAATTCCGGTGAGATCCGTGCGCTCCGCCAGCGTGGCATCATCGGCGGAGTACCGGCCGGTTCGCAGTTGCCGTCATGAAGGCGGTGGTCGATGATGGCGCGGTACGCGGAATTGCTCAACGGACCGGGCAAGATCGATCCCAGGAAAGCCTCGCGAAAATGAGCGGCGGGCGGGTGACAGGAGATCGCGGCGTCAGCGCCGGAGAGGGTGTCGCAGCGGTTCGCCTGTCGCGAATCACCCATCGCTTCGGCAACTTCACGGCACTTAATGATGTCTCTCTCGAAGTCCGGCCCGGCGAGTTCGTGACCCTGCTGGGGCAGAGCGGCTCGGGCAAGTCGACGCTGCTGCGCATCATCGCAGGGCTGACGACGCCGAGCGAAGGCCAAGTCTTCATTGACGGGGTCGATGTCTCCGCCTTTCCGACGCAGCGGCGCGGTGTCGGATTCGTCTTCCAGAACTATGCACTGTTCCCGCACCTCACCGTCTTCGAGAACATCGCCTATCCGCTGCGCATCCGCGCGATCAAGCAGCCGGAGATCCAGCGTCGGGTCGAGCAGGCGTTGGCGCGGGTCAATCTGCACGGGCTCGGCGATCGCTACGCATCGCAGCTCTCGGGTGGGCAGCAGCAGCGCGTTGCGGTTGCCCGCGCTCTGGTCTACGAGCCTTCGGTGCTGCTGATGGACGAACCGCTGGGCGCGCTCGACCGAAAGCTCCGCAAGCATATGCAGATCGAGCTGCGGCAGCTGCAACAGGATCTCCGGATTTCCTGCGTCTATGTCACGCACGACCAGGAGGAGGCGCTGACGATGTCAGACCGGATAGCGGTGATGCAGGCCGGCCGGATCTTCCAGATCGGTGATCCGGTTACTGTGTACCGTCACCCGGTTAGCAGCCTGGTCGCCGACTTCGTCGGCTCGACCAACCTCTTCGAATGCCGCGTGAGAGAGGTCGCGAGCGATGGCTCGGTGCTTCTCGAGACATCGGCCAAGACGCAATTCCGCGTCGCGTCCTTTCCCGGCGTGGCGACGGGTCTTGCCTGCCGCGTCGCGGTACGCCCTGAGTTTATCCGCATCGACGAGGCACCTGCCGAGATCGCCTTCGCGGCGCGGGTCGCCAAGGTCACGTTCGTTGGCAATGTCATCGACATCCAATGCGCGCTCGACACCGGCGAGCTCATAAGCGTCGAGATCGGCGGGAACCGGAAGGATCTCGTCGCCGTCGGCGAGCGCATCAGGATCGGCTGGGACGGCGCCGACATGGGGATCTTCCCTGCATCCCGACAAGACCAAGAGACCAAACTAAACCAACGTGGAGAAGGAGGATAAAATGGAAAAGCGAGTTTGCGGAGTGGCACTTGCCACGGCGGTTACGATCATTGCGATCGGCACCACGATGTCGTGGCCGACGCGGGCGGAGGACCAAGTGGTCTACATCAACTCTTCGGGCGGCGTGCTCGACGACATAAACCGCAAGATCCACTGGGACCCCTTCACCCAAGCGACCGGGATCAAAGTGGTATCGAGCGCACCGGTGGACAACGCGAAGCTGAAGGTAATGGTGACAAGCGGTAATGCCGAATGGGACATTACCGAAATCGACGACGGCGACTTTCTGCGCGCGGCCAAGGAGGGGCTGCTCGCAAAGCTCGACCTCTCGAAGTTACCGACCGCCGACTTGCCGAAGGACGCTGTCACCGACTATGGCGTCTGGGATGGACCGTACTCGACGATCCTGACTTGGAACACCGAGGCCTTCCCACTCTCGGGCAAGCATCCGACAACGCTGATGGATCTCTGGAACCAGAAGGATTTTCCGGGGCCGCGCTGCCTTTGGAAGGATGCGCTCGATAATCTCGAGCTCGGTGTTATGCATGCCGGTGTGCCGCGCGACAAAGTATTCCCGATCGATCAGGACAAGGCTTATCAGGAGCTGGACAAGATCAAGAAAGATGTCGGCGTCTGGTGGACAACAGGCGCGCAGTCGGTCCAGGCGGTGGTCAACAAGGACTGCGTCATGGGAACGGCCTGGAATGGCCGCCCCTATCAGCTTGTCGTCAAGGACAAGGCACCGCTCGGCGTCGCCTGGGAGGGCGCAATCCTGCGTACCTCGTGGTGGGCGATCCCGAAGGGCGCCAAGCACTTCGACAACGCAATGAAGCTACTCGCTTGGATGCAGGATGCGCACCGTCAGTCCGAGCAGGCTAAACTCAGCGGCTATGCCGGCGGCAACAAGGGTGTGGCGGCGCTCTTGCCCGAGAATGTGCAGGAGTATCTGGCAACATCACCGGCGCATCTGAAAACGACACTGGTCGTCGACGACAATTGGTGGGAGGCAAACGGGCCGGCCGCCGAGAAGCGCTTTACCGGTTGGGTGATCGCAAAGTAGGCCCCCGATCGATGCGGAATGAGGCGAGGCCAGGCGACGGGCGATGGATGCGGCTACTGCCGTTCGTTCTGCTCGCGCCCGGCCTCGCCCTCGTTCTGCTTCTTTTCCTGTACCCGCTGCT
>DATNIT010000147.1:0-34051 GCA_035604335.1 Allostellaceae bacterium | reverse complement strand
GGGCCAGCGGATTCTTCGGCGACGGGCACAGAGTCATGACAGTAAGCATTTTGATCGTCGACGACGAGCCCGACGTCGCTGTCTTGTTTCGCCAGCAATTTCGGCGCGAGGCGCGGGAGGGCGCCTATGTCCTGCATTTCGCGCTCTCGGCTGCGGAAGCGCTCGAACGCCTTGCCACCAACATCGAGCCGCAATTGATCGTTATTCTGTCGGACATCAACATGCCGGGGATGGATGGGCTGGCGCTGCTGCGCGAGATCAAGACCCGACGGCCCGACCTGCCGGTGATGATGGTGACCGCCTACGGCGACGAGGAACGGCGCCGTCGCGCTGCCGAATATGGCGCCGCCGAGTTCATCACCAAGCCGGTCGACTTTGATCTCTTGAAGGAGCGGCTGCGCCAGCTGCACGCGCCATTGGCCTGAGGGGGTTCACCATTGACCAGCTCGCCCAAGATCCTCGCTGTCGATGACGAGCCCGATTTCGAGCTGCTGATCCGCCAGCGCTTTCGCCGCCAGATTCGCGAGGAAGAATTCACATTCCGCTTCGCCCATCACGGCGAGGAGGCGTTGAGCGCGCTGGCCGCCGAGCCCGATATCGACCTGATGCTACTCGACATCAACATGCCGGTGATGGACGGGCTCACCCTGCTCAGCGAATTACGCGAGCAGCAGTCCGCGGTGCGCGCGATCATTGTCTCGGCCTATGGCGACATGACTAATCTGCGCACTGCGATGAATCGCGGCGCTTTTGATTTCGTCACCAAACCGGTGGATCTGAACGATCTCGAGATCACTGTCCGCAAGGCGCTGGCCGATATCGGCAAGCTGCGCGAGATGGATCGGCGGCGCGAGGTGGCCGAGCGAGCGCGCAGCAATTTGTCGCGCTATTTCTCGCCGAACATCGTCGAGTTGCTGGCCGCACAGGATGAGCCGCTGGGGACGGTCCGCCGGGAAACGGTCGCGGTGCTGTTTGCTGATATTGTCGGCTTCACGCAAATGACCGAGGCCATGCCGCCCGAGGCGGTCGTGACAATGCTGCGCGAATTCCACGTGCGGATGACGGCACAGATCTTCGCCTGCGGCGGCACCGTCGATAAATATATTGGCGACGAGATCTTCGCTGTGTTCGGCGTTCCGACGGCGGGCGCCAATGACGCCGCCAACGCGCTGACCTGTGCCGACATGATGCTCGATGCGCTCGAGCGCTGGAATGTCGAGCGCACGCGGAAGGGAGAGGCGCCACTCGCTATCGGTATCGGTCTCAATTACGGACCGGCCGTCCTCGGCGATGTCGGTAGCGAGCACAGCATGGCTTTCACCGTCATCGGCGATACCGTCAATACCGCGGCCCGATTGCAGGCGCTGACCCGCACCCTCCAAACGCCGCTGGTCGTTGGCGACCCGCTTGTTAACGCGGTAAGAATAGGATCTTCCGAAATCGCCGCCGCGCTGGCGGACCAATTGCAAGATCAGGGCGAGCAGAGCTTGCGAGGTCGGACCGGCACCATCCGTGTTTGGACACGCAAGAGCGGCGGACGGCAATACGGTTCGACTGGCGCATGATCACCTCATCATCGTCATCCGACCCCGTGAGTAGGGCCCTGACGGATTTTAGGCGATTGGTCTTCGGCAGCTCATCAGGACCTTATTGCGATTCTTGATAAGACGACGAAGCAGCGTCGGTTTTTCATCGAATGTATGTCGCAGTAGCTCAACTGCTTTTCGCAGACTTCTAGGCCATCCCTATTGGCGGCCTTTTTTCTTTTCAGCAGCGTTTTTCCACGTCATCGCCGTGATGTCCGCGTTTGGCACTTTTGCGACCTGCTGTCAGAGGTGAAGGATGGCCGCTTTCGGAAGGAAAACGGAAGTTCGATTTCTCAGGAAAAGACCCCGCCTAGTTAAGGCGGGGTCAGTGGTTCAGTAATGCGCCGCCGCCGCAGCGGCGCGGGGCCGGATCTCGCCGCGCAGGGCTGCGGCGTGGTTGCCCTTGGTGACGCAGCCGACCTCGTCGGCGATGCGGGTCCAGCTGTCGCCGCCGTCCTCGCTCATATGCACGGTGCCCTCGGTGTCACCGACGAAGAGCTCGTAGCCGCCGGGCCAGCACGCCATGGTCAGCGCCTCGATATTGGCGCGGGGCGCCACGGCGAAGCCCTTCGGCTCGGTTTCCCAGCTGCGCCCGTGATCGAGGCTGCGCACGATCGTGGTGTCGGCGACATGCGTGCTCATCCAGAAGCCGGGATGGAACTTCGCGCCCGACATGAACAGAATCTTCTCGTCGGGCGACAGCATGATGTGGTCGGGATAGGCTAGGCGGAACTCCTCGCCGGTCAGCCGCTCCCAGTGATCGCCGCCATCGCTGCTCCGATAGAGGCCGACGCCTGTCGTCATGAACACGGTGTCGGGCCGCGACGGCAGCAGCATCACCTGGTGGACGTCGCGATAGGCGCCGTCGTCGGGCTTGGAATAATCGGCGAGCTCGCGCCAGGACTGGCCGCCATCCTCGGTCTTGAGCAGCGCGCCCTGCTCGATCGCGGCGTAGATGCGCTGCGGCGTGCGCGGATCGAACGCCATCATCTTGGTGTGGGCGCTGCGCGGCGGCTCCGGAAAGGTCCAGTATTCGGTGCCCGGCACTTGGCGCAGCGCCGGAAGCTCGCTCCAGCTTTGGCCGAGATCGCGGCTCTTGAAGAGCGCGGCGGGCTGCGTCCCGGCATAGAGCGTGATGCCGCCCACTTCGGCGACCGACGCGACGGTATAAACATTCTTGATGGCGAGGCCGGAATTGCGCTCTTCCCAGTGCGCGCCGTCTTCGCTGAAGAGCACGCCATCGCCATGCGTGCCGACGAAAATGCCGGGCCGGCCCGGCAAGGTCGTCAAGGTCGTCGCGTGCAGGCCGGCGAGCGCGGTGCGGGCCTTACGCCACGCGCCGGACGATTCGCGCACCAGCGTTGTGACGCCGCTCGAGGTGGCGACCAGCAACCGGTCCGGGGCGCTCGCGCCGTCATAGCGGTTCATTCCATTGGGGGAGAGACAGGCCAGCATGATCGCGCCTCCTCGCTCGGGAACAATCTTGCACGGCGCCTATCGCCATGTTAATCCGACTGTCCGGTCGGAAAAGATATATGACTGGCCAGTCGGAAATGCAAGAGGTGGATTTTGACGCGAAAAAAAGAGATCGATCGGGATAGGATTTTAGATGCCGCCGAGGCCGTGATTCTTGAATCCGGTGGCCGAAGTTTCACGCTCGACGCCGTCGCCGCGCGTGCCGGCATAAGCAAGGGCGGTCTCGTCTATAGCTTCGCGACCAAAGATGACTTGGTGCACGCAGCGCTCGAAAGGGAAATGGCGCGCTTTCGGGAGGCCGTGCGCCGCCGGGTCGGCGGCGGGCCGACCGGGCCGGTCGAGCTTGTCCTAGCCCATATCGAGGAAGCACTAGAAGAGGACGACGCCTCAACGCAAAAGGCGGCCTTTCTTGTAACCGCGTTGGTGCATGCCCCTGAAATGCTGGAGCCAGTGCGACGTTATTACCGCGCTCTGCTCGATCCGCTTCGATCGGCAGGTGGCGATATGCATGAAGTCCGTCACGCACTGCTGGCTGTTGAAGGAATTTTCCTGCTCCGAGGACTTGGCTTCGTCGAGGTCTCGGCGGACGAACAGAAATCCGTCCTGCTCCACGCGCGCGATATCGTCGTCGCGGTGTTGGCCAAGCATACGAGCGTGCGCCCCCCACGCTCCTAGACCAAAATGACACGCTCGTGACGAGTGGAAGTTGATTAGCGCTGCGCGCCGCGGCGGCCGTACATCCACATAACGCGAACGCTTAACAGAATTTGTCCGTCGGGCAGTCGCCACTGGAGCGTTCCTTGATACGCCGTCGGACCGCAGGACAGCTCAGGGGCTGATCGATTATTGGGCCGCGAGCGCCCACGCCACGCAGAGTAATAGAAACGCGCCATCTCGCCGCGTCTTTTTCGGAATTGGGTGACGTTCTAGTGCATAGCGGCCTACGGTGAGGCAGGATGTTCTGCCCAAAACCGCAACCTATGGTGCGACTCCAGGTGCGACGAGCCACAAGACAGAGCGGCAAAACAATTTATGATCATTTCCACGCCGAGGGCTAAGATCGCGAGACCCTCACCCCCGGCACCGCGATGCTGACGACGCTGCCCAACCTGCTGACGCTGTCGCGCATCCTGGTGGTGCCGATCCTGGTCGGCACGTTCTACCTGCCGGGGCGCTGGGCGCCGTGGGTTGCCTGCGTGCTGTTCTCGGCGGCGGGTATCACGGATTGGCTCGACGGCCATTTCGCGCGGCGCTGGCAGCAGCAGACCGATTTCGGGCGCTTCCTCGATCCCATCGCCGACAAGCTCGTGGTCGCGGCGGCGCTGTTCATGCTGGTCGCGAGCGGGCGCGTTGCCGGACTGACGGTTTTGCCGGCGCTGGTCATTCTCATGCGCGAGATCCTGGTCTCGGGTCTGCGCGAGCATCTCGCGGGACTGCACGTGGGCGTGCCGGTCTCGCGCATGGCGAAGTGGAAGACAGGCTTGCAGATGGTAGCGATCGGCGTGCTGCTGGTCGGCGACGCCGGCCCCGATTTCCTGCCGGTGCGCATCATCGGCGAGGGCATGTTGTGGATCGCGGCCGCGCTCACGCTGCTGACCGGCTACGACTATCTGCAGGCCGGGCTCACCCACATGGACGGCAGCCCCGCGGCGCCTCCGACCCGCCGCGCGGCCGAGCCACGGACGCTCGCCTGAGCCGCAGCGACGCGATGCGCGTCTTCGGCCTCATCGGATGGAGCGGCAGCGGCAAGACCACGTTGATGACGCGTCTCATCCCGGAGCTCGCCGGGCGCGGGGTCCGGGTCTCCACCGTGAAGCACGCGCATCATAGCTTCGATGTCGATCAGCCCGGCAAGGACAGCTTTCTCCACCGCACCGCCGGCGCGGTCGAGGTGATGGTCGCCTCTGCCAACCGTTGGGCGCTGATGCACGAGCACCGCGGCACGCCCGAGCCGGACCTCGAGGAGCTCGTGCGCGGGATGACGCCGGTCGATCTGCTGATGATCGAGGGCTTCAAGCATCACCGGCACCCGCGGCTCGAGGTACACAGGCCGTCCGTCGGGAAACCCCTGATCTGCCTCGAGGACCCGACCGTGCTCGCGGTCGCCTCGGACGAGCCGATCGCGGCGCTGCCAGTGCCCCGGCTCGAGCTCGACGATATCGGCGGCATCGCCGATTTCGTGCTGGCGCACGCCGCAGCGATGAGGGCCTGAGCCGTGGCCCAGCTCAGCGACGACTGCTTCGCCTTCGGCGGCGCGCTCATGTCGGGAGCCGAGGCGCTGCGACTCATCGAGGCACGCACCGTGGCGCTGCCGGAGCCCGAGACCGTGCCGCTCGCCCGCGCGTGCGACCGCATTCTCGCCTCGCCCGTGGTCGCCGCGCGCGACGTGCCGCCGCACGACAACGCGGCGGTGGACGGCTACGCCGTGTTCTTCGACGATCTACCGCCGGGCGCCGAGACCGTGCTGCCGGTCGAGGGCCGCGCGACGGCGGGTCATCCGCTGAGCCGAGCGGCGCGGCGCGGCGCGGCGATTCGCATCTTCACGGGCGCGCCGATGCCGGAAGGCCCAGACACCGTGTTCATGCAGGAGGATTGCCGCGAGGACGGCGGCAAGGTCCGCTTGCCGCCGGGGCTGAAGCGCGGCGCGAACCGCCGCCGGGCCGGCGAGGATGTGCGCTCGGGCGCAACCGTCCTGGCCGCGGGGCTGCGGCTCCGGCCGCAGGAAATCGGGCTCGCGGCCTCGCTCGGTTGCACCGAGCTCACGGTCTATCGGCGCCTGCGCGTGGCACTGCTGTCGACCGGCGATGAGGTACGCGAACCGGGCGCGCCGCTGCCGTCCGGTGCGATCTACGACGCCAATCGGTACGCGCTGCGCGCGCTCCTCGAAGGTCTCGGCGCCGAGGTGAGCGATCTCGGCATCCTGCCGGACGAGCGCGTTGCCATCCAATCCGCTCTTGGCCGCGCCGCGGAGAGCCACGACCTCATCGTGAGCTCCGGCGGCATGTCCACCGGCGACGAGGACCATATGAAGGCCGCGGTGGAGGCGCAGGGTCGCCTGCACTTCTGGCGGCTCGCCATAAAGCCCGGACGGCCGGTCGCCATGGGCCAGGTCGGGCGCGTGCCTTTCCTCGGCCTGCCGGGCAATCCCGTCGCGGTGATGGTGACGTTTCTGGTGCTGGCGCGGCCGCTCATCCTGAGGCTGTCGGGCGCCACGGACACCGAGCCGCGCAGCTTTCTCGCGGCGTCGGGCTTCGCCTATCGCAAGAAGCCGGGCCGGCGCGAGTATTTGCGCGCGCGGCTGGAGCCGGGCCCCGATGGCGCCTGGGTCGCCCAAAAATTCCCGCGCGACGGCGCCGGCATTCTCACGTCCATGGTCGACTCCGACGGCCTCGTCGTGCTTGACGAGGGCGCAACCGATATCGCGCCCGGAGACCGCGTACCCTTCCTTCCGTTCCGAGAGGTGATCGATTGATCGAGAAACTTTCCCTGGAGGATCCGCTTGCGGCCTTCCGCCTCGATGGCCGAGTTGCCGCCATCACCGGCGCGGGCAGCGGCCTTGGCCGCGCGATCGCGCAGGCCTTCGCGCGGGTTGGCGCCGAGGTTGCCCTGCTCGACCGCGATGAAACGGCGGTCTCCGAGGTCGCTGCGACCATACGCGCAGCGGGCGGCCGCGCTCACCCCATGATGCTCGACGTCAGCGAAGCCGCCGCCGTGGACACGGCCTTCGCCGCGCTCGGCGGTCGTGACGGCGGTCTCGACGTGCTCGTGAACAGCGCCGGCATCGCGATCCGCAAGCCCGCGGTCGAGCTGCCGCTCGAGGACTGGGACAAGGTGATGGCGGTCAACGTCACCGGCAGCTTTCTCTGCGCTCGCGCGGCGGCACGGCTGATGTTGCCCAAGCACAGAGGCAGCATCGTCAATCTCGCCTCGATCATGGGGCTCTCCGGCGGGCTCTATCCCAACGCGTCCTACCAGACCTCGAAGGGCGCGATCGTCAACATGACCCGCGCGCTCGCGCTCGAATGGGCGCGAGACGGCATCCGCGTCAACGCGGTGGCGCCGACCTGGACCCGCACCGAATTCACGCGCACGCTGCTCGCGCGGCCCGAGGTGCTCGCGGAAATCGAGGCCGCCACGCCGATGGGACGCGTGGCCGAGCCCGAGGAGATCGTCGGCGCCGTGCTGTTCCTCGCGAGCCCGGCTGCCTCCATGGTGACCGGCCACGTGCTCGCGGTCGACGGCGGCTTCCTCGCGCGCTAGTTGGCAAGCGACATCGATGCGGGCGCGGATGGGTAGCGGCCTCACAATCTTGCCATCAAACTGCCGCGCGACAGGGTTTGTGTGACGGACCGTCCGCGCTACATGCCTCCCGGTGCTAAGTCCGTGGAATTCGGGAGGAATCCAAATGGTTGTGCGCCGAGACTGGCTCTGCGTCGTGCTCGCCGTGCTTGGCTTCATCGTCGCCGGCAGCGCGCAGGCGCAGACACCCGGCTGGTACGTCGGTGGCGAGGGCGCCTGGTCGCATCTCAACGATCAGAACGCGACGGCGACGTCTCCGGGCACGAGCACGCCCTTGAAGATTCATCCCGGCGAAGGATTTGCGGCAGGCGCCAACGGCGGATACGAATTCGGAAGCGGCGCGAGATTGGAAGGCGAGCTGGTCTACCGCCGGCACGACGAGAAGAGTGCTACCAGCGCCGGCGTCACCCCTCCAACAACCGGCAGCATCGACAACCTCGCGATGATGGGCAACGCCTACTACGATTTCAACAACGCCACGAGATTCACGCCCTATATCGGCGCGGGCGTCGGAGCCGCCCGGCTTCATCTCGATGATTTCAATTCCGTGGACTCGCCGGGGCTGAGCGACGACGACTGGCAGTTCGCTTATCAAGGCATCGCCGGCGTCCGATACACGATCGATCCCAGCTGGTCGGCGAGCCTCGACTATCGCTACTTCGCGACCACCGATCCGAAATTCAGCGGCGCGGTGGCGGGAGTGCCGTCCGGCCTCAAGACCGAGTACAACACCCACAATGTGATGCTCGGCATCGCCTATCACTTTGCGCCGCCACCGCCTCTGCCGCCCGCGGCGACGCCGGTGCCCGCGGCCGCGCCGGCCGCCGTACCGCCGCCGCCGACGCCCGTGCGGCAATTCACGGTCTATTTCGAGTTCGACAAATCCGACCTGACGCCCGAGGGCTCCAAGGTGGTGCAGGACGCGGCGGCCTCCTACAAGGAGACGGGCTCGGCGCGGATCGCGGTCACCGGCTATACCGATCTCTCGGGCACGCAGAAGTACAACCTCGGCCTCTCCAAGCGCCGCGCCGATACGGTACGGGCGGCGCTAGTGGGCGTGGGCGTGCCCGATGGCGTCATCGCCGAGACGTGGCGCGGCAAGGAGAACCCGGCGGTGCCGACCGCCGACGGCGTGCGCGAGCCGCGCAATCGGCGCGTGGAGATCGTGATCTAGGGCATCGTGCGTCCTTCGACGCGCTCGCCCGGGTTCGCTTGCTCTGGATGAGCGCAGCCGTGTTGATGAGGGGCAATAACGCCCCTCATCCTGTGCAAGGGCCGAAGGCCCGCGTCGAAGGGCGCACTCACGTTGACATTGCGGGAGCGCGAGCCTAGGTGAGGGCGGGACACCGCCTATGAAACTGCTCTATTTCGCCTGGCTCCGCGCCAAGATCGGGACATCCGAGGAAACCATCGAGCTGCCCGCCGATGTCTCCACGGTCGGCCATCTCTTGGAGTGGCTGAAGCGCCGCGGGCCGCGTTTCGCCGATGCGCTCAAGGACGCCTCGGTGGTGCGCGTCGCGGTCAATCAGGACTACGTGCCCTGGGACCATCCGGTCCGACCCGGCGACGAGGTCGCGCTCTTCCCGCCGGTGACCGGAGGGTAGCCATGATCCGCGTCCAGCCCGAGGACTTCGACGTGGGCGCGGAGATCGAGCGCCTTGGCGAGGGCCGGCACGAGATCGGGGGCATCGTGAGTTTCGTGGGCGTGGTGCGCGACGGTGCGGGCGGCGACCGCATCGGCGCCATGACCCTCGAGCACTATCCCGGCATGACCGAGAAGAAGCTCGGCGAGATCGAGGCGGAAGCGCGGCGGCGCTGGGCGCTCGAGGCCTCTCTCATTGTGCACCGCTACGGCCGGCTCGAGCCCGGCGAGCGCATCGTGCTGGTGGTAACCGCCGCCGCGCACCGGCAAGCCGCCTTCGAAGCCTGCGAGTTCCTGGTCGATTGGCTCAAGACCAAGGCGCCCTTCTGGAAGCTCGAGGAGACCAGCACCGGTCCGCGCTGGGTCGAGGCGCACGCCAGCGACGACGCGGCCACGAAGCGCTGGGTCGCGGAGTAGCTCCTAAATCTCGACCTGGTGAGCCCTGACGGCGTCCTCGTTCCACTCGAGGCCGACGCCGGGCACATCCGGAATATGCAGCAGGCTATCCTTGATCGCGTAGGGCCTCTGCAGGATCGGGTCGGCCCAGTCCTGCCATTCGAGCCAGTGGGCGGTCTCGGTGACGCGCATGACGTGGGCCGCGACCTCCGGATAAAGATGCGTCGACATCGGAACGCCCGCGGCGCCCGCGATCGCCGCGGCCCTGAGCCAGCCGGTGACGCCGCCGATCCGCATGAAGTCGGGCATCACGAAGTCGCAAGCCTTCTGCTGGAGCGCAGCGTGCAGATCGCGCGGGCCATAAAAGTTCTCGCCGATCTGGATCGGCGTCTTGAGCTCGGCCGCGAGCTGGCGGAACCCGTCGAGGTTGTCGTAGACGATCGGCTCCTCGATCCAGGCGAGACCGGCATCGTCGATGGCGTGGCAGCGCTGCAAGGCCTCGCCGAGGTCGAGGCCCTGGTTGAAATCGACCATGAGCTCCATGTCGGCGCCGACGGATTTCCGCACGGCCTCGATGGTCGCAAGGTCGTCGCGAAGACGCGCGCGGCCGAGGCGGAGCTTGAGGCCGGTGAACCCGCCCTCCTCGCGCAGCTCGACCGCCTCCGCCGCCACCTTGGCGGGCTCCTGGAGCCAGAGGCCGTTGCTGTTGTACGCCTTCACCGGTCCGACGGAGCCGCCGAGGTGCACGCAGAGCGGCACCTCCGCCGCCCTCGCGAGCGCGTCCCAGGCCGCCATGTCGAGCCCGGAGACGGCGATCATCGACAAACCCTGATACCCCACGAAATGCAGCGACTTCCGCGCGGCGTCGAAGAGCTCGATGGGCGCAATGCGGCGCCCCTTCAAGAGAGCACCGAGATCGCGCAGCGCCGGCACCAGATACTTCATCGCCTTCGGGACGTAGGGCTCCAGATAGGAGCGGCCGACCACGCCCTCCTCCGTCTCGAGGTCGATCAGGATGAGCGGCCAGTCCGTGATGGTGGCGATGCGCGCGACGACCGGCCGCTTGAGCTTCAGCACCACCGGCCGCGCCCGGATGCTCCGCAGGGTCAGCGAGGGATATTTCATGGGAATCATCTCTGCTTATGCACGTGCCCTCGTGCCCCTCGCCCATGAAGTGGGAGAGGGCGGCCGGCGCGCAGCGTCGGCCGGGTGAGGGAGCGATGCCTAGAATACCACCGAGCTACGACGAGGTAGACCCTCACCCTCCCATTGCTTCGCAATGGGTCCCTCCCTCTCCCGCTCTTGCGGGCGAGGGGCTTTGAAAGGCCGCGCTTCAGCTCAGGCTCGCGTCGCCTCCGCGAAATCCTCGACCATCTGCTTGCAGATGCGGCCGGGCGTGAATTTGTAGGGGCCGATCTCGCGCACCGGCGTCACCTCGGCGGCGGAGCCGGTCAAGAAGACCTCCTGCGCCTTGCCGAGCTCCTCGGGCATGATCGCGCGCTCGACCACCTTGATCTGGCGCGCGCGGGCGAGACCCATCACCGCTCGGCGCGTGATGCCGTCGAGGAAGCAATCCGGCGTGGGGGTGTGGAGTGCACCGTCGATGGCGAGGAAGATGTTGGCGCCGGTCGCCTCGGCGATCCGGCCGCGCCAATCCAGCATGAGCGCGTCGTCGTAGCCCTCATCCTCCGCCGCGTGCTTGGAGAGCGTGCAGATCATGTAGAGGCCGGCGCACTTGGAGGCCGTGGGCGCGGTGTTGGGCGCGGGCCGCGCCCATTTCGAGATCGCCATGCGGATGCCCTTGAGCCGCGCTTCCGGCGAGAAGTACGTCGGCCACTGCCAGGTCGCGATCGCCATGTGGATCTTGGTCGCCTGGGCGGCCACGCCCATCTGCTCGGGGCCGCGCCAGGCCAGCGGCCGCACATAGCCGTCGACGATGCCGTTGGCCTTCACGACGGCGTTGGTGGCCTCGTTGATGGCCGCCGGCCCGATCGCGATCTCGAAGCCCAGAAGCTTCGCAGAGTTGATCAGGCGCTGGCTGTGCTCGTCGAGGTGGAAGACCTTGCCGCCATAGACTCGTTCCCCCTCGAACACGCAACTTGCATAATGCAGCGCATGGGTGAGCACATGGACCTTGGCATCGCGCCAGGGCACGAGCTTGCCGTCGAGCCAGATGGTGCCGTCGCGATCGTCAAAGGGAAGAATGGCCATGGCAGCGTCCTCGTGCCTATAAGTCCGGTCACAAGACCGTTTGTGTCGGTCTGAGGGTCCCAGAGGTAACGATCTGACCAGAATATGTCAACATGGCTGACGTAAAATCCGCGGCGAACACCCTGCTTTTTCTGCGGGAGGAGGAGCTGCGCCAGGGTATCGAGCTCCTGTTCTACGCTTATCGCGACTTCACCGCCGAGCCCGACGCCATGCTGGCGCGCTACGGCTTCGGCCGCGCGCATCACCGCGTCATCTATTTCGTCGGGCGCTATCCGCGGCTGAGCGTAACGGAGCTGCTGGGCATCCTGCGGATCACCAAGCAGAGCCTGAGCCGAGTGCTCGGGCAGCTCGTGCGCCAGGGCTTCATCGTGCAGAAGCCGGGCCCGCGCGATCGGCGCCAGCGCCTGCTCGAGCTCACGCCCGCGGGCGTCGAGCTCGAGCGTCAGCTCTCGGAAAACCAGCGCCAGCGCGTGGCGAAGGCCTACCGCGAAGCGGGCGCACAGGCGGTCGAGGGCTTTCGCAACGTGATGCTGGGGATCATGGGCAGCGAGTCCGACCGCGCCAAGTTCGCCCGCCCGCCCGGCGCGCGGCGCTGAGTCCGAGATGGCTGGGCCCGAGGCGCCGCATCTCCTGGTGGTGGACGACGACGAGCGCCTGCGCGGCCTGTTGCGGCGCTACCTCGCCGACAACGGATTCCGCATCACCCTGGCGGCCGACGCCGCCGAAGCGCGCCTCAAGCTGAAGAGCCTGGAGTACGACCTGGCGATCATCGACGTGATGATGCCCGGCGAGAACGGCTTCGAGCTCACCGCGAGCCTGAAGGCGGAGCGCCGGGTTCCCGTGCTGCTGCTCACCGCCATGGCCGAAGCGGAAAACCGGATCCACGGCCTCGAGCAGGGTGCCGACGATTACCTGGTCAAGCCGTTCGAGCCCCGCGAGCTGGTGCTGCGTATCCGCAACATTCTCGCGCGGGCGGCGACCGATGCCACGGCGGCGGGCGAGGCGCGGTTCGGCGGGTTCCGGTTCGACCTCAAGCGCACCGAGCTCTGGCGGGGCGAGGAGTCCATCCACCTGACCGCCGCCGAAGCGGCCCTGCTGGCGGCGCTCGCCGGTCGGGCCGGCACCCCCGTCAGCCGCGAGCGGCTCGCCGAGGAAGCGCAATTCAGCGGCAACGTGCGCACGGTCGACGTGCAGATGACGCGGCTCCGGCGCAAGATCGAGCGCGATCCGAAGTTCCCGCGCTACCTCCAGACGGTGCGAGGCATCGGCTATGTCCTCAAGCCCGATTGAGGTGCCGGGCACCGCGACGAGGCTCGGCCCCGACCCCATAGCCGAGGCGCGCCGCGCGGTGCAGGACCCGCGCTGGCACAAGCGCATCCTCCCGCGCAGCCTGTTCGGGCGCTCGCTCCTGATCATCGTGACGCCGCTGATCCTGGTGCAGGTCATCGCAACCTGGATCTTCTACGATCGCGTCTGGGACACCGTGTCGCGCCGGTTGTCCAGCTCGGTCGCGGGCGAGATCTCCGAGGTCATCCAGGAGCTGAGCCTGACCGGCGACGAGGCCACGCAGACGCAGATGTTCGAGCGGGCCGCGCGAGCGACCGAGCTCGAGTACATCTATTGGGCGGGCGAGACCCTGCCATCGGGCATGGTCCCCGTGACCTCGGGAGGCGGCGAGCCGCTGGTTGCCGCTTTGACGGAGCGCGTGCGCCGCCCGTTCCAGATCGACGACGAGTTCGATCCGCGCGACATCCTCGTGACGATCGCGCTGCCGGAGGGCGTGCTCCAAGTCGCCGTCCCCAAGAAGCGGCTGTTCACGCCGACCACGTACATCTTCGTGCTTTGGATGATCGGCTCGTCGCTCGTGTTGTTCGCGGTGGCGACGATGTTCATGCGCAACCAGGTGAAATCGCTGAGGCGGCTCGCCGCCGCCGCCGAGAGCTTCGGCAAGGGCCGCGACGTCCCGAACTTCCGGCTGGCGGGTGCCACCGAGGTGCGCCGCGTGGGCGCCGCCTTCCTGCTCATGCGCGAGCGCATCCAGCGCCAGATCAGACAGCGCACCGAGATGCTCGCTGGCGTCTCGCACGACCTGCGCACGCCGCTGACGCGCATGAAGCTTGCGCTCGAGTTCCTGGAGGACGGCCCCACGGTCGCCGAGCTCAAGTCCGACGTGACGCAGATGCAAAGCATGGTCCAGGGCTATCTCGATTTCGCCCGCGGCGAGGGCGGCGAGACGCCGCGCGAGGTCGATCTGCCCATGCTGCTGGAGGAGGTCGTGGCGAACGCCCGACGGGACGGCGCGCCCGTCACCATCGCCGCGCCCGAGGCGTTCGCGATCTCGCTGCGTCCCGACGCCATGAAGCGCTGCGTCGGCAACCTCATCGCGAACGCGCGGCGCTACGGCAGCCATGTCTGGGTCGCCGCGGTGCCGGTGAAGGGCGGCATCGACATCCTGGTCGACGACGACGGTCCCGGCATCCCCGCGCAGCGGCGGGACGACGTGTTCCGGCCGTTCGTCCGCCTCGACACCGCGCGCAGCCCGCAAAGCGGCAGCGTGGGATTGGGACTCACCATCGCTCGCGATGTGGCGCTGAGCCACGGCGGCGACATCACGCTCGAGGATTCGCCGCAGGGCGGGCTGCGCGTGCGCGTCCACCTGCCGAAGTGAGAGAACTCAGGCCAGCGCTTGCTCGAGGTCGGCGACGAGATCGTCGGAGTTCTCGATCCCGACGGAGATCCGGATCAGGGCCTCGGTGAGGCCGATCTCCTCGCGCAGCACGCGCGCCACGCCGGAGTGAGTCGTGGATGCCGGGTGCGAGATCAGCGTCTCGGTGCCGCCGAGGCTCACGGCGAGCTTCATGATCTTGAGCCGGTCCAGCATCGCGAAGGCCTCGGCCTCGCCGCCCTTGACCTCGAAGGAGAAGGTCGAGCCGGGCGCGCTGCATTGCCGGTCGAACACCTGCTTGCGCGGGTCCGCCGCCTCGAGGAACCCGAGATAGTGCACCTTGGCGATCTTGGCATGGGCGCGCAGGAACTCCGCGACCTTACGCGCGTTCGCGTTCGCGCGCTCGGTGCGGATGCCCAGCGTCTCCAGCGAGCGCAGCAGCATCCAGCAGGAATGCGGATCGAGCTGGGTCCCAAGCGCGCCGCGGAGCATGCCGATCTTGCGCACCAGCTCTTCCGAGCCGGAGACGCCGCCGGCCACCAGGTCGCTGTGGCCGCCGGCGTATTTGGTGAGCGAATAGACCGCAAGGTCGGCGCCATGGCGGAGCGGCTTCTGGTACATCGGCCCGAGCAGCGTGTTGTCCACCACCACCGGCGGCCGGTGGCCCTGCTTGGCGCCGATCTCGTCCGCAGCCGCGGCAATGGCGCGCAGATCGACCAGGCCATTCGTGGGATTGGCCGGCGTCTCCAGCATGATCAGGCCGACACGGCCCTTCGCCATCGCTTCCTGAACGGCCGCACCGATCTTGCCGCGGTCGATGCCGTCGGTGAATCCCACGGGCGTGATACCGAAGGCGGTGAGCTGGTTGCGCATCAGCGTCTCGGTGCCGCCGTAGAGCGGCCGGCTGTGCAGGATCGTGTCGCCCGGACGCAGAAAGGCGAGCAGCACCGTCGAGATCGCCGCCATGCCGCTCGCGAACACGGCCGAGCGCCCGGCCTCGTCCCAGATCGCAAGCCGATCCTCCAGGATCTCGAAGTTCGGATTGTTGAAGCGCGAGTAGACGAGGCCGGTCTTCTCGCCGGGCCTCGACTGCCGCCGCCCGGCGGTCACATCGAAGAGGTCCTTGCCCTGCTGAGCCGACTCGAAGACGAAGGTCGACGTCAGAAAGATCGGCGGCTTCAGCGAGCCCTCCGAGAGCGCCGGCGAGTAGCCGTAGCCCATCATCAGCGTCTCCGGATGGAGCGCATGGTTGTTCAGCGTGCGGATCTTGTATTGGGTGGTCATGGCGGTGCCTCCTGGAGCGCGTGCCGCTCGGGTAAACGTAGTGCGTCCTTCGACGCGGGCCCACGGCCCTTGCTCAGGATGAGGGGAAGTGGAAGCTGCGCAAAGAGAATCCCTCATCCTGAGCAAGCGAGCGCAGCGAGCGCGTCGAAGGACGCAGTGCCGTCAGGCCGCCGGCTTACCGCGGAACGTCGGCGCGACCTCGCGCATGAAAAGCGTGAGACTTCGGATCGCAGCCTCGTGCGCCATGGGCCCCAAGCGGAATTGCATGATGACGCCGCCGACCTCGATCTTCTCGATCTCGGCGAAGGCCTCGGTGACGGTGGCGGGCGAGCCGCAGATGAGCGCATGGCGCGGGTCGACGCGGGCGGGCGCCAGCAAGCCCGGCGATGGGTTTTCGATCCGCACACCCTGCTCGCGATAGATCCGCTCGCGGAGCGCCGCGCGGTGCTCTTGCATGGCGTGGAACGCCGGCAGACCGATCCGCTCGGCCTCGGCGTCGGTCTCTGCGACGCAGACATTGCGCCAGATCCAGCACTGCTCGACGTTGCGCGCGATCGCTTCCTCGCCGTAACCGGAGTCCCGCATGGTTCTTCGGTAGAGATCCATCCGGTGACGCGTCACCTCGTGCGTCTGCACGTTCATCAGGAACGGCTGGCCGCGCCGCGCGAGCTCGACCATCGAGGCTTCGCCGGAGGCGGCGCGGATCAGGAACGGGTGCGGCTTCGTGTACGGCGCCGGGCGGAGGCCCGCGACCTTGAGGTCCCAGTACTTGCCGCGATGCTGGAAGCTCTTCTCGGTCCAGGCCTTCAGCATCACGGCCTCGACTTCTTCGAAGCGCTCTTGGGCCTCGCCATGGTCGAAGCCGTAGCCCTGATAGTCGTAGATGTTGTAGGCGGTGCCGCGGCCGAGGCCGACGATGAGCCGGCCCTTGCTGAGGTGATCGATCAGCGACAGCTGCTCGGCGAGCCGGATCGGGTGATGCAGCGAGGTCTGCACGACCGCGAACCCGATCTTGCACTGCCGGGTCGCCACCGCGAGCGCGGCGGCAAAGCTCACGGGATCGACATAGGCGCAGATGCCGTCGAAATGATGCTCGGCAAGCCAGAGAGCGTCGACGCCGAGCTCGTCGGCCAAGCGCGCCTCGCGCAGCGTCTCCTCGATGACGAGCCCGTCCCGCTCGGGATCGCGACTCTCCGGAAACAGGAAATCGCTGAACTTCACCGGCGCGTCAGTCGACGTAGCGCACGCGATCGGAGCTCAGCAGGGCGCGCACGGCCTCGGGACAGTCGAGGCCCTTCGCGATCTTCTCCTGCAGCGCGGCCTCGGCGCGGCGGACCGCCGCTAGCCGGTCGAGCACCGCATCGAGCTGAGCCCGCGGGATCACCACGACGCCATCGAGGTCGCCCACCACGATATCGCCGGCCTCCACGCTGACGCCGCCCGCCACCACCGGCAGGCCGATGCGGCCGGGTCCCGACTTCACGCAGGAATTGGGCGTGATGCCGCGGGCGAACATCGGCAAGCCCACGCCGACCACGCCCGCGCTGTCTCGCACCAGCCCATCGGCGACGATGGCGGCGACTTTCCGGTTGCGCGCCATCGCGGCCATGTTGTCGCCGACGATGGCGGTGCCGGTGAAGCCGTCGCCCGCCGCCACGATGACGTCGCCGGGCTCAGCGAGTGCGATCGCGGCCAGGATCGCCAGATTGTCCGACGGACCAGGCTCGCAGGTGAGCGCGGGACCGACGAAGGCCGCGCGCTTGGGATCGACGGGCTTGATCGCGTAATCCAGCGCGCCCCGCCCGTCCATCGCATCGACGAGGTTTCCGGTCTGAACGCCCGTGAGCGCGGCGAGCTTTGCGGGATCCGGCCGCGAGATGCGGCGCCGGATGGTGAGGAGCGGCGGTTCCTCGATCATGTCCCGGCCTCCGGCGTGCGGGTCTACTTCACCGACGAGAACGAGGTCGGCTGCAGAATCGTGTTGCTGACGGAGGCGACGATCGGGCCGTCCTTCTCGGTCTCGGCGCGCGCCGCCAGCCAAGTCGGGTCGATCATGAACCCGCCCCATTTCTTCTCGCGCTCGGCGAGCGATTCCCATTGCAGCAGGTAGTACAGATCCATGCTGGAGTCGCCGATCAGCACGGTCCAGAAGCCCGCCTGGCGGATGCCGTGCTTCTCCCAAAGCTTGAGCGTGATGGTGTCGAACCGCTTGAGCAGGGCCGGCAACCGGCCGGGCACGCAGTGATAGACGCGCAGCTCATAGATCATGGGCTATGTCCTCTCTTGTTGATGGGCCGGCAGATCCCGCGCAAGAGACCGTAGCGCATCGCGCGCGCTCAGAACAGCTTGCCGCCGTTCGGCACCGGCTTGTCCGGCACTACGAGGACCACGGCGCCGGCACCATCGGGAAATCCCAGCACCAGAACCTCGGACATGAACTTGCCGATCTGCTTGGGCGGGAAATTCACCACCGCGGACACCTGCCGGCCCACGAGCTCGTCCAGCCGGTAGTGCACGGTGCATTGCGCCGAGGATTTCTTGACGCCGATCTCGGGCCCGAAATCGACCTGCAGCTTGTAGGCGGGCTTGCGCGCCTCGGGATAGGGCTCCGCCGCCACGATAGTGCCGACGCGTACGTCGACCTTGGCGAAGTCGTCATAGCTGATGGTCATGCGCGCTCCTTATTTTCCGCCGTCGGCGAGCCGCCACGCCAACCCTCGCCGACCGCGTAATCGGTATTTTCCGCCGTCGGCGAGCCGCCGCGCCAACCCTCGCCGACCGCGTAATCGGTATCTTCCGCCGTCGGCGAGCCGCCACGCCAACCCTCGCCGACGGCGTAGGCGCTCGGCTTGCTGCCGGTCGGCGCGCGACGCTAGCATCCGGCCTGGACTCCCTTCAACCAGCGGCCCGGCGCACGCAATGGAGATTCGCTTTCTCGGCAGCGGCGATGCCTTCGGCAGCGGCGGCCGTTATCACACCTGCTTCCTCGTGACAGCGGCGGAGACGCGTTTCCTGATCGATTGCGGCGCGTCATCGCTGATCGCGCTGAAGCGCTTCGGGGTCGAACCCAACAGCATCGACAGCGTGCTGGTGAGCCACCTGCACGGCGATCATTTTGGCGGCTTGCCGTTCTTTCTGCTCGACGCGCATCTCGTGAGCCGGCGCACGCGGCCGCTGACGCTCGCGGGTCCGCCGGGCTTCCGCGACCGGCTGCATCAGGCACAGGAGGTGCTCTTTCCGGGGTCAACCGGCATCACGCCGAAATTTCCGCTGACCCTGATCGAGATGCCCGAGCGGGTGGCGCACCGCGTCGGCCCGGTGCGGGTGACGCCTTTCCTGGTGCAGCACTACTCGGGGGCCCCGCCCTATGCGCTGCGGATCGAGGTCGACGGCCGCGTCGTCACCTATTCGGGAGACACCGAATGGGTCGAGAACCTGGTGCCCGCGGCTGCGGGCGCCGACCTCTTCATCGTCGAGGCCTATTTCTACGACAAGAAGGTGAAGTACCACCTGGACTACGCGACCTTGCGCGGTCGGCTCGCGGAGATCGGCGCCAAACGGGTGATCCTCACCCATATGAGCGCGGAGTTGCTGGCGCGCCGAGCCGAGGTCAATCTCGACTGCGCGGAGGACGGGCTCGCGATCTCGCTATAGGGATCCTGATCCGCCGTCGGCGAGCCGCCACGCCAACCCTCGCCGACCGCGTTAGGGACCGCACAAAAACACAGAGGCCGTCCCGGGGGACGGCCTCTGCCAGAGCGTCAGTGTTGGGGGGAGATTACTGACGCTGCGTCTTTTTCTTCGCGATCGTGCCCCACTCGTCGATGCTCTCCGAGAAACGCTTGGTGAGCACATCGAACGCGTCGGTCTGGGTCTTGCCCGCGAGCTCCACGAGCTCCCGCGCGCCCTCGACGCTCTTCTCGAGCGCCTGCTTGGCGAACGCCGCTTGCTTCTGGAGCCGCTCCTCGGCAGTGCCGGTCTCGGACCAGCCGCGCACCAGCGCGGAGGCTTCGTCCATCGCCGTGCGGGCGAACTCGACCTGCCGCTTGGCGAGCTCCTGGAAGCCCTGCACCGCCAGCTGATTCGCCTGGGTGAGCGCCTCGAGGTTCTTGCGCTGCGAGGACATGAAGGCCTCGACGTCCACGCCCGCAAAGGGGAAACCGGCGAACAGCTTGCCGACTTCCGTCTCGAAGAATTTGCCGTTAACCATCGCCGTTGCTCCATCCTTGGAGGTTGAAGATATTTTTGCTGCACTGCAGCATAACGCGAATATGGCGCACGATATGGACCCCGTCAAGACTCACCGCACATTTTTCTGCAGCGCGGCAAGAAATCTGCGGGGCACAAGGTAACTTACTGGGAGAACACGATATTTCGGCAAATGCGAGGGTGGGCAGGATTGTCGCATACGGCTTCGGATCGCCTCGCCATGGCCGAAAACGCCCGCTCGGGGCCCGCATGCGCTAGTCTCTGGCAGTGCAAAATCGTCGCTCCGGGAATGCCATGATTCGGTTCCAGCCCAAGAACCCCGCCTTCGAGAACCAAGTCCGGGAGAGCTTTGCCCGCCAGGCGTTGATGCGAACCATCGGCGCCGAGCTCGTGCGGGTCGAGCCCGGACGGGCGGAAATCGCCCTGCCCTACCAGCCCGATCTCACCCAGCAGCACGGCTACCTGCACGCCGGCATCACGGGCGCGATCGCCGATTCCGCCGGCGGCTATGCCGGCTATTCCCTGTTTCCCGCGGGCAGCTCGGTGCTTACGGTCGAATTCAAGATCAACCTGCTGGCGCCCGCTGCGGGAGAGCGATTCGTCGCGGTGGGAGAGGTGGTGAAGCCGGGCCGCACGCTCACAATCTGTCGGCTCGAGGTGACCGCGATCAAGGGGGAGCAACGAACCCTCATCGCAATCGGCCAACAGACGCTGATCTGCCTGGAGGGCCAGCCGGACCGGCAGGGCCGCCGGCTTCGCGCTAGGCACTCTGCTTCCGCGATTGCGGGCCCCACGGGAAGCCGCCGAGCCCGAGCCAGGGCTCGGCCTGGCGCAGGCGCCGATCGAGGGCGGCCATGGTCTTGGCGAGGTCCTCGCTGTCGTCCTCGACGAAGACGCGCAGGACGCACAGGTACATGAGCGCGAGCGCGCGGACGCGGAGGCGGCCGCGGATCCCCGTACTCGAGAGGCCGGCGGCTTCGAGCATCCAGGTCATCGAGCGCAGAAAGGCGGGCGCGCTGCACAGCGCGGTCGGCGGGTCGCTGGCGAGCCCTCGCGCGATCGCCTTGAGCGCGGCCCGATGCGGCTTCAGCGCATCGAAGCGTCGCATCAGCACGTCGAACAGCCGATCGCGCGCGCTTTCGTCCGGCTCCGCCGCCGGCGTCTCCGCGAGTACGCCGGCATCGGCGCGCGCCATCAGGGCACCCAGTATGGTCGCCCGGGAGCGAAACTCGCCGTAGAGCTGGTGAAGCGGCACGCCGGCCTCGCCCGCGATGGCGCCGAGCGACGCCTTGCGCCAGCCCTCGCGCTCCGCCAGCGCCAAGGCGGCGTCGAGGATCCGGTCGCGCGGTGTGCCCGCGGGAGCGGTCTTTGCGGACCGAGCTTTCGAACGTCTGGCCATGGCGCGTCCTCCGAGTCGTCAGTGTAGCGGGGTGGACGCGCGCGGCAATGGTCCGATGCGCGAGAGAGCGTTCCTCGCTCCAACCGACGGGCCGCCCCTATCGACTCGCTTTGCTGTGCGGCTTTTTTTGCGCAAGTCACCAATACGGTCTCGACGTGCGAGCGCCGAGAGAACGCATCAGTATTATTGAAACTGATCCGATGTACTATTAGCGCCTTGCGGACATTTCAGGGCTCCGCTTGGGCGAAGGCTATGCCGACCAGGTGAGCTAGCAGGGGATCGATCAAGAGAGGCAGAATGCCCACTGAAACGCGTGTCGTGAGCTTCAGCAACGCCGAGGTGATCGATTCCCTCGTCGACTATTGCGAAAAGACCAACCGCGAATTGCCCCAAAGCGGCATCAAGCGATTGGCCTTTTCCAACGACTCCGAGATCAAGGTCACGGCGGAGTTCGACGGAGGCGCACCCCCGATGCGGTTTTACGAGAATGAGGTTGCCGTGGCGCTGATCCTGTTTTGCAACAAGAAGGGCATCCCCGTTGCGCGGCGGGCGATCAAGTCGCTGCAAATCGGACAGGACACCATCTCGCTCCATCTCGCTATTCGCACCTGAGCACCGCTCCTGACTTGCCGCTTGGAGCGTCTTGGCTCACGCCAAGCCAAACCGACACCGATTCGAGCCCTTACTTGACCTCGATCACGGTCCCGCGGGTCAGGCGCTCGAGCTCCGCGGGGCTGGACGGAAAGACGGCATGAGGGTGGCCCGCAGCCGCCCAAAGGATCGCGTGCTGGCGCAGGTCCTCGTCGATGAAGATGCGCGGCGGCGTCGCGTGTCCGATCGGCGCCACGCCCCCGATCGCATAGCCCGTGGTGTCGCGCACGAAATTCGCGTCGACCTTGCCGATAGGCTCGCCGAGCGCGGCGGCGATCTTGCCTTCGTTCACCCGATTGACGCCGCTGGCGATCACCAGCACGGGCTTGCCGCCCCTGGCTTTGAAGACCAAGGATTTCGCTATCTGCGCGACGGCGCAGCCGATGGCGGCCGCAGCGTCTACGGCGGTGCGCGCCGTCACCGGCAGCTGCTTCACTTGGGCTTCGGAGCCGGCCGCACGCAACAGTTCTTGCACCCGCTGCGCCGCGGGGCTCAACGCTTCGCTCATGGGATCAATCCGCCAGCTCTCGAGAGCGCCGCGCCGCCGCGGCCACCGCCTTGATCATAAGCGGCTCGAGACCATCCGTCGCCATCAAGACATCGAGCGCCGCCCGCGTTGTCCCGCCCGGGCTGGTCACGGCCTCCCGGAGCTTGGAGGCCGGCTCATGCGAGAGCCGCGCGAGCTCTCCGGAGCCCGCCACGGTCGCCCGCGCGAGCCGCGTGGCGAGATCCGGCGGCAGTCCCGCCGCCACGCCCGCCTTCGCCATGCATTCGATGAGCAGGAAGACATAAGCGGGACCGCTGCCGGAAACGGCGGTCACCGCGTCGATGAGCGCCTCGTCGTCGACCCATCCGACCTCGCCCACGGCGGATAGCAGCGTGTCGGCGAGCCGGCGCTGGGTCGGAGTCACCCGCGGGTTCGCGGTCGCCACCGTAATACCGCGGCCGACGGCCGCCGGCGTGTTCGGCATGGCGCGCACCACCGCCGCGTCGTCGTCGAGCAGCCGCGCGAAATACCGCAGCGTCTTGCCGGCGGCGATCGACAGAAACAGCGACCGTCCGACGAACCGCTTGTAGGGGCTGACGGCGCCGTCCATCACCTGCGGCTTCACCGCGAAGACCACGACGTCGGGCGTGAATTCGAGCGGGATTTCCTCGGGCCGCTTGTGGCGCTCGACCAATCGCGCGCCGGCGAAGGCATCGGCGCCCACGCTCGGCTCGACCACCACGACGTGCCGCGCGGCGCCGCGCTCCAGCCAGCCCTTCAGGAGCGCGCTCCCCATCTTGCCGCACCCGATGAGGAGCAGGGTCGTCGCGGGCGGCTTGCCGCCCGCGGTCATCACGCCTCGCCCTGCGGATCGATCATCGCAGCCGCGATCGCGTCCTCGGCGCCCTTGCCGCCCCACACCACGAGCTGGAAGGCGGGATAGAACCGCTCGCACTCCGTCAATGCGATGTCCACGAGATCCTCGAGTTGCTCAACGCTGGCGCCCATCGCGCCGCGCAGCAGCACGCCGTGGCGGAAGCAGGGCGCGGGATCGTCGAGCCCGAGATCGAAGTGCCCGATCCAGAGCTTCTCGTTCACCGCGGCCAGCAGCTCGTAGACCGCGGCGCGGCGCACCTTCGGGACTTTCATGTCGAAGCCGCAGGAAAAATGCAGCGCGCTGGTCTCCTGCTGCCAGAGGAAGAACATGCGGTACTCGCACCACCGCCCCGACACCTCCACCACCATTTCGGCGTCGTTGGCGCGGTCATGGGCCCACTCGTTCGCCTGGACGATTTCCTCGACGAGATCGATGGGATTGGCTGCCGGCGTCGTTGTCTCGACGGACATTACGGTCATGGCACCCTCCTCTGGCCCAATGCGGGCCGCCGGCATCTGGTGGTTCAATCCCCTGAACACACCATATGCTGTAGCGTGCCAAACCACTTACGCGCATGCAAGGCAAGATTTGGTAGGCGCCAGCGCAGGACCCACAAATGAGGGTCCGCCCAAGGACTTAAGTCCCTGGCGAGCTCTCCTCCTTCGGTGAAGCGGCCGAGTGCCGCCGTGCCGGTTTTTGGCGCGGCTCGGCGGCCTCGGCCTCGAGCCGGGCTTCGAGCGCGGCCAAGCGCTCGGCGAGCCGCTCCTGCTCGGCACGCGCTTTGGCCGCCATGGCCTGGACCGCCTCGAACTCCTCCCGGCGCACCAGATTCATGCGGTCGAGGATGTGCTGGAACTGGTCGCGAAGCCTCGCCTCGACCTCCTCGCGCACTCCGGTGAGCGCGCTCAGCGCGCCGGAGGCGACGCGCGCGAGATCCTCGAAGATTCGGTTGTCGTTCTGCATGGCGGCGTCTCCATAATAGCTTTCTCCACAAGAGATAATGCCGATCGCCCCCCACCGCCAGCGCAACCCGACGGCGAGGCAAATCTGGCATTGCGATCGGGCGGTAAGGCCCTATAACTCCGCCGGGCTCTTTCTCGGGCAAGCGCCATGATCGTCATCACCGGCGGCGCCGGTTTCATCGGATCGAACTTGGCGGCGGCGCTGGAGGAGCGCGGAGAGCACGACCTCGTGGTGTGCGACCGCCTCGGGCGCGGCGAGAAGTGGCGCAATGTCGCCAAGCGCGAGCTGGCGCGCATCGTGCCGCCGGAGCGCCTCCTGGATTTCCTCGACGACCACGCCCGCGAGATCAGAGCGGTTTTCCACCTGGGCGCGATCTCCTCCACCATGGAGAGCGACGTCGACGCGATCATCGCGGCGAATTTCACGTTGTCGCTCCAGCTCTGGGACTGGTGCGCCCGGCACGGCACGAGCTTCTTCTACGCATCCTCGGCCGCCACGTATGGCGGGGCCGAAAGCGGTTTCGACGACGACGGATCGCCCGAGGCGCTCGCCAGGCTTCGTCCGCTCAACGCATACGGCTGGTCGAAGCACCTGTTCGATCGACGGGTGGCACGGCTGGTTGAGCGCGGCGCTCCGCGGCCGCCGCAGTGGATCGGGTGCAAATTCTTCAACGTCTACGGGCCCAACGAGTACCACAAGGGCAACATGCGCAGCGTGGTGACGCAGTTCTTCCCGCTGGCCGCGGCGGGCAAGCCCGCGCCGCTCTTCCGCTCCTACCGCGCGGACGTGCCCGACGGCGGGCAGAAGCGGGACTTCGTCTATGTCCGCGACTGCGTCGATGTCCTGCTCTGGTGCCACGACCACCCCAACGTCAACGGGCTCTTCAACATCGGCAGCGGCAAGGCCCGCAGCTTCAGCGAGCTGGTGGCCGCGGTCTATCGGGCGGCCGGGCGCGAGCCGCTCAGCGAGTTCGTGCCCATGCCCCCCGCGATCCTCGAGAAATACCAATATTTCACCGAGGCGCGGCTCGACAAGCTCAGACAGGCCGGCTACACGCAGCCGACCACCGCGCTCGAGGACGGCATCGCGGACTTCGTGAAGACGCATCTGGCCGCGGCGGATCCTTACCGCTGATGCTGACCATCCCCTATCCGACGATCGATCCGGTCCTGATCGAGATCGGACCCTTCGCGATCCGCTGGTACGCGCTCGCGTACATCGCGGGGCTGCTGATCGGGTGGCGCTACTGCGTCAGCCTGGCGCGCCGGCCGCCCCCCGTGCTGGATGCCGCGGCGCTCGACGATTTCCTGGTGTGGGTCACGCTCGGCGTCGTGCTGGGCGGCCGCATCGGATATGTCCTGTTCTACAACCTCGGCTACTACCTGCAGCATCCCGTCGAGGCGCTGAAGATCTGGACCGGTGGCATGTCTTTCCATGGCGGCACCATCGGCGTGGTGCTGGCGCTCTTTCTCTTCACGCGGATCCGCAAGATCGATTTCCTCCGGCTCGGCGACATGCTCGTTTGCGCGGTGCCGATCGGCCTGTTCCTCGGCCGGCTCGCGAACTTCGTCAACGGCGAGCTCTACGGGCGGGAATGGGACGATGGCCCGTGGGCGATGAAGTTCCCGACCGACCCATTTCAGCTCTATCGCCATCCGAGCCAGCTCTACGAAGCGGCGCTCGAGGGGCTCGCGCTCTTCGTCATCCTATTCGTACTGCAGCGCTTCACCCGCGCCCGCGAGTATCGGGGCTATCTCTCCGGCGTGTTCTTGGCGGGTTATGCGATCGCGCGCATCGTCTCGGAGTATTTTCGCGAGCCCGACCGCCAGCTCGGATACCTTCTGGGCGGTCCCACGCTGAGCCAGCTGGGCGGTCTCACCATGGGTCAGCTGCTGTCGGTGCCGGTGCTCATCGTCGGCATCTGGCTGATCCGGCGCTCGCGCCGAGACACTCCGGCGGCCTGAGCCGCGGCCGCCGTGACAGGCCTCGGCGACCTTCTCGTCCGACAGGTCCGTGCCACCGGCCCGCTCACCATCGCCGAGTTCATGACCGAGGCGCTGCAGCATCCGCGGCTCGGCTATTACGCGACGCGCGATCCCCTCGGCGCCACCGGCGATTTCATCACCGCGCCCGAGGTGAGCCAAATCTTCGGGGAGCTGATCGGGCTCTGGTGCGCCGACGTCTGGACGCGGATGGGCCGGCCCGATCCGGTGCTGCTCGTGGAGCTCGGGCCCGGACGCGGCACCCTGATGGCGGACGCGCTGCGCGCTCTCGCGGTCGCACCCGATTTCCGCCGCGCGCTCCGGGTGCACCTGGTGGAGACGAGCCCGGCACTGCGCGCCATACAAGCACGGACGCTCGCCCCGGCCGCGCCGGCTTGGCACGAGGATCTGAATACCGTCCCGGCAGGACCCTTTCTGCTCGTCGCCAACGAGTTTCTGGACGCGCTGCCGATTCGGCAATTCGAGCGCCGCGGCGGCCGCTGGCACGAGCGTCGCCTCGGCCTCGCGCCCGACAACAGCACGCTCGCTTTCGTGCTTGACCCCACGCCCAGCGCGTCGGCGGCCCTGCTACCCCAACGCCTCGCCACCGCGCCGGACGGAAGCGTCGCGGAGGTCTGCCCGGCCGCGCTCGGCCTCGCCGGCGACCTGGGACGGCGCCTCGCGGCTGACCGTGGAGCAGCGCTGTTCATCGACTATGGCCACGCCGAGAGTGCCTGCGGAGACACGCTCCAGGCGGTGCGCCAGCATCGCTATCATCCCGTGCTGGAAGCGCCGGGCAGCGCCGACCTCACGGCCCACGTGGATTTCGAGGCCTTCGCCGGCGCGGCGCGCGCCGCCGGAGCACGACTCTGCGGTCCGGTCACGCAGGGCGGTTTCTTGCGCTCGCTCGGCATCGAGCTGCGCCTCCAGCAGTTGCTCGCCAACGCCTCGCCCGAACTCCGCCCAACGCTCCAGAGCGGAGTGCACCGCTTGATCGACGGCCACGAAATGGGCACGCTCTTCAAAGTGCTCGCCCTCACGGACCCCACTCTGCCCACGCCGGCCGGCTTTCCCGCGGGCGTACCGTCATGATCACGCACGAGCTGCTCAGCGCGCCCGGCGTTCGGCACGGCTTTTTCACCCGCGAGGGCGGCGTGAGCGAAGGCTTGTTCGCCTCGCTCAATTGCGGCTTCGGTTCCGGGGATGACGCCGCGCGCGTGGCCGAGAACCGGGCGCGCGCCGCGGCGCGGCTGATGGTGGCGCCCGACCGCCTCGTGACGTGCTACCAGATCCACAGCGCCGAGGCGGTCGCGGTCGAGACGCCGTGGCGGCGCGAGGGCGCACCGCGAGCGGACGGGATGGTCACGACGATGCCCGGACTCGCGCTCGCCGTTCTCGCCGCCGACTGCGCGCCCGTGTTGCTCGCTGACCCGAAGGCGGGCGTGATCGGTGCCTGCCACGCGGGCTGGCGCGGCGCGCTCACGGGCGTCGTCGAGAGCACCGTCGACGAGATGAAAAGCCGCGGCGCCCGGCTCGAGCGGATCGTAGCCGTGGTCGGCCCGTCCATCGGCAAGCTCTCCTACGAGGTTGGGCCCGAATTCCCGGCGCCGTTTCTCGCCGCCGATCCCGCGGACGCCGACCTGTTCAAGCCCGCTACGCGCCCGGAGCACTTCCTGTTCGATCTAGCGGCCTATGTCCTGAGGCGACTCCGGCGTGTCGGCATCGCCGCGGCGGCCGCGACGGGCGGCGACACGGCGGCGGAAGAGCAGCGTTTCTTCTCCTATCGCCGCGCGTGCTTGCGTGGCGAGCGCGACTATGGTCGCTTGATCTCGGCCGTCGCCCTGGTGCCCTAACCCCGGAGCTGAGAGCGAAGCAATGACCGTGCGATTCGGACGCAGCCCGGAGGCCGCCGCGGCCGCGGTTTTCCCGCCTGACTTTACCGGGGCCCGGGAACGGTTCCTGGCGCTCGCCGCGCGCGCGGAGCTGCCGGTCAAGACGTACGAGAATCCGCGCAAGGGTCCGGCCGGCGAGCGGCTCGCCACCGACGTTGCGTTGCAGGGCGACCCCAGCGCGCAAAAGCTCCTGGTGACGGTCTCCGGGACTCACGGGATCGAGGGGTTTTGCGGCTCCGGCTGCCAGGCCGACTGGCTCATGGAGACGGCGCGAGCGGAGCTGCCGGCGGACGTCGCCATCCTCCACATTCACGCCATCAATCCGCATGGCTTCGCCTGGCTCCGCCGCGTCACCGAGGAGGGCGTCGATCTCAACCGGAACTTCTATGACTTCTCGAATCCCCTGCCGGAGAACCCGGAGTATGACATCCTGGCGGACGCGCTCGTGCCGGCAGCCCTGACGCCCGAGGTGGTCGCCGAGGCCGAGGCGCGCATCGCGGCTTTTCGCAATCAACGCGGACAGAAGGCGCTTCAGCGCGCGCGAAGCGGAGGCCAGTACAAGCATCCGACGGGCATGTTCTACGGCGGCACCAAGCCCGCCTGGGCACGCGAGACCTTGGAGCGAATCGTCGCCGACTATGGGGTGAGCGCGCGGCTCCATGTCGGGGTCATCGATTATCACACGGGCCTTGGGCCTTATGGCTACGGTGAGCTCATTTGCGACCACGACCCCGGAACGCCCAATATCGCGACCGCGCTCGATTGGTACGGCGAGTGCGTGACGGTACCACTCCTTGGCACCTCCTCCTCCGTGCCCAAGCATGGCACCGTCGGCACCGGTTTCTGGCAGCCACGCCTCGGCACGCGCGTCGTCTACACCGCGCTGGAATACGGCACGTTCAGCACCGACCAGGGACGCGGCCCCATGCGCGAGGACCACGTGCTCCACGCGCGCGGGCCGGTGGATTGGAACGCGCCCGAGACGCAACGCATCAAGCGCAGCCTGCGCCGCCACTTCTTTCCCGACACGCAGCCCTGGCGCGAGCTGGTGCTGTTCCGCAGCCGACAAGTCCTATGCCAAGCCCTAGCGGGCCTCGCGAGCCAGGCATCCTAAGCGGCCCTGGGATTCGCGAGCGCACGAGCCGGTAAGATCGCATGGCCGCCAAGATCGGACGGTTTCTGAGCCTGGACGAAGCGTTCGCCAATGTAATGCGGACCCGTGCCGCTTGCATCTGGCCGACGCGCGATACCGGTCGGCTCGAGCCGTTCTACGAGCCCATCCTCGCTCCGCGGTTCCGGCTCAAGCCGGGGTCTAGGATATTCACGATCGGGAGCTGCTTTGCCCGCAACATCGAGGAGCACCTGGCGCCGCTCGGGTTCGATGTGCCGATGTCGTCCTTCGGCGTACCCGAGAGCGAATGGCCGATCCGGCCATTCGCTCGACGGGCGGGAATCCTGAACAAATACACGCCGGCGAGCATGCTGCAGGAGGTTCTGCACGCGCTCGCGGCCATGAAGGATCCTGGCGCGATCGATCTTCTGACCGATAGTCTGCTATTTCCGCTCCGGAATGGAATGGTCATCGACCTGGAGCTCGGGGGATACATCCCCGTGACGCATCAGCGGGCCCGCGAGCGGCGCAGACAGGTGTTCGACGTGTTCCGCCGCGCTTTCGACGCCGACTGCGTCATCATCACCCTGGGCTTGATCGAATGCTGGTTCGACGCGCAGCGCCGGCGCTCCCTGCAGGAAACGCCGAATACGCCGGCTTTGCGGCGAGCGGCCGAGCGCTTCAGGTTCAAATTGCTCGATCATGCCGAGGTGCTCGAGATGATCCGGGCACTGACAAGATGCTTGCTCGAGACCGGCAACACGGCAAAGCGGATTTTGATGACGGTTTCACCGGTGCCTCTGACCGGAACCTTTTCCGGCATGGACGTCGTGATCGCGAATTCCTACGGGAAGAGCGTACTGCGCGCGGTGGCCCAACTCATCCGAGACGAGTTCGATCAGGTGGACTATTTTCCAAGCTACGAGATGGTCATGATGTCGAACGAGAAGAGTGTGTGGGAGCATGATCTCATGCACGTCACGGATCAGTTCGTGCGTCGAATCGTCGGCACCTTCGTCAAGAACTACGTAGAGGCGTGATCCCCATGGCATTGCATTTCACCGCCGAGGAATTTGCCGAGCGCCGCCGGCGCACGATCGCCGCCATGACCGAGGCGAAGCTCGATGGCCTGCTGATGTTCCGGCAGGAAAGCATGTACTACCTCACGGGCTACGACACCTTCGGCTACGTCTACTTCCAGTGTCTCTATCTCGGCGCGGACGGTACCGTGACGCTGCTGACGCGCGCGCCCGATCTGCTGCAGGCGCAGCACACCTCGGTGATCTCGGACATCCGCATCTGGGTGGACGCGCCCGACGCGAAGCCCGCCGAGCAGCTGCGCGAGATCCTGGCCTCGCATGGCTGCAAGGGAAAGCGGCTCGGCGTTGAGTGGGAGGCCTATGGCCTCACGGCACGGAATGGTCAGCGGCTCTCGGCCGCGCTCGAGGGATTCTGCTCGCTGGCCGACGCCTCGGAGCTCGTGAGCCGCTTGCGCGTGGTCAAGAGCCCCGCGGAGCTCGCCTATGTCCGCCGGGCGGCCGAGCTCGGCGATGCCGCGCTCGACGAGGCGCGCCGGCTCGCGAAGCCCGGCGCCTCCGAGGGCGACATCCTTGCCGCGATGCATAGCGCCGTCTACCGCGGGGGCGGCGACCCTCCCGCGAACGAGTACATCATCGGATCCGGCCCCGATGCCCTGCTCTGCCGCTACAAGAGCGGCCGGCGCACCCTCGACGCCAACGACCAGCTCACCCTCGAGTTCGCCGGCGTCTATCGCCACTACCACTCTTGCCTGATGCGCACGCTGGCGATCGGGCAAGTGGACCCGAGGCTCGCTGAGATGCACAAGGCCGCGGCGGACGCTCTGCGCGCCGCGGAGGCCGCGCTCAAGCCCGGGCAGACTTTCGGAGACGTGTTCGATGCGCACGCGCGCACGCTCGATGCGCTGGGACATCGCGCTCATCGCCTCAACGCCTGCGGTTACAGTCTCGGCACGACCTTCGCGCCGAACTGGATGGATTGGCCGATGCTCTATCACGGCCATTCCGTCGCGGTCGCGCCGGGCATGGTCATATTCCTGCACATGATCGTGTTCGATGCCGAGCACGGCCTCGCCATGACATTGGGCCGCACGTCCGAGGTGACCGCCAGCGGCGCGAGCGTGCTCTCGCGCGCCAGCCTCGATTTCGCGCTCGACTGATCGTCGATGCCGTACCGTATCGCGGCCGTGGCGCTGGTCCTGCTTCTCGCGGGATGCCAACCCTTGCCGCACCCGTTCGAGGATGACCGGCCGGCGCCGCGCGCGCCCATAATCAGCTTGCGCAACGCCACCAGCGTGGCGGTGGCGCCGGTCGCCGGTCTCGATGGTGACGCGCGCGATCAGCTGGCGGGGGCAATCGCGGGCGCGCTCGTGGACCTCGACGTGCTCGCGAGCGCGGAGAGCTCGAGCCGCGGCAGCTTGAGTCTGGTGGGCACCGCCCGATCGACGGGATCCGGGGTCGCGGTCGACTGGCGCCTGGTCGATCCCGGCGGCCAGGCGCTGGGACAAGGCTCCGATGCCGCAGCCGTCGGCCTGGACTCCCTGAACCGCGGCGATGCGGCAGCGCTCAAGGCGCTGGCGCTCGCCACGGCGCCCAATGTGGCGAAGCTGCTGCAAGATGACGCACCCGCGGCTCAGGCCGAGATCGCCCCGCTTCGAGAAGTCGTCGTGCTCCCCGTGAGCGGCGCGCCCGGCAATGGCGGTGATGCGCTGAAGCTCGCCATGACGGCGGCGTTGACGCAGGCCAAGCTCACCGTACTGCCGGAGAAGACAGGTGAGGCCAAGACCCTCTCTGTCGTCGGCAGCGTGACGCTCGACCGCCCACAAAATGGGCAACAGCACATCGCCATCACCTGGGCGCTCATGGATCCCGCCGGCAAGCAACTCGGCGTGGTGAAGCAGGAGAACGCCGTGCCCCAGGGCAGCCTCGACGGGCGATGGGGCGACGTCGCCAACCTCGTCGCGGCGGCCGCCGCGCCGGGCATCCTCGCCATCATCGAGAAGGCGGAGCAGGTCCGGAGCGGAACCTAGAGAACGCGCGGAATCCCGCGGAAAATCGCGAGTCGCACGGCGGTTTACACGCCATGGCGGCTTTGTTACAGTCCGCGCGCGCCGCCGGGGGCGCGACCGGGCAAACCGCCCGCATTCGGCGAGATCGGATGAAAATCCTTACCTGCAACAGCAATCGGCCGCTCGCCGAGGCGATTTCCGCTTATCTCAACTTGCCCCTGACCAAGGCGAGCGTGCGGCGCTTTTCCGACATGGAGATCTTCGTCGAGATCCAGGAGAACGTCCGTGGCGAGGACGTGTTCGTGATCCAGTCGACGTCTTTCCCCGCGAACGACAATCTCATGGAGCTGCTGGTCACCCTCGACGCGCTGAAGCGCGCCTCGACCCGGCGCGCCACCGCGGTGATCCCCTATTACGGTTATGCCCGGCAGGACCGGAAATCCGCCGCGCGCACGCCCATCTCGGCGAAGCTGGTCGCCAATATGGTCACCGCTGCCGGCGCCGACCGCGTCCTGACCGTGGACCTGCATGCGGGACAGATCCAGGGCTTCTTCGACATACCCACCGACAATCTCTTCTCGGCGCCCGTGTTCCTCAAGGACATCTCGGAGCGCTATAACGGCGGCGACCTCGTGATCGTGTCGCCGGACGTCGGCGGCGTGGTGCGGGCGCGCCACATCGCGCGGCGGCTCAACGCCGACCTCGCCATCATCGACAAGCGGCGCGAGCGCGCGGGCCTTTCGGAGGTCATGAACATCATCGGCGACGTCGGCGGGCGGCGCTGCATCCTGGTGGACGACATCGTCGACAGCGCGGGCACGCTCTGCAACGCCGCCGAGGCGCTGATCGAGCGCGGCGCCAAGTCGGTCTCGGCCTATGTCAGCCACGGCGTGCTGTCGGGCGGCGCGGTCGGCCGCGTCACCGCCTCGCCGCTGCAGGAGCTGGTCATGACCGACAGCATCCTGGCCACCGAAGCGGTGCGGGTGGCGCACAACATTCGCCAGCTCTCGATCGCGCCGCTGATCGCCGAGGCGGTTCGCCGCATCAGCGAGGAGCGCTCGGTCTCGAGCCTGTTCGACTGAGACAGTTTCCGCCCGTACAATAGCGGGCATATCGGAGGCGCGCGGCACCCCTGGAGGCTGGCGCTTCCCGCGGCAGAAGCCCGCGCAATCCGCGCCGGCGCCGCGTTACGTAAGCGCAAGAGGAGTTGGAAATGGCTGAACTCATCACCATCCGCGCCGAGGCGCGGGACCGGGCCGGAAAGGGGGCTGCCCGGGCCACCCGTCGCGACGGTCGTGTGCCCGGAGTGCTCTACGGCGACAAGAAGCCGCCGGTGCTCATCGCCGTCGATCCCCAAGAGCTCGACCGCGAGGTCAACAAGCCCGGGTTCTTCGCGCGCCTGCTCAACATCGAGGTGGACGGCGGCAAGGAGCGCGCGCTGCCCCGCGACGTGCAGTTCCACCCCGTGAGCGACCGGCCGCTGCACGTCGACTTCATGCGGGTGGGCGCAGGCGCCAGGATTGCCGTGGCGATCCCGGTCCGCGTCGTCGATTCCGAAAAATCGCCCGGCATCAAACGCGGCGGCATCGTCAACCTGGTGCGGCACGAGATCGAGCTCTACTGCAACGCCGACGCGATTCCCGAGCGCATCGACGTGAGCCTCGACGGGCTCGAGATCGGCGGCAGCGTGCACATCAGCCGGGTCAAGCTGCCCGAGGGCACCAAGCCCACCATCGCGCGCGATTTCACCGTGGCGACCGTGGCGGCGCCGACCGTGGTCCGCGAAGAGCTGGCGGCCGCGCAAGCGGCAGCCCAAGCGGCGGCGGCGGCGGCCGAGGCCGCCGCAGCGGCGGGCGAGGTGGCGGCGGAGGGAGC
>DATNIT010000146.1:0-7441 GCA_035604335.1 Allostellaceae bacterium | reverse complement strand
ACTTTCTGAGGGACGTGGCTCGCGCGACATCGGCGGCGCCCACCTACTTCCCGCCAGCGTTGATCCAAAGCGTCGCCGGCGAGCGCGGCGCGATGATCGACGGCGCCGTCGTCGCCAACAATCCCGCAATGTGCGCGCTGGCCGAGGCTATGCGTCTTTGGCCCCGGCGCGACTATATGGTTGTGTCGGTCGGGACCGGAGAGCTCGAGCGAGACATTCCGTACTTAGAGGCCAAGGATTGGGGACTGCTGGGGTGGGCGCGACCGATCCTCTCCGTCCTCATGGACGGCAGCTGCGACACCGTGAGCTACGAGCTCAATCGGATTCTCCAGGGAAAGTATTTTCGGTTCGACATCTCCCTGGGCGTGCGCGGCGATCCGAAGGCGGCATTTGACGACCTGGACAACGCATCGCAAGAGAATATCGCGCTCCTTCTGGGACGCGCAGAAATGCTCCTCGGCAAGCCGGAGACGATCGAGCAACTGCGGCAAGTGGCGGAATACCTTGGATGAAGCAGGCTCGAGCGCGCTCCGGAAACGGACCTGTGGCCGCCGAGCTTGCCGGTCGCCGAAATGCCGGATTTGGACACCCCGCTGCAACTGAGGAGCGCTGGCTTACCGCTTAACAGCGGACGCTACAGCTCCTTTACCGGGTCGCGGATGGCGATCGAATGATCAAGGCGATGACGCGCCGGCATTTGGTACCCACTCATATAGGAAATCGGTGACTGCCTGCGCCACCCGGCCGGGGGCCTCCAAGAGTATTCCGTGGCGTAGTCCATCGAGGATCACCAGGCGCGCGTTCGGCAATCGCTCCGCCATGATCTTGTTGTGCCTGGGACTGCAGCCAAGATCCTGATCTCCCGTCATCACCAGCGCCGGGGCGGCGAGCTCATGCAGCCAGGGCAGCATCTCGGTATCCGCATAGATCGCGAAGGCATTGAGATAGATCTTCGGATCGATTTCCCGGACCTGGCGCTTGCGGGCTTCCACCATCCCGGGATGCGCCGCGATGAACGCATCTGTGAACCATCGGCGGACCAGGATCTCGAGCGCGGATGCGACGCCCTCTCGCGCCATCGTGTCCATGACCGTGCGAGTTCGGGCTCGCTCCTCCTCTGAGCGGCCGGCGACGGTGCTGAGCAACCCAACCGAAATCACTCGGTCCGGATGGCGGCGCGCATAGGCGGCCGCCACCATCCCGCCGAGCGAATGACCGATGACATGCGCCCGCCCGCAGCCGAGACATGTGCGCAGCCGCTCGAGGTCGGCGACGAGATCGTCGAGCCCGAACGCGCCATCGGGCTTTGGAGATTCTCCGTGGCCGCGCAGGTCGTAGCTGATACAGGTGAACTCGGATTTCAGCCGCTCGATCAAGCCTGCCCAGACGTATCGGCTCCCGCCGACGCCGTGCACCAGCAGGATCGGCGGACCATTGCCCTCGATCGAGTAAGCGCAATCGACCGCGTCCACGTCCTGCAAAGCCTTAGAGAACGCGTCCCAGAAACTCGCGCGTCCGCTCGTTCCTGGGCGCGCGCAAAATCTCGGCCGGCGGACCGCGCTCGGCGATTACGCCACCGTCCATGAAGACCACCTCGTCGGCGACCTCGCGCGCGAAGCCAATTTCGTGGGTCACCACCACCATGGTCATGCCATCCTCCGCCAGCGAGCGCATAACGGCGAGAACCTCGCCCACGAGCTCCGGGTCGAGCGCAGAGGTTGCTTCGTCGAACAGCATGACTCGCGGCTCCATCGCGAGCGCCCGCGCAATCGCCACACGCTGCTGCTCGCCGCCCGAGAGCTGGCGCGGGTAGCGGCTCTGCTTGGCGGCAAGCCCGACACGCTTCAGAAGCGCGACCGCTCGCGCCTCGGCCACCTGCCGATCGACCTTCTTCACCAGGACGGGCGCGGTCATGACATTCTCAAGCACGGTCATGTGCTGGAACAGGTTGAAGCGCTGAAACACCATGCCGATGGCGGCGCGCGCCGCGCAGAGCTGGCGCTCCTTCACCTCGTGCAGGCGGTCGCCGACCCGGCGATAGCCCACGAGCTCACCGCCAACCAGCACATAGCCGGAGTCGGGCCGCTCCAGGTGGTTGATGCAGCGCAGGAAGGTCGATTTTCCGGCACCGGACGCGCCGATGATGCAGACGACCTTGCCCGTCCCCACGTCGAGGTCGACGCCCTTCAGAACCTCGACGTGGCCGAAGCTCTTGTGGATCCCGCGCGCGACGATCATCGGGGGTGCCGGCATGGTCAGGCGCCGCCCGGAGTCCCGCTGCTCCGCAGCGTGAAGAGGTTTTGCATGACGGCGAGACCGAAGGGCGCGCGCCGTTTTTCCCGCGTATCCGTCTGGCTGCGGCCGACCCACCGCTCGAGGATACGCTGGCCTGCCGTCAGCAGCGTCGTCAGCAGGAGGTACCAGAGCGAAGCCACGATCAGCAGCGGGATCGTCTCGTAGGTACGGGTATAGATCAGCTCCGCCGAGGAGAGCAGCTCCGTGACCGAGATCACGCTCGCAAGCGAGGTGTACTTGAGCATGCCGATGATCTGGTTTCCGGTCGGCGGAATGATCACGCGCAGCGCCTGCGGCAGGATCACCTTTCGCATGGTCTGCGCCCGGGTCATGCCCACTGCCGCGGCGGCTTCCTGTTGGCCGGGATCGACGCTGAGGATGCCGCTGCGGACGATCTCGGCCATATAGGCGCCTTCGCAGAGACCGAGGCCGAGGTTCGCTGCGACCACCGGAGTGATCAGCGCGTTCGCGTCCACGGTCACGAAATCCAGACCGAGGAACGGCAGCCCGATCGCGATGACCGGGAACAGCGCGGAGAGATTGAACCAGAAGATCAACTGCACCAGCGCGGGCGTGCCACGGAAGGCAACGATGTAAACCTGCGCCGAGTACGCGAGGAGCTTGTTCTCCGAAAGCCGCATGAGGGCGACGACAATGCCCAGCGCAATGCCGATGCACATGCACGAAATCGTCAAGCGTATGGTCAGCAGGACACCCTGGAGGATCTCAGGGTTGAAGAGATACTTCCCGACGACCGGCCATTGAAAATTCGGATTCGTAGATACCACGTAGGCGAACCATGCGAGCAACAGCAAGACCGCCGTGCAGGCGACCCAGCGGCCGGGGTGCCGCAGCGGCACCGGCGCGGTTGAAGTCAGGCCCTGCATCGCGGCGTCGGGATCCGCCGGCGGGGTCCGCGCCGCCCTTTCCGCGAGATCGTCCTCGGTCGTCACCATGACAGACTGCTAGTTCACGCTGGGCGTGCGCCGGCCGGTGGAAACCAGCCGGCGCCGCCGGGTACGGCCCAAGTATAAAAGCGCCGCCGCCGAACGCGAGGACCCGTAGAGTGCGACCCTCACTGCTCCTCGAAGACCTTGGGCTCGGCCTGAGTCCCGGCCAAGTCCCACTTGTCCATGATCTTCTTGTAGGTGCCGTCGGCAACGATGACCTTGAGAGCTGCCTCGATCGCCTTCCCGAGCTGCGTATTGCCTTTCTTGAAGCCGATGCCGGCATCCACGGTGGCGCCCGGCACGGGACCGCCCGGCGCCGCTTCGAGCTTGCCGTCGGAGTGCTTGGCCGAGACGATCGCCGTCGCAAAGCTGACGCCGGCGCCGTCCGCGCGTCCGGTTTCAACCGCGAGCACCTGCGGTCCTTTGCCGTCGAACATGGTCAGGTCGATCTTCTTCTTTCCCGCGTCCTCGCATTCCTTCGATTTCTTCTCCCATACGATCACCGGCTGCGTGCCCTTCTCGACCGCGATCGAATGCCCGCAGGCATCGTCGTTTCTGATCCCCGAAGGGTTGCCCTTGCGCACGACCAGCGCGTTCGCGAGGATCGAGTAGCGAACGAAGGAGATCTGCTTCAGACGCTCGGGCAGGATGGCCATGACGGACATGCCGACGTCCTCGCGCCCGCCGCTCACCGCCGGGATGATCGAGGCAAAGGCGAGCCGGTCGATCTCCGGCTTCACCCCGAGCACGTCGGCAATGGCGTGAAAGATCTCGACGTCGAAGCCCACCTGCTGACTCTTGTCGTCGAGAAAGTTGTATGGCTCGAAATCGAGGGGCATCGCCGCTTTGATGACGCCGCTCTTCTTAGTGTCGTCTGGCAGGAGAGCCTTCGCGTCAGCGGCCGAGGGGGTCGTTTGAGCGCGGGCCGATCCCGGCCCAACCGCAATCGAAAGAGCAAAGACCGAAAACAGCGCAACGACAGCTGACGCGACCCGCGTCCGGCGGCCCGGCATCCGCCCCGCCGGCGGACCATCAAGGTTGATCATCTCGTACCTCCCAGTTTGAGCGTTCTTCAGTCAGCACCGACCAATTCAACGGAGTTCTCGAATACGGAATGGAGATCGAAGAGCTGATAGGCGCGCGTGCACGGCTGACCCGGCGCGATCCAGAGCTCGCCGGTTTCGAGATCGGCGATAATCGACGCTAGCGTGGAGCGCTGCTCGAGATCCGGGACGCGCGTGTCAGGATGGGAGCAGACACCGTCGGGATGTCCCTGGTGGCTCCGCAAGGCGCCTTGGATAAGCTCGATCGAGATCGTCGGCGCTCCGCGGCGGAGCGCACGCAGGAGCGAGTCGAGCCGGAACAGACTGTGCGGATGCTGGGCGACACGCGCATCCCCAGAAGCGAGATCCGGTCGTAGGAAATGGTTGGTATGCGCGATCACGCCCTCGACCGGCAGGCTGATGGCCACCCCGGCTGCATCGCCCGCGACCGTCTCCGCGTTGAAGGCCAGGCCGCTCCGATGCGCGACCATGTAATTTCCGGAGAAGGCGCGCGGCGCGGCGGTAAGCGTGCGGGCCGCATCGGCGATGGTCTCGGCATCGAGCAGTGCGCGGAGCATGACGTGGTATGGGACACCCGGCCGCCCGCCATCCAATCGGCTCACCAGCGTGTTCGTGCAGACGCCCAAGCCCGCGGCGTTGCACCCGATCTTGGCGACCAGCCCCGCCTCGGTGATGCTGACGAAGCTCGGGCGGTCTTCTCGATGGACTTCGAGCATGATCATGGTCTCGACCGCAAACGGCAGCCAATCCCAGTTCTGCCCCATCAAGGTATGGCCGGAGCTCGTCGCCTCCGGCAGCAGCGCGAAGCTGCTGCATTCTGCAGAGAGGTCGCTCGCGGGCGCGTTCTCGCGCGACGGCGGAAACATCAGCTCGCTTCGGGCATTGAGCGCCAGCACGGCGCCGATCTCCACCTGGGCACCCTCGGCGATGCCGCGGATCTCCTCGAGGATCTCCGGCGAGAACGCGCCGATGCTGTCCTCGTAAAGCGATGCGCGCTCGACCGCCGCGGGCCAGTCGAGCTTCTGCCGATGCTCGAAAACTCTCTGGTAGGCCGCGATCGAATGGAGAATCAGCCGGCGCGCCTGCTCCCCATATTGCCGGCCGCGGTCGAACGGCTTTCCGCGGACGACGATCCGTTGAATGCCGCCGGGCGTCCGACCGGAATGACTCACTTCGCGGGCTCGTCCTGAACCACGACGGCCATGTAGTTGGCCGAGGCCCGACCGCGCGTGCCCATGACGACTTTCGCTGGGTGCGTGTATTCGGCGGAGGTCGGATGGCCTTGCCGGGATTCCAAGGTGCGGGCGGTGTTTCGGCGCGGCGGCGCATCGTTGAGGTAGCGCACGATCTCCCGGCAGAAATCCGGGAGGTCGCCCGGGAGTCTGGACGTTATCAGGTTGCCGTCGCGCACCACGGGCTCGTCCACATAATTGGCGCCCGCATTGATGACGTCGTCTTTGATGTTCGGCACGCAGGTCAAGCGCCGGCCGCGCGCAATGCCCGACGACGCCAGCATCCATCCGGCATGGCAGATGGCGGCGACTAGGCTTCCCTGCTTGTGCACCTCGCGAACGAGGTCGACCATAGGCTTGTGCTTGCGCATGCCCTCGGGCGCGAAACCGCCGGGAATCACCACTGCATCGAGGTTGGCGGCCTCGACGTCGGCGACCGCGAGATCCGGCTTCACGGGGTAGCCGAGCTTGCTGACGTAGACCTGATCGGCCGCAGGCGCCACCACCAGGACGTTGGCGCCATCCTCTCGGAGCCGCATGAGCGGATACCAGAGCTCGAGTTCTTGATATTGGCTCTCCACGAGCACCGCGATCTGGGCGTTTTCGAGGTTCATGCCACGACCTCCTGTCGAGCGGGCGCCGTGCGCGCCGCGCTGCGGGTCTCCGCCGGGGAGAAGGCGAGCAGGCGCTGAGCATTATCGACCAGGACGCGCTGCAGCTCCTTCTCGCCGAACCCCTTCTTTGCCAGCCGCGGCGCGAAGCTCTCGAAGAGATAATTGAACGGCACCTTCGTGTTGAACTGGTCCGGCTCTTCCTTCGTGATCGGCCCTCGCCCGTGATAAAAAAACCGGTCGTAAGAGAAGACCAGCCGGTCAAGATAGCCGAGGTCCGAGAGTGCGCAGATAAGCGTGGCCATCTTCTCGTCCAGCTCGTCGGCGGAATCGTGCATCCAGGGAATGCCGATGTGATCGATCTGCAGGATGGCACCGCGCTCGCAGAGCACCTTGAGCTGCTCGAGCTTCGGCAAGATGAAACAGTGGCCGATCACGATCTTGCCGGGATCGGCGCCCTCCTCTTCCATGATGTCCAGCAGCTCGATCCCGGGATTGGTCACGGTCCAGTCGACCGGGTGAGTATGGGTGTTGACCGCGACCCCGAGCCGCCGTTGGGCGCGGGCCGCGGCGCGGATCGCCCTCTCCTCGTATGGGCCGATCCGGGTCCCCTTCGCATAGACCGGCGTCGGCGCGCCTGTGAGCGCACCGGTCGAGACCTTGATGCAGCCCGCCTTGTAGGGCGTGAGCTTGCTGTCGTGGACCATCCCTTCCGTGATGTCCCGGACCATCATCTCTTCCATGTACTCGACCGACTTGCGCCGCCAATAGAACGGCAGGCCGATCGCGTTGTGTTCGCCATAAAAACCGGTGGTCGCCACGATGTTGACCCCGCTCAGGCGCTGCGCCTCGCCCATGAGGCGAGGATGGCGGCCGAGCTCGGGAGGCGTCAGATCGACGATGGTCCGGATGTCGTTCTGGCTCATGCCGTTCCGGAGCGTCTGCGCGATTTGTGCCGCTACGCCGTCGACGTCCAGCAAGTTATTGTGGTCGTAGTCGCAGCCCCAATAGGCGTAGCGCAGGTGCTCGTGCGTGAGGGTGATGCCGGCCTGATCGGCCGGAATATCGCCCAGAACGGTGCGGATGATGGCCATCGCTATCTCCTGGAGGCGGAGGGTTCAGCTTTCGGATCTGCGGCGTCGAGCGCCGCCAACAGTGCTCTGAAGAATCCGGGAATGTCGTCCACAGACCGCGCGGTGATCATCGGCGCGTCGACGACCACCGGCTCGGCAATGCACTCCGCGCCAAATGACTGAAGCTCGGGCCGCATTTCCGGGGAGGCGCTCACG
>DATNIT010000145.1:0-2276 GCA_035604335.1 Allostellaceae bacterium | reverse complement strand
CACCGTACCGGCACCCAAACCGGCGCCCACGGTCGGCCCCGCACCCAAAATCGTCGCCGCAAGTCGACATCTCGCCTCGCCATCGCAATACTCGGCGCCATGATCAGCAAATCCGCTCGCTTCGCGCATAAGCCGGGCTAGCGCTCATCAACTCGGCAATTCAGCGCCTGCTGGCAATGCTTCAGCCAACCCAATGGATATCGGCGGCCTTGCGTGGAACCGGTGCCGGCGGAGCTTTCGCATGGCCAACGATAATCGGCGCAACCGCCACCCACTTGGCTGGGAGGTGAAGCGCCGTCTTTCCGTCCAGCGTATTCAGAAAACTCTGGGCAAAGCCGATCCAACACGTTCCAAGTCGGACAGCATGTGCGGCAAGCATCATGTTCTCGGCCGCCAATGCGCAGTCCTCGACGATCCATGGACCTTGGTCGTTTGCCGAAATCAAGATCAATACCGGTGCATGATAGAAGATATGAAAATCCGGGTCGGTAAGCCGCGAGCGAAAATGATCAGCCTGCGGGCCTGCGGCCATGGTCGCAAGCATGTGCGCCTTCGCGCCTCGTGAGATCAGATCGAGCACCTTCTGATCACGTATGACCGTGAACGTCCACGGTTGCTCGTTTACCGCGTTTGGCGCCTGGGTGGCAGCATCGATCAGGTAACGGATAGTTTGTTCATCGACGGCTTGGGTTGTGTATTCGCGTGTCGAGCGACGGCCGTAAATCGCTGTCTTGAGATCCATGCTGCTCCGCCTCGCGTTCGCGACACCGGCACGGTGTCGGCAATAGTTGAATCGACCGGCTTCGCCTGGTTAGTTGACACCAATGTCCGCCCCTCGGGAATAAGGGGATTGCAGAGACGCGCACAGGCGGATGTGGTCGCGCGGCAGATACACTCACGGTCAGGCTGGGAGCGCGGCGCGCTCGCCCGTACCGATGCTGACTGCTGACCGTGGTGTCCTCGAGGACACTACGGTGTGTGCCAGCTCTCGTCCGGATCAAATTCCTCGATACGGCGCGCGATCGATTCGGTCTTTGGGCCTAGCTTCTTCTCGAAGACGATGCCTTCGGGGCCCACGATGAAGGTCATGATTCCAGAATCGCCGTATACGGCAGGATAGGCAACAAGGCCAAACCCGCCGGTCATGTGCCCGTCCGTGACGTAATTCTTCGCGCCGCCCGGTGCGTGCGCGCCCTGGCGGCTCAGGATCCTGAAATAGTACCCATGATAAGGCTCGCGCCTGCCAACCGGCCGCTCGGTGGTATAACCGCCGGCCTGCGCCTGTGCCACGAGGGGACCGAGCGGGCTCTGTGCCTCGTCCGCTTTGACCTCCCAGTAGAGTCCATCGTGTGATCCGGCGTGGCTCTTGAAGTGTTGCGCGTACTCGGGCTGTCCACCGGAAGTGGTCAAGATGGCAGCGTATTCGCGTTGCGCCTCAACGTAGGCCCGGCAGACCTCGATCACGTTGAGCTCGTTGCGCCCGATGCGCCGATCAAGGATTTCCTGTTCGGCTGCGAGCGTGTCGAAGCGCCAGCCAGAGCTCGCATGAATGAGCGGAATTGGCAGCGGCCATTCGTCCTTCCCGACTATCAGGACCGCCTTGTCGGAGCTCTCGGCATCGATCCGGTGCGCCTCGTCGTAGGCCGCGAGGAACTGCTCCCGTCCGTTCTCGTCGGCAACGGGGTCGCCCGAGTGAATCAACTTAGTGCCTCCGGGCCCCAGGACCTGCGCAAGCGCCTCGAGCTGGTTGGCGCGGGTCGCCGCGATCAGCGCTTCGACCGCTTGCTCGGCAGTCGCGAAGACCCGCTGCGCATGCGAAGCTACAGGCGTCGCCGCCGCGCTGATTGCCGCCAGACCGAGCCATAGCCCTAATACCTGCGCCATACCAAATCGCCTTGCAATCATCAGATTCTCCTCAGCAAACCCGCGGCGACATCCTGTAGCACTCAGAGATGTGGTTGCCTATCGATGGCGCGAAGCACCACCGTGGGCTGCGGGTGCAGCCCGCGGCACTGGTGATGACCGGCTGAAAGATCCCCGAGCCGCCTCACTGCGCACCTGCGCCCCGTGGCCGAAGGAATCAAACGCCCGTGGCGCGGAGCGCGTCCTGGCCTGCGGGGCCTGCTGGATCCGCGGCGCCGTTGACGGCCGCGACGACTGCGCCGGCCGATGCGCCGCAACCTGCGGGCCTCTTGGCATCGACGACGACCGCGGGGACGGCGCATTGGCGCCGGACCCGGGATATCCGCGGAAGTTGCGACGAGCGGCGGCCGCCG
>DATNIT010000144.1:0-10869 GCA_035604335.1 Allostellaceae bacterium | reverse complement strand
GATTGAGGTGATCAAGGTCGAAACAGTCGACGAGCCGGTGCCGGGCACTATGATTGTCACCGAATACGAGGAGGTGCGCGTGCCCGCTGGGGGATCGATTACTGAGAAAGGCAAGCAAACAGGTTTCGACCTTCCGGATCCTGAGGAGGACTAAGCCGTCCGTGTGAGGCCGGGACCCCACAGCGATGCTCGTGATACCCAATCGACGGCCCGGCCCTTCGGCATTGCGCCTGGAGCCCTTGCCCGAGGTTCTACAGCGCCTGCTGGAGCTCGGGCAGCGAGAGCTGGCGCAAGATTTCAGGGGCATCACCGCGGATGGCCGCGTGGTGCCCGGGCTTTTCCCGATTTCGCGTACGGGCGTCACCACCGAGCGCCTCGCCAAGGCGGCGACGGCGTATCTGCGCTCCTTGACGCCGGACCAGCGGCTGCGCGGATCGTTCGAGGTCAAGAGTGTGGCGTGGCGGCAATGGTGCAACGTGCACCCGTTCCTCATGCGGCACGGATTGTGCCTCAGGGATTTGGATGCCAGCCAGCGCGAGGTTGCGCTCGCTCTGGTGCGCGAGAGCATGAGCGCCAGCGGTTTCGAGACCGCGCGCAACGTCATGAAGCTCAACGACTACGTGCGCGAACTCACCGGGCGTACTGAGGAATACGACGAGTGGTACTACTGGATAAGCATCATGGGCGCTCCGTCTTCCAGCGAGCCCTGGGGCTGGCAGATCGACGGCAGTGAGCCCGTTCTATTACAGGATCCAGAGCCCGGTCGTGCTGATCGAATTCGACCACCAAGCACCGGTTGCCCTCGAAGGCGAGAAACGGACGCGAGACCATATTCACACGCTGGTGCGCACGCCCAATGGGAACGACTACGGTGCGGACCTGCTCCGTCAGCACTATGAGCGTTACGACCATTCGCATCCCGATACGCCGCATCGCCGCGGAGAAGTTTGAACCCCTGCACAATTTTCGGACGAAAGTTGCACGGACATGGTCGTTAATGCGTCCGGCCCAACCTCACGCATCTATTTCTCCCAGCGCCTCCGCCTCCATTACGTCGACTGGGGCAATCCCAATGCGCCGCCTCTACTCCTCCTACATGGAGGCCAAGATCACTGCAGGAACTGGGACTGGGTCGCGGAGGAGCTACGGCGGGATTGGCACATCATTGCGCCCGACCTACGCGGCCACGGCGACAGCGAGTGGGCGGCTGACGGTAGCTACGCCATGACCGGTTACGTCTATGACTTGGCGCAGCTCGTCCACCAGCAGCAGCTCGCGCCGGTCGCGATCATTGGGCACTCCCTCGGAGGCAACATCGCGCTCCGCTATGCCGGTATCTATCCAGAAAACATCCGACAGCTAGTCGCCATCGAAGGACTGGGACCGTCGCCGAAGGTGCTGGCCGAGCGACGCAAGAAAACCATCGCTGAACGCATGCAGACGTGGATCGAAGAACAGCGTGGTCTCGCGGGCCGTCTGCCGAGGCGCTACGCCTCGATCGAGGAAGCCTTCAAGCGCATGCAGGAGGCGAACAAGCACCTCTCCCCCGAGCAAGCACGCCATCTCACTCAACACGGCGTTAATCAGAACGAGGACGGCACGTACAGCTGGAAGTTCGACAACTACGTCCGGGTCTGGCCGCCCTATGACATGACGGTGGAGGATGTTGAGCAACTGTGGTCACGGATAGCCTGCCCGACGCTCCTGGTCTATGGGAAGGAGAGTTGGGCTTCCAATCCGCTCGAGGACGGAAGATTGCGCCACTTCGGAAATGCTGAGGTAGTGACGTTCGAGAAAGCTGGCCATTGGGTACATCACGATCAACTTCAAGCCTTTCTGGAACGAGTACGAGCGTTCCTAAAGGTGCAGCCCGAGAAGATATCGTGAAAGCACTCAAGTCTGGGACCAATCTTGTTTCCCGTCAGTCGAGTGCCGGATGGTGTTAGACGCAGCACACCCGCAGTCAGGCGTTGGAACCGCAAAAGCTTCCCTTGACGATTTTAGGATTTGCTGACCGCAAGCGATTAGGCGGCTTGTGGCCAAATCCCAGGCGGCTTCATCCCCAAGCGCTCGCGCATCCGGTGCACTGAGGCGCGCGCTCGGGCAAAGATCTCGGCTTCATCGACCAGGGTTGATCGCCCCTTGCGCAACACGATTTGGCCGTTGACGAGCACCGTATCGGCACTGGGACCATGACCGACACAAATAAGCTGGTGGGCTGCATCGACGCCCGGTGCCAATTCGGCGAGGTCGGCGCCCCGGATCACGATGTCAGCCCGTTTGCCGACCTCGAGGCTGCCGATGATGTTGCTGAGGCCTGCAGCGCTCGCGCCGCCCAGCGTATACATCTCGATCACATCCTCGGCGGCCATCGCGTATCCAGCCTCGGCCGCCAAATTCAATGCGAGGAAACCCGCATCGCCGGTGCAGCTCTGCCGGGCCGAATCCGTGCCGAGCGCGACCGGAACGCCTCTGCGCTTCATATCGGGGATGCGGGTCCGTTCGCGCAGCGGAATGCCCCGAGACATATAGGCCTGCGGGCACCAGACGATCGACAGGCCTGACGATCGGATCGGCTCGACTTCCTCGTCACGGATCAAGTTCATGTGGACAAAGGTCGTGTTCGGGCCGATGACCCCGATTTCCGCAAGGTGCAGGAAACGAGGTTTCCGCCAGTGCTTCTCCATTGCGGCCGCCAGATCAATATCGAAGCCGATGTGGTTGTTGAGGATCACGCCCTCCCGATCGGCCAACAGCTTGGCTGCGCGATAGAGCTCGTCGGACGCCGTTCCTTCTCCATAGAGAGCGATGTGACCGTGCAAGATGCCGTCGCGATCGCGATTTCGGAAGAGTTGGCCGCCCAGGACCTTGAGGCAGCGATCGCGATCGGGCGGGACACGGGCCGCGAGGCTGTCGCTACGCAGGCCGGGGATAGTATCCATCAAGGACATGTCATCCCAGAGATAGGGATCCGCAAGCGAGCATCGGACGCCCACCGCCTGGGTCGTTGCAGCAACGGCATCAGGCTCGAAGGCGCTGCCGGGTTCCACGAACGCCGTGATGCCGTGGCGTAGCATCTCGATGCAGGCAAGCCCCGCCGCCGCCTGTTCGTCTTCTGGGCGTAGGGCTGCCTTCCAGTCCGCATAACTTGGACCGCCGCTGCCGCCCTTGCTGGCGTCTCCCCGAAAGAATCCACGGCACGTCTGTGCATTGACATGCAAGTGCGCGTCGATGAACCCGGGATGCACCACCGCTCCTCCAGCATCCAGAACGCGGGGGGAGCGCCAAGCTCGAAGGACTTGTGCTTCGGGGCCAACTGCCGCGATGCTGTGGCCGCGCACGGCGACCGCGCCCGTCGGGTGGACGGTGCGTTTAGCATCCATGGTCAGCGCATAGGCGTTGCGAATGATGAGATCGCAGGTCTCCGGAGCGGTGGCGGTCATCTGGTTCCTCTCGTCCTCACTGCGCGGTGCCCGCGGGCGCGTTGCGATGCCAGCGCTCGAGCACGCTCATTTCGATCTCCACGCCGAGGCCCGGCCCCTCCGGCGGATAGGAAAAGCCGTTCTCGATCTTCAGCGGCCGCGTCAACAGGTCCTCCTCGTGATAGAGCACGCCGCAGGTATCACAGTCGGGACCGATGTTGGTCATGGCGACGCCCAGGTGTATTTGCGCAGCCGTGCCGATGCCGAATTCCGGCATGCTGCCGATCATGCAGGGAATGCCGGCAGCCTCGCACATCGAGAAGATGCGCATGGCGTTGAGCAGACCGCCCGCCTCGCTCACATAGACATTCGCGATGTCTGCGGCGCCTCGGCGGATCACGTCCATGGCGGTGCGGGGATCGCGGATGCTCTCGTCTGCCATCAAGGGTACCCCGATCGAACGGCGAACCTCGGCCATACCGTCGAGGTCGTGAGCCGGAAGCGGCTGCTCCATCAGCTCCAGATTCCAGGGCTCCATCGCGCGGATCATGCGGATGGCATGTTTGGCATTCGGCCAGCCCATGTTGCCGTCGACGCGGAGCTTCACGTCGGGGCCGATCGCCTCGCGCACGAGCTGTACGGCCGAGATATCGGTCGCGGCTTCGTTACCCACCTTGACTTTGATCGTCCGATGTCCTGCCCGCACTCGCTCACGCGCAAATTCAGCCATTTGGGCGGGCTCGCCGAATGGCACTGAATAGCTGAGCGGAATCCGATCGCGCACCTTCCCGCCGAGCAGATTGTAGACCGGTGTGTTCAGCGCTTTTCCCTTAATGTCCCACAGCGCCATCTCGATGCCGGCCTTGGCCTCCTCGACGCCGTCGAGAGCCGCGTCCATTTTTCGGACCAGATGTGCAATTCGAAAGGGATCCTCACCGACCACCGCGGGCACCAGCGCCGTCTCGAGGTCGTGGCGGAGCAGCGCGCCGCGGCGCTTGAACACGCTGGAGACCTCACCGATGCCGGTGATGCCGACATCCGTGTCGACGAACACGATCGTGTAGTCCGAAACCGCCGCGGATCCGAGCGCGGTCCGGGTGATCCCGCCGAAGGCGCGGCGGCGCGGACACCAGACCGGGACCGTGCGGACCTTGGTGACCTTCATGATCGAGCCTCAGACTTCCGTTGACCAAGTGTTCCGAACTCTCTATGAGTTCGCGGAGGATGTCCAGGGCGCAATGACCAAGACTTGGCCGAAACCGACCATCCAGAGCCTGCCGGATCAGGTCACGCAGACGATCCTGCAGCGCATCGCCGCCGGCGACCTGCGGCCGGGCCATCGCCTGCCGGCGCAGCGCGAGCTCGCGGAATCCATGGGCGTCGGCCTGGCGGTGATCCGGGAGGCGATGCAGCGTCTCGAGGCGCTCAATGTGGTCGAGGCCAGCCACGGCAGCGGCACCGTGATCCGGCCGTTCCGCTGGATGCCCTTGATCTACAGCCCGGCGCTGTTCCTGCTGGCGATGCAGCGGATCGGCATCCGCGATCTCTGGGAGACCCGGCGGCTGCTCGAGGGCCAGGTGATCCGCCTTGCCGTGGAGCGCGCGACTCAATCCAACCTGGATGCAATGCGCGCGATCCTGGAGCGCGCGGACCCGCTGCCCGAAACCTACGAGAAGAGCCAGAGCCTCAATCGCGAGTTCCACCTGGCGCTCGCGCACTCAACCCAGAACGCCGTATTGGAGGATCTGGTGGCGCCATTGCTCGAGGTGCACACGCAAGGTGTCGCGCACCGCTTCACCCACGAGCATTGCCGCCTAACCTGGGAGGCGCACCAGGCGATCTACGACGCCGTCGACGCGCAGGATCTTGCCGCTGCCGATCGGGCGATCGCCGCGCATTTCGAGGTGGGTCCGATCGCGCTGGCGGAGATCGAGGCGCGCAGCCGGGAGATCGCGGCGCCGCGACGAAAGAGACGCGCCAGGCCATGAGCACACCGAAGTGCGCTCGCGGACGTCGGCTCTGAGGAGGTCAGCGCGCTCCGATGCTCCGCTTCGATACGGTCATCGGCGACATTCCTCTGCTGCTGCTGGGCATACCCCTGACGCTGGGAATCACCGCGGTTGCCTTCATCGTCGGAACCGTAGCGGCGCTTCCCATCGCCGCCCTCCGCATCGCGAGCCCCAGCGTCCTCGGCTCGATCGCGCGCGGCTGGGTCGAGTTCTTCCGCACCACACCGCCGCTCATGCACATCGCCTGGGCGTATTACGCGCTTCCAGTGATCGCGAACATCCGCATCGATGCGTTCACGGTGGTAGCCGGCGCGCTCGCCTGCAGCACCAGCGCGGTCATGAGCGAGATCTTCCGCGGAGGTATCCTCGCGGTGCCGCGGGGCCAATGGGACGCCAGCCAAGTGCTCGGGCTCACCTGGGTGCAGAGGCTCCGGTGGGTCGTGCTGCCGCAGACGTTTCGCGTGATCCTGGCCCCGAGCTGCAATGCCCTCGTAGGATTGCTGAAGCAATCGTCGCTCGCCGCGGTGATCGCCGTTCCCGAGATCATGAACCGCGGCATGATCCTTGCGTCGCAGACCTTCAGACCCATCGAGGTGCTGACGCTCGTCGCGCTCATCTATTTCGGCCTGACATGGCCGCTCGTCCTGCTGTCGGGCAGCCTCGAGCGCCGCACCAGCCTGGCATTTCATGTCGACTAGCAGCCGTTCCGAGACCATCAACCGCGGGACCGCCCGCAAAAACAGGGAGTGTTCGATGCGCAAATCATTCGTCTTCGCCACCGTCGCGGCGGCCTTACTGGGGTCGATGCTCGTCGGACCTGCAAAGGCCCAGAGCACTCTCGATGGCATCAAGCAGCGCGGCGAGCTGCGCGTGGCCGGCGTGCTCTACCGGCCGCTGATCTCGCCGCGGCCAAACGGCGAGTACGTCGGCGCCGATGTCGAGGTGATGAAGCTGATGGCCGCGGATCTCGGCGTGAAGCTCAACATCATCAATTCCGAGTGGGCGACCGCGGTCGCCGGAATCGGTGCGGACAAATGGGACATCGTCCCGGCTCTCTGCATCACCGACGCTCGCAAGGAGGTGGTGGATTTCAGCGAGAGCTACATCACGATCGCGCCCGTCTTCGTGGCCCTCAAAGGCAATCCAAAAGGGCTCGATACCGTCGACGCCTTCAACCGGCCGGAGGTGGTGTTCGCGGTGCCCTCGGGCTCCTGGTCGGAGTCGGTCGCCAAGGAAGGCGCGCCCAAGGCGACCCTCAAGGAGTTCGGCCAGTCCACGTCCGCGGATCTGATCCAGGAGGTGGCGGCCGGCCGCGCCGACGCGGTGGTGATGGACACGCCGATCCAGATCACCATGGCGCTCGCGGCCTACGGCGACAAGCTCAGCGTCATCCCCGGCGTCGACAAGCCGCTCGACATCAAGGCCTGCCACGTCGGCTACGCCTACAAGAAGGGCGATACCAAGATGCGCGACTACGTGGACGCGTTCATGAAGAAGATCCGCGAGTCCGGCAAGCTCGACGCGATCATCAAGCAGTACATGACGCCCGAGCAGATCAAGGCCGCCGGCTGACCGGCGACCCGGTCTAGGCCATGATCCAGGCCGGCCCGATCCTGAGCTACGCGCCGGACTTTCTCGCCGGTGCGCTGCTCACGGTCGAGCTCGGATGCGTCAGCGCGGGCCTGGGCGTCCTGCTCGGGCTCGTGCTGGCGCTCACCCGCCGCTCTTCCTACCGGCTCCTGAGCTGGCCGACCTACGCCTATATCGAGTTCTTTCGCACCACCCCGCCGCTGGTGCAGATCGTCTGGCTCTATTACGGGCTGCCGCTGCTGCTGGGCTTCGACCTCGGCGCCTTCGGCGCGGCGGCGGTGGCGCTCGGCCTCAACATCGCGGCATTTCTCGCGGAGATCTTCCGGGCCGGCATCGCCGGCGTCGATCGCACCCAATGGCAGGCAGCGCGCGTCCTGGGCCTGGGATTCGTGGATACCCTGCGCTTCGTGATCCTGCCGCAGGCGGTGCGAAACGTCCTGCCGCCGATCGGCACGACCATCATCTATCTGATCAAGGACACCGCGCTCGCCTCCGCGATCGGCACCCCCGAGCTGCTCCGGGTCGGCCAGCTCGTCGCGAACGAGACGTTTCGGCCGGCCGAGGCGCTCACGGTCGTCGCCATCGCGTATTTCGTGCTGACCTATCCCGTGGCATTGGGATTTTCCGCCGTCGAGCGCCGGCTCTCGAAGGCGCGCGCCTGAAGGTATCGGGGATGTCCGAGCCGCTCATCGTCGTTGACGGCATCGTGAAGCGCTACGGTGCGGAGACCGTGCTCGACCGCGTCAGCTTGAGCGTGTCCCCGGGACAGGTGATGGTGGTGATCGGTCCGAGCGGCTCCGGAAAGAGCACGCTATTGCGCTGCCTTGCCCGGCTCGAGCCCATCCAGCGCGGCCGGATCCTGATCGGCGGCGCGCTCTCGGCCGAAGGTACCGAGGAGCCGGACGCCGATCGGTCCGGCAAGGCGACGAGCGGCTCGAGCCACGACGTCGGCATGGTGTTCCAAAGCTACAATCTGTTCCCGCACCTTTCGGTGCTCGATAACGTCACGCTGGCGCCGCGGCGCGTGCTCGGCATGGACCGGGCGGAGGCCGAGGCGATGGCGATCGACCTGCTGAAGCGCGTCGGCCTCGAAGACAAGCGCGACGTGTTTCCGACGCGGCTTTCGGGCGGGCAGCAGCAGCGCGCCGCGATCGCGCGCGCCCTCGCCATGAAGCCTCGGGTCATGCTGTTCGACGAGGTGACCTCGGCGCTCGATCCGGAGCTGGTGGGCGAGGTGCTGAAGACGATGCGCGCGCTCGCCGAGCAGGGCATGACCATGCTCGTCGTCACCCATGAAATGGGCTTCGCCCGCGATGTCGCCGACGAGGTGATCTTCATGGACAAGGGCGTCATCGTCGAGCATTCCTCGCCCGACCGGATTTTCGACCAGCCGGCCGAGGCGCGCACGCGCGCGTTCCTCGAGCGGCTGCTGGAGCGCGAAGGCGGCAAACGGAGGCACGCATGACGGAAATCGAATGGTTTCGGCTCAAGGCCGCGGACATCAAGGCGTTGGCGGCGCGCGACGCGGTCGTAATCGTACCGGTGGGCTCGACCGAGCAGCATGGGCCGCATCTGCCGACGCAGGTGGATGCGCTGCTGGTGGGCGAGATCGCTCGGCGCGCCGCACGCAAGGCTTCTGTCACAACGCCGATCGTAGTGGCGCCCACCGTGTGGAGCGGGCTAGCGGAGCATCACATGAGTCTGGGCGGGACGCTGTCGCTGGATTTCGCGACTTTTCTGGCGCTGCTCCGGTGCATCTGCCGCTCGCTCACGCGCCAGGGATTTCGTCGCATCCTGCTGCTCAATGGACATGGCGGAAACATCGCGGCGCTCACCGTTGTGGTGAACGAGCTCGCGGTCGAGCTCGAGGCGCCGATCGCCGCCACCTCATATTGGCTGCTCGCCAGCGAGGCGTTCGGACGCATCTTGGAGCGGCAGAAGAACGTCCGCCATGCCTGCGAGGCAGAGACCTCGATGCTGCTGGCGCTGGTGCCCGACCTCGTCGACATGGACCGTGTGGCGGAGGCCGTGGGACCCACGAGCCCCGAGGTCGCCGAGGTGGTTGGGAGCGAGGCCGTGCACCGGTGGCGCTCCTTCAAGTCGCGCACGCATCATGGCGCAATAGGCGATCCACGGACGGCGAGCGCCGAGAAGGGCGAGCGCCTCATCGCCGCGGCTGCGGATGCTGTAGAGAAGGTCGTAGTCAACAACGAGTTTTGGTCGATACCCGCGTAACACATCGATCTCGAGATCGTTCGTTTCACGGTACAGTTCAGCGTGACCATCCGCGCCGACGTTAGGCGGCTGGCACCCTCGAGACGAAGCCATACGTCAACTCTTCATCCTGAAAGCAGACTTACTTAGCGGAGACCGGCGCCGCCGCTAAGTGCCACCAGGAGTAATCGGCACCGCTGTGCGTCAGGTCCGCTTTGGCTTCAGCACCGGAAGTTCGTCCCAATTTTCGCGACTGCAGCTTCGTGCCAGCAGCGGAAATGTCTTCGAATTAGAAAGGTGACGTGTAGAACCAAGAGTAGCCCTCTACAAATAACGCCGCAGCGTCGGCAGCGCCTCTTCGACGCAGGTGCGACCTTCCATAATCGCCTCTTTGGCCCGGTTGAACTCCATTAAACCGATGTCGCGCAGTCGCGGAACCAGCATCACGTGTGGCGGTTCGCCGGCGAGACGGGTGCGCGTGATGTGGTCCTGCATAATGTTGATGGAGTTGGCGAGAACATCGAAATATCCCGGAGCTGACGATCCCCGCGGCAGCAGTCGCGGGGCGATTTGCGCAGCCTGCTCGCGCACCGCCGCCGGCAGTTGGCTTAATACCCGACCGAGGAGTTCGCTCGGCACAGGCACGGCCGTTGCTGTCGTGTCAGGCTCGCTTTCGAACCGCCGTCCCAACCAGTCGCCATTGAGATTGACCGCGATAATCACCTCCGCCCCAAGCGCACGGCAGACCGAGACCGGGACCGGATTGGCAAGGCCGCCGTCCAGAAGCCATTTGTCGCCAATCCTGGCCGGGCTGAAGATCCCGGGCAGCGCGATTGACGCACGCACCGCCTCGTGGATCGGGCCGGACTGCAGCCAAATTTCGCGGCCGGTAATGAGATCGGTGGCTACGGCTGCATAAAGCTTGGCATAGCTCTCGATTGACCTAGCGATCCCGAGCCCGCGCAGGAATTCGACCACCAATTTGCCTTCGATCAATCCGCCGCCCGAAATCCGAAAATCCATCAGCCCGACAATCTCCCGCCAAGTCACCGCCTCCGCCCACCGCCGCAGTTCGGTCAGTTGTCCGGCCACATAGGCCGCCCCGACCAACGCGCCGATCGAGGTCCCGCAGACGATTTCGGGCTCGATGCCGGCCTCGATCAATGAATCGATGATACCGATGTGTGACCATCCACGGGCAGAGCCACTTCCGAGTGCGAGGCCGATACGGGGACGTGTCATAGCATGACGCTTCCTCGGTTCCTGAAACGAGACGAAGCAAGGCGACGCACGATACAGATTCGGTTGAGCCTACGTCAACGAATATCCCGGCACACCAGCTCGGATGCCAATCCATGGGCGTCGTCGGCATTGCCGCTCGACCCCGATGACCGGACCACACCGGCCTTCCAGAAGCATGGAGGCATGAGGTGCAAGCGTGCCGTAGTCCGCGGTTTCAAAGGCAATGTTAGTTCTGTCGGCTAACGAGCATTTCGAAACCACCGCGTCGCTATCTCCAATCGCCGACTGATCTCAGCCGACGAGGCCAGCGTCACCTTCAAGTAGAAGGATTACCAGATCGAGGATGCGTGGGGTAGCAGTCACACGATGTGGGTTGATCGAAATCAATAGGA
>DATNIT010000143.1:0-19788 GCA_035604335.1 Allostellaceae bacterium | reverse complement strand
AGCGGATGCAGATGCAATCATCCCGGCAAGAGCCAGCACGACGGCTGCCACAGCCGCGCCGATCGTGCGTATCGCGAATGGTCTAAGTCCCATCCTGCCGCCTAAGCTGGGCTTCGTCACGTGTGTCTCCGTATTTTCGTCTGCTTCCCTTGGGCCGCCGCCGGAGCGGACCGCGGCCACCCTCTGCTCCCCCGGCTCTTCTGCACGCGACCGCAGCACCGGTCTTTGATTCAGATCAAGAGCGGAGGGCGTCGTAAGCGGAGGGGAGGGGGCGAAAAGTCGTGGCTTTGGTGCCGATCGCCTCGCGCCGCGAGCCTCTTCTCTACAACCGTGAATGGCACGGGTTAGGGGGGCATTCGCCCCCCTTTTCCCGTCGCAAGAACCTTCGGCCAGGCATCGTCTCCCGCGATCAGCCCAAAGCTCGCCGATTGCGCCAGGCCTGCGCCCCCATCCAGACCAGCACCGCCAACCCAATCAACGGGAACAGGGCGATGTAGGTAAGCGTCACGAACGGCGCCGCGAAGAACATGGCGATATTGTAGAGGGACAGGCCGATGTTCATGCCCGCGCCCTCCTCGCCGACCGCTGCAGGCTGCAGCGCAGCCAACGAAGCTTGCCGCTCGCGCCAAGCCTGCACACCCGTCCAGACCAGCATCCCCAACCCGATCAACGGGAAGAGGGCGACGTAGGCAAGCGCCACGAACGGCGCGGCAAAGAGCATGGCGATATTGCGCAGGAACAGGCCGATGGTCCTTCCCGCGCTCTCTTCGCCGAGCGCTGCAGGCTGCGGCGCAGTTAAAGCTGTTCCAGCGGGCTCCGGCGCTACCGCAACGGCAAGCTGCGGGAGCATTTCCGCAGGCGGCGGCAACGCTGTCGCAACAGCGGCATCCAGGCTCCTCTCGATCATTTCCGGAGAAAGCGGTTTGCGCAGGAATCCGCTCACACCGGCGGCTGCCGCACGCGCCTCATGGTCGGCCGAGCCATAGCCGGTGATGATCACCACCGGGGTCCACGGGCGCTTCGCCCGCACCCGCTCCGCCACCTCGAGTCCGTCCATTCCCGGCATCTTGATGTCGGTGAACACGGCGTCGTAATCCTCTTTCGCAATCTTGTTCAGCGCCTCCTGTCCGTTCTCGGCGTTGACAACGAGGTAGCCTTTGCGGGCAAGCACCCGGTCAAAGCTCTTGCCGATGACTGGATCGTCGTCCACCACCAGCACTTTTCTGACGGCGTTCATGGCGTTCATGGCTTTCTCCTTTTCTTGCGACGGGTCAGGAGCCGAGACGGCTCGACTCTCCATAGGGATCGATCGTTGCGTCGGGACCGGCATCCGGGCTCGCAGGGCCGAGCCAGCGCCGCTGCATATTCATCCAATAGTTCGTTGCGCCGACGCCGGCGTCGGGGCTCGAGAGGTCCTTGCGCAGCGCCCATTTCTTCTGCGTTATCGCGCCGCAGGCGGCGTTGATGACCTCGGCCGGGCCGACCGGCTTGGCGAGATAGTCGTAAGCGCCCAGCCGCACCGCCTCCTTGGCACTCTCGACGGTGGGATAGCCGGTGATCACGACGACCTCGCTTTTCGGCCACGCTCGTTTGATCGCTTGCAAGACCGACATGCCATCCATGCCGGGCATGCGAAGATCGAGCAGCACGACATCGAAGCGCTTCTGCTCCAATGCTTGCAGCGCGTCCTCGCCGCTCAAGACGGCTTCCACGTTGTAACGGGCGGCTTGGAGGGACCTCTGGTAGCTGAGGCGCACCACTTCGTCGTCATCGACGACCAGAACTTTGGTTTGTTCGCTCATTTGGGGCCTCTTGGCACCGGTTCGTTACTCTCGCTTTGGAGCAACGCAAGCCGCGTGCCAGAACGAACGGCCGGAAAAAATAGTCATATTATTCAACATACTAGACGCGAAAAACCGGGACCCGAAGCAGCAGGCGACGCCTGCGATAGACGCCGATAAGTACATGTTCCTTGTACACTCGCCGGCCTCGGCCGATGTTGGCTCTTGTAATTCAAGGGCTTACGACAATCGGGGGGCGATCGGATTGTTATACACTCTAGCTGCGACCATGGCTCGCGCTCGCTCCGAACCGGCAGAGCCGACCCCAGCGCTGTGCATCGCCACCCGTTACGGCAAACTCGCCCGCAACTTCCTTGCCGCCGTCGCCCGCGTCGGTGCACTCGATTGGCGCAAGGTGTGAACCCTGCCGAAACATCTTGCTCGGCTGATCCGTCTCATCCTCGCCCCCTGCTTTGGGCCGATTCAAAGACCGGACAGATCGCGTGTCACAAGGACCGGACATATCGCGTGTCAGCGACAACGCAAAAATTCAGAATTGCTGAACGGCGCTCGCCCGGCTACACTCCGCGCGAGCCGCATTGCTCGATGCCGGTATGTCAGGGCCTAAATCTCTATCCCGCCTCGCGCCGGAGTTTTTCATGGACATTCTCGCTGCAACGGATGGTTCGGGAAGCGGCGTTCGGGCCGGCGATTTTGCCTCGGGTCTTGCGCGCGAGCTCTAAGATCATGCGTATCCCCAAGCTTGCGGCACTGCTCGCGCTGAGCATTACTACTCTCGCCGGTGCTGACGGCCTTGCAATGGCGCAAGCGACCGACACGGGCGTCCCGGCCGGCCAGCCGGCCGCGCAAGCCGCGGAAAAGATACCGAACGAAGCCTGCCTGGCCTGTCACGGCAACGACGAGTTTGGCGTTGAAGGGCCGGACGGGAAGATGCGCTCGCTGTTCGTGAACCAGGAGAAGTTCGAGCAAAGCGTGCACGGCAAGCGCCAGTGTGTCGAATGCCACACCAACATAACGGAAATTCCCCACCCGAAGATCGAGATCAAAGTTAGTTGCGTCCGCTGCCACGAGAGCCTGTGGCAAACCGCCCAAAGCGAAGGAAAGACAAGGGAGTTCGCAAGGCTGGGCGTGGTCATACAACGAATAGACAAGTACATGGCTTCGATTCATGCGCGGCCCAGCATGGAAGATCAGTCGCATACCAATGCGACCTGCTATGACTGCCATGACGCCCACTACGTCTATCCCCCCGGGAGCGCCATCCGGGCGGAATGGCGCCTCAATCTTCCAAACACTTGCGGGAAGTGTCACAAGCAGGAGCTGGCGGACTATGCTACGTCGGTTCATGGCAGGGAAGTGCTGCAGAACTACAATCCGAAGGCCGCGATCTGCGCGGATTGCCATACCAGCCATGACATCGAAAACCCAGTGCTGAGCTCGACCAGGCTGGCGATTACGAAGAACTGCGGCTCTTGCCACCAAGAGCAGCTGCGGACCTACCTGGGCACCTACCACGGACAGGTCAACACCTTGGGCTACGCCTATACGGCCAAGTGCTTCGATTGCCACGGCAACCACAAGATCCAGCGCGTCAACGACCCGAATTCAACCGTGTATCCAGCCAACCGCCTGAAGACGTGCCAAAAATGCCATGCCAACGCCACCGTCGGGTTTGCGACCTTCCAACCGCACGGCAATGCCAGGGACTTCGATCACTATCCCTATCTCTGGCTCGCGGCGAAATTCATGGCGGCACTTCTGGCGGGCGTGTTTGCCTTCTTCTGGTCCCATTCGGCACTGTGGTTCTACCGCTCCCACAAGGAGCGCCGCGCGCGGCCGCCGGATCTTTATGTTTATCCCTCGCCGCAAGGGAACCACGCTTATTACCGACGCTTTGCACTCGGCTGGCGGATCGCCCACCTTGCCCTTTTGCTCGCCACCATGACGCTGGTCTTGACGGGAATGACGGTGTTTTATAGCGACAGCGCCTGGGCGCATGTGGTCATCAGGCTGTTCGGCAGCCCGCGCGTGACGGCGATCGTACATAGAGTCTGCGCGGTCATCTTCCTCTCGCTATTTTTCGGGCACCTCTTGTATATGTTCGTCCGCCTTGGACGGAGGTGGCAGACGTTCAATTGGTTTGGGCCCGACTCGCTGTTGCCCCGCTGGCAGGATATTTTCGATGCCTTCGCCATGTTCAGATGGTTCTTCGGGCGGGGCCCGCGCCCCGTTTTCGACCGCTGGACCTATTGGGAGAAATTCGACTACTGGGCGGTGTTCTGGGGCGTCGCCATCATCGGCGCGAGCGGCGCCACCTTGTGGTTCAAGGCGCAGGTCGCCGAGGTTCTGCCGGGGTGGGCGTTCAACCTGGCCACCATTTTCCATGGCGAGGAGGCGGTCCTCGCTGCCGTTTTCCTGTTCACCGTGCATTTCTTCAACAACCACTTCAGGCCGGACAAGTTCCCCCTTGATACCGTGATGTTCACCGGCGCGCTGTCGCGGGAGGAGTTCCAACGGGAGCACAGGGTCGAATACGACCGGCTCGTCGCCACCGGGCAGCTCGAAAGGCATCGGGTGCCTCAGCCCTCACCAGCCTTCGCGCTCGGCTCGAAAATATTGGGCTTTACCCTGATCTCGGTTGGCTTGATATTGCTGGTCCTGGTGATTGTCGGGTTCTTCGGTGGCTTGTGAGGAGCGCAACCGCGCCCCAAAAACGCTGATCGCGTGGAACCGTCCAAGTGGGCAGCCGTGATCTCCGGCCGACCCACCAACCGTCGAGGCTCTGCCATGGAACGTCTTGTGCTCGCCGTCCTGCTGTCGCTCACGCTGCTTGCCGGTTGGGACGACCATGCGTCGTTCGCAGCGGATATTGCTGCGGGCAAGGCTTTGGCCGAGCAGCAATGCAAAGGGTGCCACGGCATGGACGGCAAGGGCTTTGCCCCGGGAATTCCCAACCTGGCGGGGCAACGCGAGCGTTATCTGATTGCCGCGCTGAACGAGTACAAGGAAGGCGATCGCAGCCACGCCGCCTTGACGAGCATGGCCGAGCGCATGAGCAAGGCAGACGAAGAGAACGTGTCTGCATACTACGCCAGCCAGCCGCCGATTGCGAGCGTCGCCGGACCGCATGCCGAGATCTTTTCTCCCTATGAGCATGGAAAGACACTGGCGCAGGCCTGCACACGGTGTCATGGCGAAAACGGCGACAGCACGAGCCCCGGCACGCCGAGCCTGAGCGGCCAGCAGCCAGGCTATCTTGTCGCCGCGATCCAAGAGTATCTCACCGGAGCGCGCGAACGCGCCCCCATGCACGCGCTGATACGGGACTTGAAAGGGGTCGATTTGCAAAGCTTGGCGCTCTATTTCGCGTCCCAGACCCCGGCGCAACGCCCGGCACCGCCTTTCGGCAACGCCGCGGCGGGCGAGCCGCTCACCGGTTTGTGCGGCGGATGCCACGGCTTCCATGGCGACAGCACCGATTCGGTGACGCCGAGCCTGGCGAGTCAGGATCCGCAGTATCTCGTGAACGCCATCAAAGCCTATCACGGCAGCCGCAAGCATGCGGCGATGCAACGTGCCGTCGCGAACGTCAGCGACAAGGACGTCGAGAACATCGCTGCGTTCTATGCCGTCCAGAAATTAACCCCGCCCGTGCACGGGCAGACACTGGTTCACGACCTCGTCGACAAATGCAATCGTTGCCACAGCCCCAGCGTGGACAATCCGACGCTGCCGATACCGCACGTCGACGGACAGGACGAGGCGTATCTCGCCATGGCGATGAGGGCGTACCGCGAGGATAAGCGGCAAAGCTCCTTGATGCATAACATGATCTTGCCCTACGACAACGCCGTCCTCGAAGGCGTGGCGTCCTATTATGCCAATCAGCCGCCGAAGTAGCGGTCCTGCTCATCCGAGAAGGCGATGAAGGACACGATCGATACGCCTCACCGAAAGGGAGTCATCACGCGTACCTTGGCCGTCACCCCGCGGTCCCGTAGGAACTTCACCGTCGCGACCTCCGTCATCGCGGGAGGCATCCTCGGGATACTGGCCTGGGCCGGCCATTCGCCAAACGCGGCCGCACAGCCTGCCACGATCCAACTCAACAACGGCGATGATCTTCGGCCCGTGCTCGCCAACGCTGAGGACGTCGCGGAAGGCAAGAGCCTCGCGGACTCCTCGTGCGCCAGCTGTCACGGCGCGAAGGGTGTCAGCGTCACGCCGGGCGTGCCCAATCTGGCTGCCCAGCGCCCGATGTACCTCTACCGCGAGCTGAAGGCCTACCAGTCGGGCGCGCGCGGCGAGAGCGCCATGAACAACGCCGTGAAATTCCTGAGCGACGCCGCGCTGGTCAAGGTGGCTGCCTACTACGCCAGCCTCGATCCCGTACAGCCCGTCTCGACGAGCGAGGCGAAATCCGCACCGGCCGAGGTCGACCCGGTCGAAGCCGGCAAGGCTGCGGCGGCCATCTGCGCGGGCTGCCATGGCGAGGCCGGTGTCAGCGCGACGCCGGGCACGCCGAGCCTCGTCGGGCTCGATCCCAAATACCTCGTCGCGGCCATGCAGGCTTACAAGGGAGGGCAACGCAAGAGCGACGTCATGACGGGGATAATCGCGGCCGTCGCCGATGCCGACATGAACAACATCGCGCTTTATTACGCGCTGCAAAAGCCCTCGCGGGTACAGACCCCTGCCGCCGGCGACAAGGCGGCGGGCAAGGCCGCGGCGGCACCCTGCGCCGCGTGTCACGGCGACCAAGGCGTCAGCGGGAATCCCGCGACGCCGAGCCTCGCCGGCCAGGACGCCGAGTACATCGCGAGCGCGCTTCTCGCCTACAAGGGAGGCGCGCGCGAAGACGAGACGATGAAGGGCCAGGCCGCTCCGCTCGGCGACAGCGCCATCAAGGACCTGGCGGCCTACTACGCGAGTCTCGAGCCGCAGCCGCCGAATGTGCGCAAACCGCTCAGCGCGGCCGAATGGGCGCAGCGCTGCGATCGCTGTCATGGCATCAACGGCAACAGCAGCGATCCCCGCTTCCCGGCCTTGGCTGCGCAGCGCGTGGAGTATCTGGCAAAAGCGTTGCACGCCTATCGGACGGGCGCGCGCACGAGCCCCGAGATGGCCGCCATGTCCGGCGCGCTGACCAAGGAGGACGTCGCGAGCCTGGCCGAATATTATACGCGCCAGAAGGCGCGCGCCGTCGTGTACGTGGTGGTGCGGCCTAAGTAGGGGGCCGCCGGAACCGTGACTTTAGGCCGCTGCCAAACCGGGGCTCCGGGCGGATCCCTGCGGCAAACAGGAATAAGGAACCGACCATGAGCGATGTGCAGCTGCACCGGCTTTATCGCCATTTCTCGGAGCTGCCATACAGCCAGCGCGTCCTGTACACGGCGACGCTCCTCGTGCTCGGGATGGGCTACCTTTTCGCCTTGACCTACCTGTATCACACCTACGCGGGACGGGCCGGGGGGAACCCCGAGCTTCTGACCTATCAGGACCTCGTCGTCGCCTACAGCGGCAGCGGCAAGGCCTCGCGCCTGGAATCGGCGCTGCGCGGACCGATGTCGACCATGCTGCCGCACGACGAGCTCAACGTCGTCGTCACCTGGGCGCAGCAAGGTGCCGTGAAAGCAGCTTACGAGACGGACGTCAAGCCGATCTTGGACAAGCGCTGCATGACGTGCCACGACGGGAGCAACCCGCACATTCCGAATCTGAACGGATTCGATAATCTGAAGAAAGTGACCGAGCAGGACACCGGCGCGGATCTCTTCACGCTGGTGCGCGTCTCGCACATTCACCTGTTCGGACTCACCTTCATCTTCTTCATCGTGGGGCTGATGTACAGCCATGCCTACGTGCGGCCCGTGTGGTTCAAGTGCGCCGTCGTCGCAACGCCGTTCGCCTGCATCACGATGGATGTCAGCTCCTGGTATTTCACCAAGCTGTATCATCCATTCGCCCTGGCCGTGATGCTCGCCGGCGCCCTGATGGGTCTCTCCTTCGCCTTCATGTGGGTGACGACGATGTATCAGCTGTGGTTCTCTCGGACGCCTTCGCCGGTCGCCAAGAGAGAGAGCGGCGATATTCCCAACGTTGGTTGAGCGCAAGCAGGAAAATCCCTGGATCGCGGCGTCCAAGGACAGCGGCGGCCTACGGGTCACGCGTTCTTGCGCGTAGCACTCCAGGCGCGTCCACGGTGTCCATGGCAGGCGCGCGGTGCAGCGTTGGCTACCCGGGTGATGCCGGGCTCGCCCGAATGAGCGCCCTCGGCTGCGCCGGGGCGGCTACTTCGCTTTTTCCTTGAGAAAGGCGATGACGTTCTGAATGTCGTCGTCGCTCTTGAGAGCGCCGGCCAACATCTTGGTGCCGGGAACGTCGTCCTTCGGGCTCTTGAGGAACTTCGCCAAGCCCGCATCGTCCCAGGTGATGCCGGCCTTCGCCATCGCATCCGAGTACTTGAAGCCTGCGACCGCGCCCGCCTTGCTTCCGACGACGCCGCTAAGGCTCGGGCCGACCCCGTTCTTCCCCTTATCAAGACTGTGGCATGCCTTGCATTGGGCGTTGTACACCTTCTCGCCGGCCGCCACATCGCCGGCGGCGAGCGCCTCACCCGCCGCTACAGAAAACGCAAGCGCTGTCGTGAGTGCAACGAGGTTGAGCCTGAGCATTTCTCGTCCCCTTTTCAAGGTTGTGGCGCCTTTGGTCTCCATCGGTCGCGCGGCGATTGTCATATTTGCGGCGGCGACAAGGCCCGTCGCCGCTTTCCGAGGGATTCGGAGGGCACGCTCGATAGGCGGAAAATCTAGCCAAATTCAGGTGTATTGCAACAGCTTTCTGGCGCGGCAGCGTGCGCTGTGCGTATGGGTCCTCTGCTTTCTCCGCAGCGCGAAGCGCGCGGACGATCGCCTCGGCCGCGACCCGGCAATGCGCTTTGAGCAACTGATCCGCCTCAACGCAGTCGATTGCAATGGCGGATATTTGCCGCTCAAGGCGCTGCCTCGGCCCTTGAAAGTTCGTTAGAGATCATGAATGATGACGCCATGAGGAAACACTATCTCGCAGTCCTGACCGGCGCCGTTGCCGGGGTGTGCGTCTTGGCGGGCGTGCTGGCGTTGCCATCGCGGGAAGCCTGCTCGGCGCCAGCGCAAATAAGCTACAAGGAGGACATCTCCCCGATCTTCAAGGGAAGATGCATTTCCTGTCACCAGCCGGGCGGAGAGGGTTTCGAGAAAAGCGGGCTGGACTTGACGACGTACCAAGGGCTGATGAAGGGCACGAAGTTCGGGCCGATGGTCGTTGCCGGCGATCCCGACGCCAGCAATTTGATGTGGCTGCTCGATTGGCGGGCAACCCCGGCCCTGCGCATGCCGCACGGCAAGAAACAGCTCTCGACCTGCGACCGCGATACCATCCGCACTTGGATTCTTCAGGGCGCCAAGGACAATTGACGCCGCCGGCCGGCGGCCCCGAGCCCCGGCCGCCTCGCCGCGTCGGCAGGCCGACGCCGCAGGGCGTATGACACGGGCTCATCCGCACGAAGCTCCGGATGCATCCTTGCCCGATCCGCTATTGCGATTGAGACGGTTCGACCTCGGCTCAGAGGAGCACAGTATGGAGCGGCGCCGCATCGGAAAATTGGAGGTCTCGGCGATCGGGCTCGGATGCATGAGCATGACGCCGATCTATGGCGAGCCGCGAGCCGCGGACGCGATCGAAACCATCCACCGCGCGGCCGAGCTCGGCATCGATTTCATCGACACCTCGGACGCCTATGGCAAGGGCGAGAACGAGAAGCTGGTCGGCCGGGCGCTTCTAGGCAGGCGCGACAAATACGTGCTGGCGACGAAATTCGGCAACCTGCGACGGCCCGACGGCACGCCTGCGGCCGATGGCCGGCCCGCGTACGTCAGGCAGGCCTGCGATGCCAGCCTGAAGCGCCTCGGCACCGACGTGATCGACCTTTACTACATCCATCGCGTGGACCAGAGCGTGCCGATCGAGGACACCGTGGGCGCCATGGCCCAGCTCGTCGAAGAGGGGAAGGTGCGCTATCTCGGCATATCGGAAGCAGCCCCTGCTACGATCCGGCGCGCCCACGCGACTCATCCCATGACGGCGCTGCAAACCGAGTACTCGCTGTGGAGCCGCGACGTCGAGAGCGAGATCCTCGGCTTGTGCAAGGAGCTCGGCATCGGCTTCGTCGCCTATAGCCCGCTCGGGCGCGGCTTCTTGACCGGCACGATCACGGCACCCGGCCAGATCGGCGCCAACGACGCGCGCGCCCGCATGCCGCGCTTCGAACGCGAGAATTTTCAGCGCAATTACGAGCTCGTGGCCGAATTGAAGAAGCTCGCCGCGGCCGAGCGCTCCACACCGGCGCAGTTGGCCATCGCCTGGTTGCTTTCGCGCGAGGGCGGAATCGTGCCGCTCGTCGGCACGAGCCACAAGCGCTGGCTCGAGGAGAACGCAGCCGCCGCCGGCATCCGCATTTCCCCCGCCACAGAGGCCGCCCTCGCGCGCATCTTCAAGCCCGGTGCCGCACGCGGCGCGCGCTATCCGGCGGCATTGATGAGCCGCGTCGGCCTCTGACGAGTGCTGTCCACCTTCGCCGCATCGGCATTGTGACGAATATCACTCACGCTATGTGACGGCCATCATTCTGCCGGAGGTGCCGGCCTGTTAGGTTACCCCGCAATCGACGCAGCCGAAGGCCATAAGAGAAGCGCGCAGTCGGCCGCTGAGCGACGGGGGAACGGGTATCATGACCAGACACGACGTCCTCGCCTCCTGGGTGCTGGCTGCGGGCCTCTTGTTTCTCGTCGCTATCGCCTCCTTGATCCAACTCTGATCGAGCCGCGTGTGCGGAGCGGCGCCGGCGGCGTTGTGGCGCCGAAGCGCTGCACGTGCTAGGCAAGCGAGCGCCTCGGCTGCGGCACGCATCACGAAAGGCTCGCGTCATGGCCCCTATCACGCTCGCACAAGCATCAGAGATCGTGGACGCCGCCCTTGCTTCGGGCCGCCGGCACGGTTTCGCCCCCTTGACCGTCGCGGTGCTCGATGCCGGCGGCCATCTCGTGGCCCTCAAGCGCGAGGATCGTTCGAGCCTGCTGCGCCCCCAGATCGCCATCGGCAAGGCGTGGGGCACGCTTGGCATGGGCTTCGGCGGACGCGAGCTCGAGCGCCGGGCCAAGGCGGTGCCGGCTTTCTTCGGCGCAATCTCCGAGCTCGCGGAGGGCCGCATGGTGCCGGTCCCGGGGGGCGTGCTCATCCGCGATGCGGCGGGTGCCATCGTCGGCGCGGTCGGGATCAGCGGCGACACCTCGGTCAACGACGAGACCTGCGCGATCGACGGCATCAAGGCGGCCGGCCTCGTGCCGGACAGCGGCGATCCGGCGTAGCTCCGTCTTCAGAGCCTTTTCAAGGTCTGCGGAATCGGAGGGGCTCCCTTTTTCGGCGATATGTGATTCATGGCGAGCCCGTCGATTCGACTGGGGAACCATCAGGTTCTGATCGGGCGAGCTCCCGCTCGACGCAGCTTCCCCCGGCGATCGACATGCAGAGGAGCCGCGCGGCGTGCGAGAGCCGGGTTTCGCCTCATCGAAGGGCTGCTCCCGGTCTTGCCGCGAGCGTCAGCCCTTGATGCCGCCCGCTGTCAGGCCCGTCGCCATGTAACGGCGCAGCGCGTAAAAGATCGCGATTGGCGGCAGGGAATAAACGATCGCGATCGCCATCATGTAGTTCCACGGCGCGTCGTCGTCGTCGAAGAACTGTTCCAGCGCCACGGCGACCGTCGTATGCCTTTCCGACATGAGCAGCATGTATTGATAGAAGTAGTCGTTCCAGGCGAACAACAGTGCATAGGTGCCCACCGCTGCGAGCACAGGAGCCATCAATGGCAAATAGATGCGCAAATATACCTGGACGACCGACGCGCCATCGATCCGCGCTGCATCGTCGAGCTCGATCGGGATCAGTTTCCCGTATTGCAGCAACACCAAAATTGCGTAAGGGGTCGCGAACGTCACTTCCGCCGCGATGACCGCCCAGAGGTTGTCCAATAGCCCGTAGATGTGCATGACCCGAAGGAACGGGATTATCAGGGTCGACGACGGGATCACATAGGTGAGGAGCGCCGTGTTGCTGAGCGTCCAATCCTTGCCGAGGCGCATGCGGCCGATCGCGAAACTCGCGAGCGAGCTGACCAGCACGGTCAACGCCATCACCAGCAAGCCGATGTAGATGCTGTTGCCGAACTGGTCCCAGATATGCTCGACGTCGTCGGCCTCCTCGGTCCACAGCGCGACGAAGCTGGCGATCGTCGGGTGCGGCGGCCAGATTTCCCCGGCAAACTCGTTGTGGCCGACAGGATCGAGCGCAACCAGAAACATGTTGTAAATGGGGATGAGCGACCAGATTACGATGACCGCCCCGAGCACCACCGAGGCCCCTTCGACGAGAAGCCGGCGCAGCCCGTAATGCGGTCGGCGTCCCGGCCGGCCAAAGAAGGAGGCGACGCTCACAACTGCACCTCGGTCATCTGCAGCCGGCGCATCAGCAAGATCACGATCGGAATCAGCAACGGAAGAGCCGAGAGCCCCGCCGCCACGCCGAGCCGCGGGTGGGCGAAATCGAGGGCGTAGTGAAATCCGAGCGTAGAGAGCACGTCTGAGGAGAATGCCGGTGCACCGCCCGAGACGAACAGCACGGGCGTGTAGTCGCCGAATGTCCAGATCGTCGAGATCAGGGTGCTGATGAAGTAGAGGTTCGCGAGAAGCGGCACGGTGATATAGAGGAACCGGCGAAAGGGGGAGGCACCGTCCACGTCGGCCGCGTCATAGAGGTCCTGCGAGATCGCCATCCGGCCACCGAGGAGAATCAGGGTCCAGAGCGGCATCCATTTCCAGATATAGGCGACGATGTCGCACGCGAGGGCGAGCCAGCCATTATTGAGCCAGTACGGGCCGTCGATTCCGAACAATACCGATAACAAGCGGTTGATCAGACCCCATTCGCCGGCGGCCAGCATCCAATGGAAGGAGAGAAACGCGGGAACCGCCGGCAACGTCCATGGCAGGATATAGATGATCAACAGGGCCTTGATCCATCGGCGGCGGCGCGCGAAGAAGCCCGACAGCAACAGGGCGAGGAACATCTGCACGTTCACCGCGAGCCCGACGAAGAGCACGGTATTGACCGCCGCCGCGAGGTAGCGCGGGTCGGAGAATAGCTCCGTGTAGAGCGACGGACTGCTGCCCATCCACAGCCCATAGCCCATCGGATAGATGACGAAGGCGACGAACACCGCCGCGTAGGGCAGCACAAAAGCGATCGACCAGGTGAGGTCCGAGCGGTGGAGGTGGCCGTGCCAAACGGGCCGCCCCGGCCAGTTGGCGGCCATAGGCCTGTCGAGTGCGAGAACCTGCCGCGTGCTGCTCACGCGCGCCCCTTAGACCGACATTTCCCGGATGGCCGACCGAACCGGACCTTCGTTGGGAAGAGTGCGACCACCGTGGCTATCGACGAATCCGCAAATCGACTTGGGCGTGGTCCCGTGCCGTGCTGTGCGGAGAGCCAACCTCAGCCCTTGACGCCACCCATGGTGAGGCCCGCGGTCATGCGGCGGCGGAAGGCGTAATAGATCGCAACCGGCGGCAGCGCATAGATGATGGCGGTCGCCATCATGTAGTTCCACGGCGCCTCGTCGCTGTTGAGGAACTGCGCCAAGGCCACCGGCACCGTCATGCTTTGCTTCGACGACAGCAGCAGGAACTGGTAGAGATACTCGTTCCACGCGAGCAGCAGCGCGTAGGTGCCGACCGCGACCAGCGCCGGTGCCATCAGCGGCAGATAGATGCGAAAATAAACCTGCATGGGCGAGGCGCCGTCGATGCGCGCCGCCTCGTCGAGCTCGATCGGAATGCTGACGGCGTATTGCTGGAAGATGAAGATCGCGTAAGGCGTGGCGAAGGTCACCTCCGCGGCGATCACCGACCAGAGGTTGTTCGAGAGGTCGTAAAAATGCATGATCCGGTAGAACGGGATCGCCAGGAAGGAGGCCGGAATGACGTAGGTCAAGAGCGCGGCATTGCTCAAAAGCCAGCCGAAGCGGACGCGCATCCGCCCGATCGCGAAGCTGGCCAGCGAGCCAATGAGCAGGGTCAGGAACACCGTCGCCACGCCGATATAGAGGCTGTTGCCGAACTGGTGCCAGAAGTACTCGAGATACCAGTAGCCTTGGGTTACGACGATCCAGAAGCTCGCAAACGAAGGTTGCTTCGGCCAGATGTCGGTCGTGAAGACGGCGCCGTGAGATTCGAACGCCACCATCACCATGTTGTAGATCGGCGTGAGCGTCCAAATCATGATCACGAGGCCGAGCGCCAGCGCCCCCACCTCGCCCAGGTTTCGCCGCAGCCGGTAATGTGGGCGCCGCCGGAGCGGCGGGCCATCCATCAGCTCCGCGCTCACAGCGCCACCTCCGTGGTGCGCAGCTTGCGCATCAGCAGGATCACCAGCGGGATCATCAGCGGCAGCGACGACATGACCGCCGCCACGCCCAGCTCCGGCCGCGCGATGTCGAAGGCGTCGCGGATGCCGAGCGTCGCCAGCACGTGCGTCGAGAGCGCAGGCCCGCCGCCCGAGACGAAATAGACCGAGTTGAAGTCGCCGAGCGTGAAGATCGTCGAGAGCAGCGTGCAAATGAGATAGAGATTGGCGAGCAGCGGGAAGGTGACATGGACGAATCGCCTGAGCCCGGTGGCGCCGTCCATCTCGGCCGCCTCGTAGAGCTCCGTCGGGATCGCCATCCTCCCTGCCAGCAGGATCACGGTCCAGAACGGCATCCACTTCCAGATGTGCGACACGATGACCGAGCCCAGCGCCAGCCAGCGCGAGGTCTCGATCCAGCCCGGGCCATCTATGCCGAAGACATCCCACATGAGGTTGTTGAGGAGGCCCCACTGGCCGTTCAGCATCCAGTGGATCGAGATGAAGGCGGGGAGCGCCGGCACCGCCCAGGGCAGCACGTAGATCAGCAGCAGGCCCTTCACCCACCAGCCGCGCCGCATGAAGAAGCCCGACAGTAAGAGCGCCCCGAACATCTTCAGGTTCACGCCGATGCCGACATAGAGCACGGTGTTGACCACCGTGCGCTGGTAGATCGGGTCGGCAAACAGCTCCGCATAGAGGCTCGGCTTATGGCCGAGCCACAGCCCGTAGGCGACGGGATAGGCCACGAAGGCCAGGAACAGCGCGATATAGGGTACGGTGAAGGCGACGGCCCAAGTGAACTCCGAGCCTTGCAAGCCGCCGCGCCACGCGCGCCGGCGCAGCCGCGAGAGCGAAACCCTCCGAGGAACAAACGCCTCAGTAGTCTTGAGAACTTGGGCGCCGTCCATGATCGCCTCTCAGCTCTACACGACAGGATATTTCGCGAGGACCGCCTTGATCTTTCCGAGCGCGCTCTCCGCTGCCGCTTGGGGCGTCATGCCGTGCTGGTTGATGTCCGAGTGGGCGACGCCCCAGATCTGCTGCGCGTTCGCCTCGGCATAGCCCGGATTGTAAACGGCGAAGGCCGGGATGGTCGGGTTCACCAGTCCCTCCTCGGTATAGGCCTTGACATGCGGGTCCTTGGGATCGAGCCAGAAGGGGTCGCTCTTGATGAGGCCCGGCATGGTCGGAAGCCAGCGTCCAAGCCCGGACTTGAGATAGGCGTTCACCACCTCGGGCCGGATGGCATATTTGAGAAATTCCTTTGCCACGTCGAGGTTCTTCGCGCCCTTGGGCACGACGGCGCCTTCGACGAGTATCTGCTCGGGCAACGGCTTGCCCGCGTTGTCGAGCGGCAGGCCCAAGGTCACCATGTCGTCGTATTGCTCCTTGTCGTGGATGAGTGCCACCTCGGTCGAGATCGTCCCGTCCAGATCCATGACGAACTGTTTCGCGTGGAACGCGTTGTTGTCGTCGGCATCGTTCCAGCTCACCGCACCCGGCGGGACGTAGCCGTCCTTGTAGGCGGTGGTGAGGTACGTCAGCGTCTTGATCACCGCCTCCTTGACCTGTGGGTCATCGAGATGCGGCTGGCCGTCCTTGGTGATGATGCCGCCGCCGCCGTTGGCGATGAGGAAATGGTGGAACAAGACGTTGCCGTCGTTCGGTCCCACGGTGGTGAGCTGCAAGCCGAGCGAATAGACGCCGCGCATCCCCTGGTCGCGCAGCTTCTTTTGCATCGGCTTGAAGAAGTCCCAAAACTCGTCCCACTTTTTCGGCGCGTCGGCCAGCTTGAAGCCGGCCTTCTCGACGAGCGAGTTCCATACATGATAGGGCGTCGCATTGATCTTGATGGGCGCCATATAGGCGCCGCGCTTTTTGGTGACGCTGTTGTAGTACTGGGCCGAAAGATATGCGGTGGGGTGCAGCTGCGATTTCTGCGTCTCGACCACGTCGGTCAGGTCGACGAGCCTGTCGTTCCAGGCATTCTGCGGGAGGAAGTTCTGGCTGCCGGCGTCGTGCAGCATCACGTCCGGGACATCGCCGCTGGTGACGGCCGAGACCATTTTCTGCATCAACGGCCCGAAGGGAATGATGCTCTGGTCGATCTTGTTGCCGCTCGCCTTCTCGTACTCCGCCACCATGTTGCGGAAGGAGGCGTCCTCCTCGGGCACGAAGCCCTGTTGCCACCACACGGTCGCGGTCTTGGCCGCGGCATTGGCGATGAAGGGTCGGGCGAGGGCCCCGGCCGCCGCCAATCCCAATGATGCGCGAAGCACCGAGCGCCTGCTCAATCTATTCATGGCCATCCTCCCTTTTCCTCCGCTGGTGCCACGCCACTCGGTCGCGACCCGCGTTCTGCTTTCAACGAGAGGCAAGCACCTGGGCACCCCAGCCATTTCAGCTGGCGGTTTCTCAGGTTAATTCCGGCGCGTCGTTTCGGCGGGGGCCGTATCCGGCACGATTTCCTGCCCCGCGTTCCCGCGGGATTTGCAGGCGTCGGTTCCACCACGAACCGGGCTTTGCCGCGGCAGTGGCTACGGCCATGGCCCCAGCCTCTCATCGCCGGACTGCTCCGATCCAGGAGCATTGCGTTCAGTGTATAGTCGTCATGCGAAATTGTCGATGGTAAAGTGTGGACGACGCCCCTGCCGCAATCGATCGATTCCTCCGTCGCGGCGTCTTAGAATTGCGTCTGCTGCAGCATGCGCTCGCTCATCCTCGCTCGAGGCCCGCCATGCGCTCGAGCACGGCGCACACCGCGGCCGTGTCCTTGCCGCCTAAACCGAGGTCGATCGCGGCATTGTAGACGGGAGCGCTCGCCGAGAAGAGCGGCGTCGCAACGCCGAGTGCTGCGGCGAAGCTGCCGATCACCGCCATGTCCTTCTGCCACACGTCGATCTTCATGCTGGGCGGCTCGTAGCGCCGTGCTGCCATGAGCGGGGCCCTCAGCTCGAAGACGCGCGAGGTTCCCGCCCCGCTCGCGATCACCTCGCGAATCGTCTCCGGAGCGAGCCCCGCCTTGATGCCGAGCACCATCGCTTCCGCCGTGGCCACGTTGTGGATGGCCACAAGGAGGTTGGCGACGAATTTCATCTTGCTGCCGTTGCCGAAGGCGCCGAGATAGTGAGTGACGCGCGCGAACTGGGCGAAGATGGGGCTCGCGCGGCCGAAGGCGGCGGCATCGCCCGAGGCGTAGACCGCGAGGTCGCGCGTCACGGCCTGCGCTCCGGTGCCGCTCAGCGGACAATCGAGGAGCGCTATTCCGGCTTCCTCGAGAGCCGCTCGATTGCGCTCCTTGACCTCGATCGGCAGCGTGCTGAGCTCGGCTATGACCTGCCCCTTGCGGCGAGCCGAGAGCAATCCGCGCGGGCCCGCCACGGTCTCGTCGAGCGCCGCCGCACTCGGCAAGCTGGTAAGCACGACCTCGCACGCGCGAGCGACCTCCTCCGCTGATCCCAGTGCCTCTCCGCCCGCACTCCGTAACGCCTCGAGGCGGTCCTTGTCGATGTCGAAACCCACAACGCCGGAGCCGGCGGCAATCAGATTGCGCGCGATTGCCGAGCCCATGATGCCGATGCCGATGACGCCTACCTTCATGATTGCTCCCTCCCCCGCCTGCCGCCAGCGCCGGCGCCGGTGCCGCAGTTCAGCGCGTGCTGATCGCCCTCGCTCCCTTGAGCATGGCGACGACCGCGCGCTTGACGACAGCAAGGAAATCGTCGCCGACGCGGCTGTGGTAGATGTATTTGCGCACCGCATAGTAGAAGAGGCCGCCGTGCATCACCCAGAGATGCTCGAGCTCGAGCTCGAGCTCGCTGATCGGTATGACGTCGGCCCCCGGCAGTCCGCAATAATGGCGAATCTCGTTGCAGATCGGCTTGAGGATGGTGTCCTCGACGATGCCGATGTAGCGCCGGTTGAAGTTGTTGCCCATGAGGGCCGAGAACATGTAGATGCGGATCCACTCGTAGGTGTAGGTGGCGCGCGAATAGACGGCGTAGAACTCGACGAGACGCTCCTCGAGCGGCCGCGAGCGGTTGGCGATCAGCTGGCCCCAACGCGGATCCATGCGCTTCAGGAAAACCTCCTCGAACACGCGATCGATGAGGGCCCGCTTGGTCGCGAAATAGCGATAGAGCAGCGGCTGCGTGATGCCCGCGCGTTCGGCGAGCTCGCGGGTCCGGCCGGCGAAGCCGACTTCGGCGAAGAAGCGAATGGCGGCCTGGATGATCTGGCGCTCGCGCTCCGCGCGGGGCAGGCGCGTCACCCGTTTCCGCGGCGGCGCTCTCAGAGGAGACTCCGTCCGCCCTCGGCGCATCGTGCCTGCCATGCTTACGGTCTCTCGGCCGCTCAGTCGGCCGCGGCGGCGCTGATCGCGCGGCAGCGCGGGCCTCCCGAGCTTGCCGCCCTCGTTTATTTATCGCCTGATAACGTCGCGGGTCAACGCTGCCGTGCCGCGGGTGCCGGCGCCGTCGCGTCTTATGGGTGCTCGCCGGCACAGCGCCGCGCAAATTGCCGGCACGCCGGAGCATCGCGGAAATGAGGGAAGCCGTGACCGCAAGGTCATGGAAGTGCGGGCTCCCTCGCCCATTTTTCACTAGACGGGTCCGGGCGCCCTCCCGCATCATGCTTAGCAAACGATCAAGGACGCCCCAGGCAAACGGGGCTGAAGGGAGGATGTCATGCCTTGGACCCTCAAGCGCCGCGCGTTTCTGGGAAGCGCGGTCCTGGCCGCGAGCCTGCCATGGGCTCCTGCGATCGCAGAGAACAAGGCCGCGCGCATCGGCCTCCTCACGGTCAAGACCGGGCCGCTCGCCCAGGGCGGCATCCAGATGGAGCAGGGCCTCACCGCCTTCCTCAAGGAGAAGAACTACGTGCTCGCGGGCCGCAAGGTCGAGCTCATCTCGGCGGACACCGGGGGCAACCCGGCCGGGGCCAAGACCAAGGCGCAGGAGCTGGTCGAGCGCGATTCCGTCGACTTCATCGTCGGCCCGCTCGCCGCTTTCGAGCTCCTCGCCATCACCGACTACATCGCGCAGGCGAAGGTGCCGATGTTGAGCCTCGCCGCCGCGGACGACATGACCCAGCGCAAGCCCAATCCCTGGTTCATCCGCGCCTCGGCAACCTCCTCGCAGTGCAACCACCCGCTCGGCGACTACGCCGCCAAGGAGATGAAGCTCAAGCGCGTGATGACGATCTGCGAGGACTTCGCCTTCGGCTACGAGCAGGCGGGCGGCTTCCAGCGCGTCTTCGAGGACGAGGGCGGCAAGGTCGTGAAGAGGCTGTGGGTGCCGATCGTCACCCCCGACTACACCCCCTATCTCGCCCAGATTTCGGACGTGGATGCGGTGTGGCAGGGCTTCGCCGGCTCGAACCCGGTCAAGTTCATGCGGCAATATGCCGATATCGGACTCAAGAGCAAATATCCGCTCCTCGGCGGCTGGACGGCACTCGACGACGCGCTTCTGAAGAGCCTCGGCGACGAGGC
>DATNIT010000142.1:0-11123 GCA_035604335.1 Allostellaceae bacterium | reverse complement strand
GGCTCGCCCGCCACGAGCCAGTCGCCGACCGCCCCGTCGATCCGCTCGAGGCCGGCCAGCAGCGAATGATATCCGTCGCCGTGTTGAATGATCAAGATTTGGCCGTAGCCCTTGAAGGGGCCGGCGAACTCGACCTGGCCGTCATACGGCGCCACCACGACGGCGCCGGCGCGCGTCATCAGGGTCAAGCCCTTGCTGGAAACCCCGAATTCGTCGAGCTCGCCATACCGGAGCACGAGCGTGCCGCTGGCGGGGTAGACCATGGCGCCGCGGGCCTTGTCGAACGGCCGAACGGTCCTGGGCCGGCTTTGGCCGGGGCTCACCGGCGGCGGCGCCGTGACCGTTTCCGGCTTGACGGCGACATCGGGCCTCGGGATCGCCGCCACCTGTGCCTGGCGGTCGATGGCGTCCTCGCTCGTCTTGCGGTCGGCATCCAGCTTGGTGATCAGGTCGTGCAGGTCGCCCGCTTCCGAGGAGAGCTTGTCGAGGTGCTGCTTGGTGTCCTCCGCGCCCTGAAGCGCCTGGTCGCGCAACGCGGTCTTGCGCCGGATCAGGCCGTCGAGGCGCTGCCGGTCCTTGTCCAATCCGCGCCGCTCGAGCTCGGCCGCCAGCCGCTTGCGCTCGATCTCCTGCCGGAGCCGGTGAAGATCGCTGAGCTCGAGGCTGAGCGACTGCGCCTCCGACCGCAGCCGCGGCAGCGTGTTGCTGAGCAGGATGCCGGTGCGCACGGCGTCTTCCGGAGCGAGTGGCCCGAGCGCCAGGACCTCCGGGGGATTGAGGGCCAGGCGCGCCAGCGCGGCCAGCAGCTCCGCCTCGTGGGCACGATCACGGGCGATCACGGCTTGCTTTTGAGCCTCGTCGGCGGCAAGCGACTGCAGCTGCGCCTCGAGAGTCGAGAGCGTTGCTTCATGGGTCTGCACGGCCTCGGCCGCGCGAATGCCGTCCGCCCGCAAGGTCTGAAGCTCCAGCGCGAGCGCGTCGGCTTGGCGCGTGAGTTTGTCCTGCTGAGTGCGGCTCTGCTCGAGCTCGCGTTGGACCGCTCGGAGCTTCTGCTCGGGCGTGTCATCCGCGCGCGCGGGCGCAAGCGCAATGAGGGTACTTGCCAGCGCGAGCCCGGCTGCGCAGAGCGTCCGCGCCTCAGGCGGAGGCACGGCGCTCGCTCGCGCGCTGAACCAGTGCCTGCCCGGTCATCGCCGCGGGCTTGGGCAATCCCAGCAGCATCAGCAGCGTGGGGGCGATGTCCGCGAGCCGTCCGTCGGCGAGGCCGGTGATGCCCGCGGGCGGGTTGACCAGCATCACCGGCACCGGGTTGATGGTGTGCGCGGTCTGGCGCTCGCCGGTCTCCGGATCGCGCATCGTCTCGGCGTTTCCGTGGTCGGCGGTGATGAGCAGGGTGCCGCCCGCGCGGCTGACGGCATCGGCGAGCCGGCCGAGGCAGCGGTCCACGGCCTCCACGGCCTTGATCGCGGCGGCGAGGTCGCCGGTGTGCCCGACCATGTCGGTGTTGGCGTAGTTCACCACGATCACGTCGAAGCGGCCGGCGTCGATCGCCTCGACCAGCTTGTCGGTCACCTCGTAGGCGGACATCTCCGGCTTCAGGTCATAGGTCGCGACCTTGGGCGAAGGTACGAGAATGCGGCTCTCGCCCGCGAACTCGCGCTCGCGCCCGCCGTTGAGGAAGAAGGTGACGTGCGCGTATTTCTCGGTCTCCGCGATGCGGAGCTGCGTCAGTCCCGCCCGCGAGACCACCTCGCCGAAGCTGTCCTTGAGGTCCTGGGGCGGAAACAAGGCCGGCAGGAACCGCTTGAGCTCTTCGGAGTACTCCGTCATGCCCAGCGCAGCCGCGAACTTGACGACGCGCGGCCGAGCAAAGCCGGCGAAGCCAGGATCGAGCAGCGCGCCCAGGATCTCGCGCACGCGGTCGGCGCGGAAATTCGTCATCAGCACGCCGTCGCCGTCGCGCATGCCCTGATAGGAGCCGATCCGGGTCGGCAGCACGAACTCGTCGCTCTCGCCGGCGGCATAGGCTTGCGCGATCGCGGCATCGGCGCTCTCCGCCGAGCGGCCCTCGCCATCGACCAGGCAGCGATAGGCCTTCTCCACCCGGTCCCAGCGCTTGTCGCGGTCCATGGCGAAATAGCGGCCGATGACCGTGGCGATCTCGGTCTTCGCGAGCTGGCCGGTTGCAGCGGCGAAATCCGCCACATAGGACCGCGCGGCGTTGGGCGGGGTATCCCGGCCGTCGAGGAACGCGTGCACGCGCACGGGCACTCCAGCCTTCGAGAGATGCTCGGCCAGTGCCGCGATGTGGCTCTGGTGCGAATGGACACCGCCGGGCGACACCAGGCCCATGAGATGCACGGCGCCGCCGCTCTTCTTGAGGGCGGCGACGAAATCCGCCAGGCGCGGATTTCGCGCGAGCGAGCCGTCGGCGACCGCCTGGTCGATGCGCGGCAGATCCTGCAGGACCACCCGGCCGGCGCCGATGTTCATATGTCCGACCTCGGAGTTGCCCATCTGCCCCTTGGGCAGACCGACGAAACTCTCGCTCGCCTGCAGGAAGGCGTGCGGCGACGTCGCCAGGAACCGGTGCCAGGCCGGCGTCTTCGCCTCGCAGATGGCGTTGTCCTCGCATTGGGCTCGATGGCCCCAGCCATCGAGGATGCAGAGAACCACGGGACGCGGGCGGCGAGAGGGGGGTGCCATTGGCTCGTTATATAGAGGAAGCGGCAGTTGGGCGGAAGGCGGCGCTCATGCCCTGTGATAGGGGTGACCGGCGAGGATTTGCTGGGCCCGGTAAAGCTGCTCCAGCAGCAGGATTCGAGCCAGCAAATGCGGCCAAGTCATGGCGCCGAGCGAGAGGGTAAAGCCCGCGCGCTGCACCACGGGTTGAGCGAGCCCGTCGGCGCCGCCGATCACGAATGCGAGAGCCTTGACGCCCTCGACCCGCCAGCGCTGCAAGCGCTCGGCGAACCCGGCGCTCGCCAGGGATTTGCCGCGCTCGTCGAGCGCTATGACGAGGGCGCCCTCCGGCAGGGCCGCGAGCAGAAGCTGGCCCTCCCGGACCTTGCGCTCAGCCGGCGACAGGGAGCGCCGCTCCTCGACCTCCTTGATCTCGATCGGTTCGCTCAGCCGCTTCACGTATTCGGATTGCAGATCGGCGAGCGGGCCCGTTTTGAGTCGCCCGACGGCGGCGATCAGGAGCCGCACGAGGGCTCAGCTCGAGGCGCCGCCGGCCTCGTCGAGTTCCGCGCCCCACATTTTCTCAAGGTTGTAAAAGCCGCGAACCTCCGGGCGGAACAGGTTCACGATGACGTCGCCGGCGTCGATCAGGACCCAGTCGCCTTGGCGCATGCCCTCCGATCCCGCGCGGGCGTTGCCGCGCTCGCGGATCGCGGTCAGCACGCGCTCGGCGAGCGCCGAGACCTGCCGCTGGGAGCGGCCGGTGGCGATCACCATGTGATCGGCGATGCTGGTTTTGCCTTGGAGATCGATGACGACGACGTCCTCTGCCTTGCCGTCGTCGAGGGCCTGCTCGATGCAGTCGAGGAGGCTGGGGGCGGGACCCGCCTTCGGGCGGGGCATCGGTTTCGCGCGCGGGATGGTCGTCACCTCGTTGTCGTGGCCGCCCGGCGGTGCCGGGCGCGCAGAGCGGTCGCCGAGCTTGCGTCCAAGCGGATCGGGAAGAACACCCAGGCCGGCGGCTCCGCATCGGCTAGGCGTCGCACATCCCGGGGCGGCTTCCTCCGCCGCTTGAAACGCTCAGCCGCAAGCCCAGCGAGCGCCCTTAGACAATAGGTAGGCCGGTCGAAAACCGCAACGGCGGCCAGCCGAAAAACATCGCGCCAGCGCTCCCAATGGCGGATTTGCGCGAGATTGTCGGCGCCCATGAGCCAGACGAAGCGGGTCTCCGGGAAGCGCCGACGGAGCTCGGCCAGAGTGTCGGCGGTGTAGCGGGTCCCGAGCCGCGCCTCGAGGTCCGTGACGGCGATCCGGGGGTGCCGCGCCAAGGCGCGCGCGCCGGCGAGGCGCGTTGCGAAGGGTGCCATGCCCTTGACCGGTTTGAGCGGGTTCTGCGGCGCCACCAGCCACCAGACCTCGTCCAGATCGAGACGCTTCAGCGCCTCGAGGCTGAGATGGAGATGGCCGCGATGGGCCGGGTTGAACGAGCCGCCGAGCAGCCCGATCCGCCGGCGGGTCCGGCTCGCCAGGGTCCTCGGCAGCGCGAGCAGTGGCCTCAGGGGCGCACCTGCCCGTTGCCGCGCACGACGTACTTGAAGCTGGTGAGCTGCTCGGCGCCCACTGGGCCACGCGCGTGGAGCTTGTTGGTGGAAATACCGATCTCCGCCCCCATGCCGAACTCCGCGCCGTCCGCAAATTGCGTCGAGGCATTGAGCAGCACGATGGCGCTCTCGACCCGATCGAGGAAGCGCTCGGCTGCCGCGGCATCCTCGGTCACGATGGCGTCGGTGTGGTGCGAGCCGTACTCGTTGATGTGCGCGATCGCGGCCTCGACGCTGTCGACGACGCGCACCGCGATGATCGCGTCGAGGTACTCGGTGCGCCAGTCCTGCTCGGTCGCGGGTTTGGCCGTGGGATCGAGCGCGCGGGTCGCCGCGTCGCCACGGACCTCGCAGCCGCCGGCCCTGAGGTCGGCGAGGATCGGCGGCAGCGCGCGCTCGGCGATGGCGCGATCCACCAGCAGGGTCTCGGCGGCGCCGCAGACGCTGACGCGCCGGAGCTTGGCGTTCAGCACGATCGCGCGCGCCTTCGCGAGGTCGGCCGCGCGATCGACATAGACGTGGCAGTTGCCCTCGAGGTGCGCGATCACGGGGATGCGGCTCTCGGCCTGGACGCGCTCGATCAACGAGCGTCCGCCGCGCGGCACGATGACATCGATGAACTCCGACATGCCGAGCATGATGCCGACCGCGGCGCGGTCGCGGGTCGGCACCAGCTGGATGGCGGCTTCGGGCAGGCCCGCGGCCGCGAGCCCCTCGTGCAAGCAGTGCACGATCGCCCGCGAGGAATGGAAGCTCTCCGATCCTCCGCGCAGGATCGCCGCGTTGCCCGCGCGCAGGCACAGCCCGCCGGCATCGGCGGTGACGTTGGGACGCGATTCATAGATGATCCCGATCACGCCCAGGGGCGTGCGCACGCGCGAGATCACGAGCCCGTTGGGCCGAGTCCACCCGGCCAACACGGTGCCGACGGGATCGGGGAAGGCCGCCACCGCCTCGAGGCTTTGGGCGACGCCCTCGACGCGCTTCTCGTCCAGGATCAGCCGATCGACCACCGCCGCGGATAGCTTGCCGCGCCCGGCCTCGTCGAGATCCTGGGCATTGCCCGCAAGGATCTCGGCGCGGCGGTCTCGAATGGCATTGGCGGAAACGCGCAGCGCGTGGCTCTTCGCCTCGGCGTCCGCATGGGCAAGTCGGTGTGCTGCCGCCCGCGCGGCGAGGCCGATCGCGCGCATGGCGACGCCAAGCTCGGTCTCCAGGGGGCGAACCACGCTCATGACAAAACCGTAACGGAGGCGCCGCGGAAGTCCACGGCTTTTGTGGCAGTGCGTCTCATGGTGCAGAATGGCGGGGGAGGGAGAATGCCATGAGCGGGCCCGGATATGCAGCCGATGGCGGGCAGGGCGAGACCCGGCGCCGGAGACTGCTCTGCTGGCTTCCGCTCGTGGGCGGCGCCATCATCCTGTCGCTCTGCGGGATCGCAACCGCCGTGATGGTCGTGGTCACCGGCACCACGTGCTTCTTCGGCGAGCCGGGTCTCGCCGGCGTCGGCAAGTCGCTGGCGCACCAGATCGGGATTTGGGATGAGTTCGGGCTCGGCGCCATGCTGGCGCTCCTCGTTTATGCGGGCGTGAGCCTGACACCCTTCCTGCTGCTGAGCGGCTGCGTGCGTTTGGCCGCCCGCAGCCGAACGACGCTCTTCCTGGCGGTGCTTGCGATCACCGGTACGCTTTTCGTGGCACTCTACGACATCCTGGGATTCTGGGCCGCTGCCGTCGACATCGCCCACGGCGGTTTCCTCTGCGAAATGGCCTTCGACCTGGTGCCGATCGGCGGCTTGGTCGCGGGCGCGTGCGCAGTCACGGTTGGCAGTCTGGCCGCGCTCGTGTTCGAGTGGCGCCGGCGCGCTCGCGCCTAGCTCGGAGCGAGGCCGACGGGTCATCGCTCCCGCGCCATCACGAGGTCGTCGCGGTGGATTACCTCGTCGCGGCCGCGGTATCCCAGGATCGCCTCGATCTCGCGGCTCTTATGTCCGGCGATGGCGCGCGCATCGGCGCTCGAATAGGCCGAGAGGCCTCGGCCCATTTCCCGCCCGTCGCGCCGGCACACCAGTACGGGATCGCCGCGCTCGAAATCGCCCTCGACAGCCACCACGCCCGCCGGCAGCAGGCTGGTGCCGCGGCTCAGCGCGGCCGCGGCGCCGTCGTCGACCATCAGCGCGCCCAGCGGCTTCAGGCTGCCGGCGATCCAGCGCTTCCGCGCGGTCAAGGGCTCCGAGGAGGGCATGAACCAGGTCGCGCGCGCGCCGGCCTCGAGCGCGCTCAGCGGATGAAGCGCGGCGCCCTTGGCGATCACCATCCGGCAGCCCGCGGTCATGGCGATGCGGGCGGCGGCGAGCTTGGTAACCATGCCGCCGGAGCTCATGCCCAGCGGTGCCGACCCCGCCATCGCCTCGATCTTCGCGCTGAGCTCGCGCACCTCCGGAATATGTCGTGCCGCGGTGTCGGTGCGAGGGTCGGCGGTGTAGAGCCCGTCGATATCCGAGAGCAGCACCAGCGTGTCTGCGCTCACCATCTGCGCCACTCGCGCCGCCAAGCGGTCGTTGTCGCCGAAGCGGATCTCCGCGGTTGCCACCGTATCGTTCTCGTTGATCACGGGAATCGCTTTCAGCGCCAGAAGCTCGGTCAGCGTCGCGCGCGCGTTGAGATGCCGGCGGCGCTCCTCGGTATCCTCGGGCGTGAGCAGGATCTGAGCTACCGTGAGCCGGTGCCGCGCCAGCGCTTCCTGGTAGGCATGCGCGAGGCGGATCTGGCCGGTGGCCGCCGCCGCTTGCTTCTCCTCGAGCTTGAGGGCGGCACCGGCGAGGCCGAGATGCCGGCGGCCCACGGCGATCGCGCCGGAGGAGACCAGCAGCACCTCCTGGCCGCGCCCGACGCAGCGGGCGACGTCGTCCGCGAGCGCCTCCAGCCAGCCCCGGCGAATATCGCCGCTGGCATCGTCCACCAGGAGCGCCGAGCCGATCTTCACCACCAGGCGACGGGAGTCCGCGAGTGCCGTCATGACACCGGCTCCGGAGCCTTGGTCCGCTCGCGCGCGGCCTCGATCGTTTTGAGGAGCGCCGCCGTCACCTCGGGCACGCCCTTGCCGGTGACGCCCGAGAGCACCATCACGGTTCCCTTGGAGGCGCGTGCGAGCTTGCGGCGAAGCTTGGGGATGTCCTCGCGCGGAATGGCGTCCGCCTTGTTGAGCCCGATGATCTCCGGCTTTTCCGCGAGGCCCTGGCCATACGCCTCGAGCTCGGCGCGGATGGTACGGTAGGCGCCGACCACGTCGTCCTGCGTGCCGTCGATCAGGTGCAGGATCACGGCGCAGCGCTCGGCATGGCCGAGGAAACGGTGTCCGAGGCCCGAGCCCTCGCTCGCGCCCTCGATGAGGCCGGGGAGATCCGCCAACACGAATTCCTCGTCGCCCACGCGCACCACGCCCAATTGCGGCTTCAGGGTGGTGAAGGGGTAATCCGCGATCTTCGGCTTGGCGCGGGAGACCGCGGCGAGCAGCGTCGACTTGCCCGCATTCGGCAAGCCCACGAGCCCGGCGTCCGCGATCAGCTTCAGACGCAGCCACACCCAGCGCTCCTCGCCGGGCCAACCCGGATCAGCCCGGCGCGGCGCGCGGTTCGTGGAGCTCTTGTAGTGGGTGTTGCCGAAGCCGCCGTCGCCGCCGTGCAGGAACACCGTGCGCTCGCCGGGCTTGAGCAGGTCGAACAGCACGGTCTCGCGGTCCTCGTCGAGCACTTGGGTCCCGACGGGCACCCGCAGCACGAGAGGCGTGCCCGCGGCGCCGCTGCGGTTGCGCCCGGCGCCGCCGCGCCCGTTCTGCGCCCGGAAATGCTGCTGATATCGGTAGTCGATCAGCGTATTGAGATTGGCCGCCGTCTCGAAGATCACATCGCCGCCGCGTCCGCCATCGCCGCCGTCGGGACCGCCGAACTCGATGAACTTCTCGCGCCGGAAGCTCGCCGATCCCGCGCCGCCGTCGCCGCTGCGGAGGAAGATCTTGCATTGGTCGAGGAACTGCACGGGCGGGGTCTCTCAAGTCTGAGGCGTGGGCACGAAAAAGGGGGAATGGCGTGCCATTCCCCCTTCGGTCTCGAAAGGCGCCGCGGCGCCCGGGCGAAACGGCCTAGTCGGCAGCCTCCGCCGGTCGCGGCAGCACCGAGATGAAGACGCGCCCGCCGCGGCCGCGGTGGAATGTCACCTCGCCGGCCAATTTCGCAAAAATGGTGTGGTCGCGTCCCATGCCGACGTTGCGGCCGGGGTGATACTCGGTCCCGCGCTGACGCACGAGGATGTTGCCGGGCACCACGATCTCGCCGCCCGACGCCTTGAGACCGAGACGGCGGCCTCCGGAATCGCGCCCGTTGCGCGAGGAGCCGCCTGCCTTTTTATGGGCCATGGAGGATCTCCTACTGACTACTTGCCGGCGCTGATGCCGGTGATCTTCAGGACCGTCAGCGGCTGCCGATGGCCGATCTTGCGGCGATAGTTGTGGCGCCGCCGCTTCTTGAAGATTAAGACCTTGTCGCCCTGCTTGTGCTCGACAACGGTGGCGGTCACCTCGGCGCCCGATACCGTGGGGGTGCCCACGGTGGTGGCGGCGCCGTCGGACACCATCAGCACATCGCCGAGCGTCACCGTGGCGCCCGCCTCGGCGGGCACGGTCTCGACGACGATCACGTCGTCCTTGGCGACCTTATATTGCTTTCCGCCGGTGCGGATCACGGCATACATGGGCGAGGGGTGCTTCGCTAAGTCGGGTGCAACGGGCTCAAAACTCGAACGGACGGGCCGAACCCCGTCCGCGGAGGCCGGCACTATAGCCGCCGCGCCCCTCAAGTCAACGTTTTTGGCGGGCTTTGGCGGCCGGGCCGGTTGCGGGGCCGGCGACCCTGGGGTAGGCTCCGCCGCCCTTCGGGAGGGGCGGCCCGAGGGGCCGACCCCGCCCAGAGCCGACCGCGGAGAGGTGCCAGAGTGGTCGATCGGGGCGGTCTCGAAAACCGTTGTGCCCTTTACTGGGTACCGAGGGTTCGAATCCCTCCCTCTCCGCCAAGCTTCATCTAAGTGGCGGGTGCTGCTATAGGTTAGCCGAATCAGTGACTTGTTGTCTCCTCCGGGGTACTATGGAGGGGAACTATGGGTGCCCGAATGCCGTATCTTCAACTTTGGAAGGGCAAGTGGCGTGTGCGTAAGCCGGTGCCGAAGGCGGCACGTGCTGCAATTGGAAAGCCCTACCTGACTCGGCCTCTTGGAACGGCGGACAAAGCAGTCGCAAACGGCTTGGCGGTCCCGGTGATCGCCGAGTTCTTAGAGACCATTCGGCTCGCTGAAGCCGGCGACTGGCCGCCAATCCCGGATCATCGTGTGGAGCGAATGGCGCTCGAGTGGTACCGCTGGTTCGTTAAAGCGCGAGGCAGCCGCTTTCATCCCGGCGTTCATCCGAAGCGGTGGGCATTAGTGGACGAGGCGGAATTAACGGAATCTCTAACCGGCTTCATTTCCGCAACCGAATTGAATGTGAAGCCCGGATCGGGAGCATACCGTCGCCTCATGCGAGAATGCCGGAGCATCCACCATGAGGAAGCAGGAGGATATGCCGGAGAAATCGATCGGCGCTGGAAGGCTCGACTGGCACTCGACAAGGCGATCGATGATCTTAAGGTGTCGCCGGAAGAACTCGCCGCCTATGCCTCGGGCAATCCGGCTCCTGTCGAGGGGACGACTGCAGCGCCCACCGGTCGCGCGCGACCCTATAAGTTCTCGGCGCTCCTGGACGAATGGGAGAAAGAGCGGCGAGTTGTGAGGAAAACTCGCTACGCGTGGGAACGCGTAGTTCAAAGCCTGGTTAGACAGGTCGGCCATGATGATGCCGCGCAGGTCACCGAAGGTGACGTAATCGCCTGGAAGGACGCTATGGTCGGTTCGGGTCGGGCGGCCAAGACCGTCCGCAATCGCCTGACAATGATAAAAACCCTCTACAACTACGCCTTCGTCAACAAAAGGGTCACGACGAACCCGGCGGTCAGCGTGAAATTCCTTGTAAAGGGAAAGGCAAAGCCACGTCGTGGATACTCTGATGAAGCTGCTCGGTTGATCCTGCTTGCCACCCGCGCTGAGACGAAACCGCACAAGCGTTGGGTACCCTGGCTATGTGCGTTCACGGGTGCGCGCTTGGACGAAATCTGCGGAGCGATGACGAAGGATGTTGAGATGATTGGGGGTGTTCCCTGTCTTCACATTCGGCTGGACTACCGGGGAGACAGCGCATCGCTCAAGAATGAAGGGGCGGAGCGTACGGTGCCACTGCATTCAGCCATTATCGACGAAGGCTTCCTCGACTACGTCGCATCATTGCCTAAGAACGGCCCACTCTTTCCGAATGTCACGCCAGATCGATTTGGCCGACGCGGCGGCAATGGCTCCAAGACGATCGGGCGTTGGATTCGTCAGGAGGTCGGCATCACCGATCCGAAGATTGCACCCAATCATAGCTGGCGCCATCGTTTCAAAACTGTCTGCCGCATTGCCGGCATCAGCGAGGAAAACCACGATTATCTGACTGGGCACGCAAGCGGCGATGTTGGACGTGAGTACGGTTCTTACGAACTACCTATGCTTGCTGATCAGATTGCTCGCATTAGATGCCCCGTGTGACGTTGTCCGCCCCTTCCTAAGTCGTCCACTGGCGGCGGCCACGATTCAGGCCAAGGCATCGTGAGGATGGTCCCATAGGAAGCAGCATGCGTCGCAGCAACCGACGACCAAGCGGCCTTCAGGCTCATAACCTGAAGGTCAGAGGTTCAAATCCTCTCCCCGCAACCAATTC
>DATNIT010000141.1:0-9185 GCA_035604335.1 Allostellaceae bacterium | reverse complement strand
CTTCGTGCAGGAGGTCGAGCGCATCGTCCTGCCGCTCGCCGCCGACGGCCGCCGTGTCGACATGCTGCTCTGCCTCAGCGTGATTCAGCGGGCGGAGGACGGCCCGGCGCGGCGCTGATCGACCCGCCGGGCATCCGCGGCCACCACGCAGCATTGCTCGATCGCGCCATCACGAGCGCTCGACTATAGACCCGCCTTCGCGAAGGTATCGAGCGGCAGGAACAGGCGGCGCGCATTGGTCGCGAAGGGCAGGAAGCCGTAGCGTGCGTAGAATCGAGCGGCGGCATCGCTCTTGGCATCGACGATGAGGGCATGCATCGCGACCGCATCGCTCGCGCGCAGCACGCGGCGAGCCGCGTCGAGCAGCAGTGTCTCGCCGTAGCGGCGACCCTGATAGCGCCGGTCGACGGCGAGCCGTCCTAGGATCGCCGCCGGCACGGGATAGTGTGGCAGCCGTTTTGCTTGCGCCTCCGGCAACTCTCCGCGCTCGAAGCTCGCCGCGCTGAGGCTGTAATAGCCCGCTATGGCCTCGGGCGTGTCGCCAACAAGGACGAACACCTGCGCGACCCGGCGCCGGACATCCTGCGAGGCTTGGCGCATCAGATAGGCATCGAGCGCGGGCTCGCCACAGGCGAAGGAGGCCCGGTCGTGCCGTGGTTCCAGCGGCTCGATCCGCGGCGGCTCAGGCTCCACGACGCTCGCGGAAGCGCCTTACGGCTGCCTTGAGTATCCTATTCGGCGGCGGAGGGCTGACGAGCGCCCGGAAGAACAGATCCCAGTCAGCCGCCGGCAAGACCACTTTCTCGCGCCGCTCGACCACTCGCTCCGCCGCCGCGATGGCTGTCGCCAGCACGAAATCGGTGACGCTCTTTCCCTCATAGGCCGCCGCCCGCTCAAGGGTGCGCTTGGTGCGCAGATCGAGGCGCAGATGCATGCGGTCTCGCTTGGCGGTCTGGGATCGGGACATGCGTGCTCCTATCTAAAAATTAGTGTACGCCATTGTGGCGTACATTGCAAGGCTGGCCTCGACCCCTAGAGAGCACCCGAGCACGGGAGTACTGCGAGCACCGGAGCACTAATGAGCACCATTCAGTCGGCGCGGGTGACGAGTTCATTGCGCCACGTATCATTAAGGGGTGGAAGCCCAGTCATTTCGTCGATGAGACAGCTAGAGAGTTTCTGACACCGAAGCAGCAGAGCAACGGCAATTAAGCCCGACCGGCACGTGCAGATGCCGCTGAAGGTGCAGCCGCCGGCCAAGAATTTTATCCCAGTTGGCTGATCCTCTCCCCTTGCACACGAAGGTGTACGCAGGAAGCGGTTTGCCCGGGGCAGAGACGCGAGGCGAAGGGGCCGAATAAGTTAAATTTTGCGAAACGAACCCAATCCGATTAAGTAAGCATTATCAGTAAGATCCTGGTGCGACCGGCTACCCGAGGCACCCCGAGCGTTGCGTCCGACACGCTCCGCCCCTATGGTCGCGGCCATTCCATGAACCCCGTCGCCTAGGCCTCGATCCCTCGTGACCGACCTCTCGCATATCCGCAATTTCGCGATCATCGCCCATATCGACCACGGAAAGTCGACGCTCGCCGACCGGCTCATTGAGCGCTGCGGCGCCCTGGAGATGCGCGAGATGCGCGAGCAGGTGCTCGACAGCATGGACATCGAGCGCGAGCGCGGGATCACCATCAAGGCGCAGACCGTGCGCCTCACCTACAAGGCGCAGAACGGCGAGACCTACGAGCTCAATCTCATGGACACGCCGGGCCATGTCGACTTCGCCTACGAGGTCTCCCGCTCGCTCGCGGCCTGCGAGGGCTCGCTCCTGGTGGTGGACGCGAGCCAGGGCGTCGAGGCGCAAACGCTCGCCAACGTCTACCAGGCGACCGAGGCGAACCACGAGATCGTGGTCGTCCTCAACAAGATCGACCTGCCCGCGGCGGAGCCCGAGCGCGTCAAGCAGCAGATCGAGGACGTGATCGGCCTCGACACCTCCGGCGCGGTGCTGATCTCCGCCAAGACCGGGCTCAACATCGAGGGCGTGCTGGAGGCGCTGGTCCAGCGCCTGCCGCCGCCCAAAGGCGACGCCGAGGCGCCGCTCAAGGCGCTGCTGGTGGACAGCTGGTACGACGCCTATTTGGGCGTGGTGACGCTGGTGCGCGTCAAGGACGGCGTGCTCAAGGCCGGCCTCAAGATCCGCATGATGGCGACCGGCGCCACGCACACGGTGGAGCGCGTCGGCATCTTCACGCCCAAGGGCACGCCGGTGGACGAGCTCGGTCCCGGCGAGATCGGGTTCATCACCGCGGGCATCAAGTCGGTGGCGGATTGCCGGATCGGCGACACGCTCACCGAGGAGCGCCGCCTCGCGGCCGAGCCGCTGCCGGGCTTCCGACCTGTGCAGCCCGTGGTGTTCTGCGGGCTCTTTCCGTCCGACGCGAACGACTACGGCAAGCTCCGCGAGAGCCTGGCGAAGCTGCGCCTCAACGACGCGAGCTTCACCTACGAGCCCGAGACCTCGGCGGCGCTGGGCTTCGGCTTTCGTTGCGGCTTCCTTGGGCTCCTGCACCTCGAGATCATCCAGGAGCGGCTCGAGCGCGAGTTCGATCTCGATCTCGTCACCACGGCGCCGTCGGTGGTCTATCGCATCCACCTCACCAACGGCCAGATCAAGGAGCTGCACAACCCCGCGGACATGCCCGATCCCATGAGGATCGACCACATCGAGGAGCCCTGGATCAAGGCGACCATCCTGGTCCCCGACGAGTACCTGGGCTCGGTGCTGGCGCTCTGCGAGGAGCGGCGCGGCGTGCAGAAGGACCTGACCTACGCGGGAAGCCGCGCCATGGTGACCTACCGCCTGCCGCTCAACGAGGTCGTGTTCGACTTCTACGACCGGCTCAAATCCGTCAGCCGCGGCTACGCCAGCTTCGACTACCAGATGGACGGCTACGAGGCGGGCGACCTCGTCCTCATGAACATCCTCGTGAACGGCGAGCCCGTCGACGCGCTCTCGCTCGTCGTGCACCGCGCGCAGTCCGAGCGGCGCGGTCGCGCGCTCTGCGAGCGCCTCAAGGACCTGATCCCGCGCCAGCTGTTCCAGATCGCGATCCAGGCGGCGATCGGCGGACGCATCATCGCGCGCGAGACTGTGAAGGCCATGCGCAAGGACGTGCTCGCGAAGTGCTACGGCGGCGACGTCACGCGGAAACGAAAACTGCTCGAGAAGCAGAAAGAGGGCAAGAAGCGCATGCGCCAATTCGGCAAGGTGGAAATTCCCCAATCCGCCTTCATCGCCGCCCTCAAGATGGGCGACCAGTCTTAGTGGCGGGCGCGACACGCTTCGCCTACCCTGACACTCCCATGCCCCACAGCAGGCTCAGGGCATGGGCCTCTCCCTCTCCCGCTCAAGCGCGGTAGAGGGGCCCGGCGCGGGGACGCCGGGAGGGTGAGGGGGCAGAGGTGGGGGGACGATGTATGGGCTGTTAATCCTGCTCGGGGTCCTGATCGTCGTCGAGGTGTTGGGGCTTCCCGTGCTGGTCGTGCTGTACCTGAGCGAGCGCAGCCGGGTCGCCGAGCGCCTCAATGCGCTCACGCTCGAGCTCGCGCGGCTGCGCACCGCGCTTGCCGGGGCGAACGTGCCGGTGTCGGAGCCCGCGCCCGGCGCGGCCGCGGCGCCCGCGGCGACCCCTAGGCCGGCGACGCCGGCGGTGCCCGCGCCGACCGGTGCGCCCGCGGCGGCACGCGAATGGGCTGGCGCGAAACCAAGTCGCGCGGCCACGCCCACGCCCGCAGTCCCGCGCGAGTCCCTGGAGGAGCGCGTGATGCGGCGCTGGGCCGTGTGGCTCGGCGGCGTTGCATTGGCGTTCGGCGCCTACTTCCTCGTGAAATTCTCCATCGAGCAAGGCTGGTTCGGCCCCGCCGCGCGGGTCACGGCGGGTGTGGTTCTGGGACTGGGGCTGTGGGCGCTCGCCGAGTGGGTACGCCAGCGCGACCTGCGCCTGCCAGCCGACGGCGCACCCGACGCGATCCCGCCTGCGCTTGCCGCCGCGGGCTCGGTCGCGCTCTTCGCGAGCCTCTACGCCGCGCACGGTCTCTATCATCTGCTGGGGCCGCTCGTGGCCTTTGCCCTGCTGGCATTGGTGGCAGCCGCGACGGTGTTGCTGTCGCTGCTGCACGGCGTCTTCATGGCGTGGCTCGGCATCGCCGGCGCCTACGCGGTACCGCTGATCGTGACCACGCCGAATCCCTCGATTGCGGGACTGCTCGGCTACGTCGCGATCGTCACCGCCGGCAGCGCGACGCTGATGCGCTGGCGCGGCTGGGGCTGGCTCGCGTGGCTGGCGCTCGGGGGTGCCGTGATTTGGGCGCTTGCATCGATGGCCGGAGCAAGCGAGGCGGAGCTGTTGTGGCCGCTCGGGCTTTATCTCCTGGCGCTGCCGCTCTGGTTCCTGCTGGTGGCGGACGCCGTGGGCGCCGAGGCTGCGCTCGGCGTACGGCACATCGCGGCCTGGGGCGCGGCCGTCGCCGCGGCGCTTCTCATGTTTGCGCTCGTGCAGATCGAGCGCTCGGACACCGTGGCGCTCGGCTTCGCGGCCGCGCTCTCCGCGATGTTCGCGGCGCTGGCTTGGCGCTTTCCGCGGGTCGATCGCTTGGTCTGGATCAGCGCGCTGCTGCAGGCGGCGGTGATCGCCGGCTGGGATTTTCCGGCGATGCCGGGACCCGAAAGCGGCCGGCTCCATCTCCTGATGGTGCCGCCGACCACCGGCACGGGCAGCTACCTCACGGTGGCCGCCACGGTGGGCGTCGTCTACGGGCTCGGCGGCTTCGCGCTGCTCGCACGCGTGCCCAATCCCGCGCGCTGGGCCATCGTGTCCGCTGCGACGCCGCTGCTGCTGCTGGTTGCGGCCTATGGCCGGCTCGAGCAGTTCGCGGTCAGCCTGCCGTGGGCGGCGGCGGCGCTCGGCCTCGGCGCGTTGGCGCTGCTCGCGGCGGAGTGGCTGGCGCCCGCGGCGCGTCAAAGTCTGAAGCTTCGCTTCGCGCTCGCGGCCTATGCGGTCGCCATGACGGCAGGCGTGAGTCTCGCGATCACCATGACGTGGCGCTTGAAGTTCCTGACCTTGGCCTTGGCGCTGGAGCTGCCGGCGCTCGGCTGGATCAACCGACGCATCGCCACGCCGGCGTTCCGGGTGATTGCCGGCGTGGTCGCGGCCGTGGTGCTGGTTCGGCTGCTGCTCAATCCGAGCCTCCTCGAGTATCCGCTCGATCCGGCGCCGTTCCTCAACGATCTCCTTTATCTCTACGGCGTGCCGGCCGCGGCCTTCGGGCTGGCGGCGTGGCTCTTCCGGCAAGAGCGCGAGGACATCGCGGTGCTCTTGCTCGAGGCGGGTGCGCTCGCCCTCGCGCTGGCGCTCGTGTCGCTGGAAATTCACCACTGGGCTTTGGGCGGGCGGCTCACGGGCGGCGTCTTCGGGTTGCTGGAGCAAGGCTTGCAGTCGTCGTCGTGGCTCGCAATCGCCTATCTGCTCGCGCGCCGCTCGCTCGGCATCGACGATCGCGTGCGCGAGATCGCCTGGCGCGCGATCGCGAGCGTGGCGGCGCTGCACGTCCTCCTGATCTCGGTCGTGCTATCGAGCCCGCTGCTGTCTTCGGTTTCCGTCGGGCGCGGGTTGATTCTGGATTCGCTGTTGCCGGCTTATGCCCTGCCCGCGGTGCTCGCCGCGGCCTTCGCTCGCGAGCTTCGCGCCCGCGAGCAGACGGCCGTCGCCATTGCGGCCGCGGTCGCCGCGCTCGCCCTCGGTTTCTTCTACCTGAGCCTCGAGACGCGGCACTGGTTCCAGGGCGAATACCTCAACCGGGGCGCGCCCTCGACCGCGGAGTGGTACGCCTATTCCGCGGCGTGGCTCGTCTATGGCGCGGCACTGCTGGGGTTCGGTATCTGGCGCGGCGATGCGCCGTTGCGGCTTGCCGGCCTCGCGATCGGCGCGGTGGTGGCGGTGAAGGCATTCGGGTTCGACATGGCGGCGCTCACCGGGCTTTATCGCGCGGCGTCCTTCTTGGGCCTCGGCGCGAGTCTGGTGGCGCTCGCCTATCTCTATCGGCGGCTGGTCGCGCGCGTGGCCGGCGGGGAAAAGTTCTCTAGTGCCGGCGCCGCCGGTCCCGTCGGCGGAACGCCCAGATGAGCAGAAAGCCAGGAACGGCGAGCGTGAGCGCCGCCGGCCACTGAAGCACGGGGAAAATCAGCCAGTCCCAGATCCACACGGCGACGTGGCGCTGAATCGCGGGCTGCAGCAGCAAAAGGCTGTTCCGGTTCACCTCGGCCCAGAGCTGGCCCAAGGCCGAGACCTGATAATGGCCGGTGTCCCAGAGGCCCCAGAGGTCGTGCCCCTCGGCGATCAGGGCGAGGATCATCAGGAGCCAGCCGACGAGACGGCCCAGCAGCATCCGGCCTCCCCTTGGGTTGGTGCCCGCGGAGGTAACTGGATTGCGGGCCGTCGACACCTTAGGTAGCGCCCGCGCGGCGCGCAACGGAATTGCGCGGGGCGGCCCGCTTGGCTAGTCTCGCGCACCCTTGGCGCAGGGCGGACAATCTGGCGCTACCGGAGGGGTGGCCGAGCGGTTGAAGGCACACGCTTGGAAAGCGTGCATAGGGGAAACCCTATCGCGGGTTCGAATCCCGCCCCCTCCGCCAACCAGTCCCGCTGCGGGCACGGTCTCTGCGTAGCGGCACCGGAAGCCCCGCCGTTACGGCGGATTTTGCGGGCATTGCCAACCAGAGACTGCGTCAATATGCGACGCGGGCACGCTCATGCGCCGATTTTCTCTCCTGGGCAGTTTGGTGGTTGGGTTTGTCGAGTCTGTCAGGAAGCGGAGCCTCGCCAAGCGGGCACTGTCGTGAAGGAGGAGTCCTCTCGAGAGAACGCGGGTGCTCCGTCGGGTGTCTGCTGAGGCCCTTCAGATTCACGCCCCTTGCCTTCGAAGGGCCGCGCCCTATCCAGCTGAGCTGCGGAATTGGCTAAGGCCTCTGCGGAGAAGATCCAATCCCGACGCCCCTCCTGAGACCGACCTACTTCGCCTTCTCGCAGTAGGCACAGATTTTGTTGCCATCCGGATCGCGGACGTATGCAACGTAGTTGCTTCCGTCAGCCGGACGGGGTCCCGGCTTGCCTTCATCAGTGCCACCGCTCGCGAGTGCGGCCGCGTGGAACTCATCGACCGCCCGCCGCGATTTCGCCGCCAGCGATATCATCGTGCCGTTTCCGAACGTCGCTGGCTTCTTATCGTAGGGTTTGGTCACGTAGAACTGGGCTTCCGACGGCGCGCTCTTCGGACCATAGCCAAAGTAGCGATCAATGTCCCCCGTCCGCACGAGACCGAGCGGCGCGAGCGCCGCGTCGTAGAATTTGGCAGAGCGCTGCAAATCGTTGGTTCCAACCATGACGTAGGCGAGCATGTTGGGAGTCTCCCAATTGATGGTTAGCGATGAAAAGAGCACAAGCCGTTAGACTGAACGGTGTTGGTTTGGCGTGCAAGATTGCTTCTTTGCCGCTTTGCGCACGGGCAACCCGATTATTGAAAATCGTACCAAGTTGACGGCTCAGCAATCCAGACGAGTTGGCGCGCCATGAGTCCGACCTATGCCACTGACCATGCGCGCCCGATCGTTCCGTTCTCGGTGGCAACCGGCGCGATCCTGCTGTTCACCACTATGGACGGGGTTGTGAAGGCGCTGCCGCATGGTCTCCCCATCATCGAGGTGGTGGCGATGCGCTACCTGTTCGGCATTCCGCTGGTGTTGCTGGCGATGTGGCGAACTGGCGCCGGCTGGCCCACGCTCTCCTCCTGGAAGGCAAACACGCCGCGCGGAGTACTGAACGTCATCTCCTTGATGCTGTTCTTCACCGCGCTGCGCCGGCTGCCGTTCGCGGAGACGCTGACGCTGAGCTACCTCGCGCCGCTGATGCTCGCCTTGCTGGCCGCACTGCTGCTGGGCGAGCGGCTGCGCGCAAGCGTATTGGGCGCGGTGCTGCTCGGGCTGGCGGGAGTCGGCGTGATCGCCTGGGACACGCTGTCCGATGCCCAGGCGCTCAGCGGCGACCTGATAGGCATCGCCGCGGTATCGGGTTCGGCTGTGACGTATGCATTGAACAACGTGATGCTGCGCAGCCAGGCGCAACGCGATGCCGCGACCTCGATAGTGCTGATCCAGCACGTCGTGCCGAGCCTTGTTGCGTTGCCATTCGCGATGGCGACGTGGCAGACGCCATCGGCGTCGATCTGGTTCGTCTTTCCGTTGATCGCGGTGCTGGGCGTGACCGGGCATTTTCTGCTGACCTGGGCGTATCGGCGCGCGCAGGCGGGCGTGCTGGCGCCGGTAGACTACCTAGCGCTGCCGTACGCGGCGCTGTTGGGGTTTGTGTTTTTCGCCGAGGTGCCGACGATGGCAATGTGGGCGGGAGCAGCTTTGATTGTGGCCGCATGCGTGATCGTCACAGGGCTGCGCAAGTAGCAGCTATGGGCGCATTCGGAGCATGGGATGATCCGGCACCGAAGATACCCTCTGGAGCGGGCGCAAAACGGGGCAGCTGGGCGCGAGCTGGTTGCGCTCTGCTACGCCAGTGCCTCGACCGCGGTGGTGATGGCACTCAAGCTGACATCCGTGACCGATGTACTGGGTCATCATCAGCAGTGCGCCACTTGCTCACGGCAGTGCTCGGATGCGCCGTGCTCGGCGAGCGGGTGCGGACGGTCAGTTGGCTCGCGCTGGCGCGCTCTCGCGATTCCCATGATTTCTGCGGCTTAGCTGGCGGATCCTACAAAATTCGAACGTGCGACCTTTGCCTTCGGAGAACAAGAGGCGAGGTTAAGGCTCTCGGCCACCGGTTCCCTATCAGCAACTTAGCTCCCGCTCCCTATCCTCATAATCTCAAGTATGCAGTTCGGTTGTGGCTCGATTGCGGTTCCCTTTGGCAACAAGTGGCAACATCGAACTCGCAACATCGGACACGAAGCACATTGGATAACAAGCTGACCGCCGCCCAGCTTGGTACTGAACGTCGGCGGTGGATTGAAAGCAGTGATCGTGCCCCGTGGCGTGGTGTAGGAGCAGTGCTCCTCGGCGGGCTGGGCCGCCTTTTCAGGATGCCAGGGCTGGCAAGCTGACGGGAGCAGTATCGCTCATG
>DATNIT010000140.1:0-13710 GCA_035604335.1 Allostellaceae bacterium | reverse complement strand
GTTCTACGATCTGGTGGTGGACGGCGCCCGCCACCCGCGCGCCGCCTGGCTCTACGAGGCGCCGCTTCCCAAGATGAAACTGGTCACCGACCGCTTCGGCTTCTGGGAGGACGTGGAGGTGCGCTGACCATGGAAGCCCGCGCCTTTCACGCTACGCGACTGTAACTTCGCTTCCCGTGGGCTCGATGAGTCCCGCGTCGTCGGGTGCCGCGGCGTTGACGCGAGGGTTCACCGGGAAATAGCCGAGCAAGTCCTCGGGTGCGGGTTTCAGCAGCGCCTTGAGCTCTGCCTCGCTCGAGCCGCGATCGAGCCAGCGCGCGCAGTCCTCGGGTGCGAGGATCACGGGCATGCGGTCGTGCAGCGGCTTCAGCAGCGCGTTCGCATCGGTGGTGACGATTGTGAAGCTGTCGATGTAGGCAGGCTCCGGCGGCTGTGTCTTGGGGACCCAGCGCTCCCAGAGGCCGGCGAAGGCGAAAGGCTCGCGGTCGCGGCGCTGGATCAGATAGGGCTGCTTCAGCTTGCCTTCGGCGCGCCACTCGTAGAAGCCGTCCGCCGGCACCAGGCATCGGTGCTTGCGGAACGCCTCGCGGAAGGACGGCTTGGCGGCGATGCTCTCCGAGCGCGCGTTGATGAGCCTGGCGCCGCCCTTCATGTCCTCGGCGAACCATGGGATGAGGCCCCAACGCAGCATCTGCAGCGTGCGCTCGCCCTTGGGCTCGCGCCGCTCGCGGATCACGGGCGCGTCCTGGGTGGGCGCGATGTTGTAGCGCGGCATCAGGTTCGGCTGCTCGACGAACCCGAAGGCCCGCCGCAACGCATCGGCAGGCGCCTTCAGCAGATATCGCCCACACATGCGGTGTTCCGAAAAAGAGGGTTGGTGCGTGTCGCGGACACCCCTATCTTAGCCCACTCACCCGGTCCCGCCACAACGTCGACATCCATGTGAACTGTCCCGTATGAGTATTTCGGAGCTGCGCTCACTCCTGGAGATCGCGCGCCGCGCGGCGCACCGCGCCGGTGTCGCTATCCTCGAGGTCTACAACGGCGCCGATGCGCCGAGCGTGCGGCACAAGGCCGACGACTCTCCGGTTACCCGCGCCGACGAGCGGGCCGAGGCGATCATCGTCGAGATCCTCCGCGCGGAGGCGCCGGACATACCGGTGATCGCCGAGGAGACCGCCGAGCGCGAGGGCCTGCCGGGACAGGCGCCGCCGCGTTTCTGGCTGGTGGACCCGCTGGACGGCACCAAGGAATTCCTGCGGCGGAACGGCGAGTTCACGGTCAACATCGCGCTGATCGAGGGCGACCGTCCCGTGCTGGGCGTCGTCCATGTGCCGGCTCTCGCCGAGACCTTCGCCGCGGCGGGCGTTGGCACGGCGACGCGGCAACGCGGCGACACCGCACCTCAAGGGATCGCCGCCCGCCCGGTGCCGCGGCGCGGCGCCGTGGTCGTGCACAGCCGCTCCCACGAGAACAACGAGAAGCTCACGGCCTATCTGGCCACCCTGGACGCGCCCACCACCCGTGTCTCCGGTAGCGCCATCAAGTTCGGCCTCCTCGCCGCCGGCGAGGCGGATCTCTATCCGCGCTTCGGACCCACCATGGAATGGGATACCGCCGCGGGCCAGGCCGTGCTGGAAGCCGCGGGCGGCAGCATGACGATGCCGGATGGCGCGCCCTTCCGCTACGCCAAGCCGGGCTTCCGCAACGCGGGCTTTTTCGCCCGCGGGCGCTGATCGTCCATGACCGAGCTCTGGAGCGCCGAGCGGATCGAGGACGCCGCCCGGGCGCTGCGCGCGGGCGAGCTGGTGGCGTTTCCGACCGAGACGGTCTACGGCCTCGGCGGCGATGCCACCAATGACCTCGCGGTGGCGCGCATCTTCGAGGCGAAGGGCCGGCCGCGGTTCAATCCGCTCATCGTGCACGTCCCAGACCTCGCGAGCGCGCGAGACCTCGCGGTCTTCGACGCGCGCGCCGAACGGGTTGCCGAGCGCTTCTGGCCGGGTCCGCTGAGCCTGGTGCTGCCGCGCACGCCCAGCTGCCCGGTCTCGCTGCTGGCGAGCGCGGGGCTCGATACCCTGGCGATCCGCGTGCCCGCCCATCCGCTGGCGCTCGCGCTGCTGCGCGCGACTGGCCGGCCGCTCGCGGCGCCCAGCGCCAACCGCTCCGGCCGCCTCAGTCCCACCAGCGCCGCCGACGTGATGACCGAGCTCGGCGGCCGGATCGCGGCGGTGCTCGACGGCGGACGTTGCCCGGTCGGCATCGAGTCCACGGTGGTCGACCTCTGCAGCGCCGAGCCGACACTCCTGCGGCCGGGCGGCGTGGCGCGGGAGGCCCTCGAGCAAGTGCTGGGGCGCGTGGCCGCCGTCGGTGGCGCGGAGGCCGCGCCGCGCTCTCCCGGAATGCTCGAAAGCCATTACGCGCCGGAGCGCCCTTTGCGGCTCGAGGCGCGCGACGCGGGTCCGAGCGAGGCGCTGCTCGCGCTCGGCCCCGATCCCGCGCCCGAGGGGTTCCGCGAGGTGCGTTGGCTCTCGCGGAGCGGCGATCTCACCGAGGCCGCGGCGAACTTGTTCGCCTCGCTGCGCGCGCTCGACCGGCCGGAGTTCGCGGGCATCGCGGTCATGCCGATCCCCGAGCACGGCCTCGGCGCGGCCATCAACGATCGGCTTCGCCGCGCCGCAGCACCGCGGCCGTCTTGAGCCGCCATTGTCTCGATCCATTGTTCCGCTTTTCTCGGAGCCCGCGCGCGAGTTAGATGCGGCCAAGGCAAGCAACTTGAGGAGACTGCCTCGGTGACATCAGCGGTCGAAGCCGCCCTCACGGGCATCCGGGCGGCCGTCGGGCCCAAGGGCATCGTCGACGATGCGCAGGAGATCGAGCGCTACCTCACGGAAACGCGCGGCATGTATCGGGGCCGCACGGGCCTGGTGGTGCGGCCGGCCTCGACGGCGGAGGTGGCGGAGGTCGTGACGCTCGCCGCGGCCGCGGGACTGCCCATCGTTCCGCAAGGCGGCAACACCGGACTCTGCGGCGGCGGCGTACCGCAGGACGATCGCAGCATCGTGCTGAGCCTCGGCCGGATGAACCGCATCCGCAATATCGACCCCGGCGATTTCACCATCACCGTCGAGGCCGGCTGCATCCTCGCGGAGATCCAGAAGGCGGCGGAGGCGGCCGATCGCCTGTTTCCCTTGAGTCTCGGCGCCGAGGGCAGCTGCCAGATCGGCGGCAACCTCTCGACCAATGCCGGCGGCATCGGCGTGCTGCACTACGGCAATACGCGCGACCTCTGTCTCGGGCTCGAGGTCGTGCTGCCGGACGGCCGGGTCTGGGAGGGGCTCGGCGCGCTCCGGAAGGACAACACGGGCTACGACCTGAAGCAGCTCTTCATCGGCGCCGAGGGCACGCTGGGCATCATCACGGCGGCGACGCTCAAGCTGTTCCCGCGGCCGCGCGAGATCGAGACGGCGCTCCTGGGTCTCGCGAAAGCCGCGGACGCCATGGAGCTGTTCGCGCGCGCGCGGGCGGCGAGCGGCGACCAGCTCACGGCGTTCGAGCTGATCCCGCGCCGTGGCCTCGAGTTTGCGGCCCGCCACGTCGCCGGCGTCGTCGATCCCCTGGACCGGCCCCACGTCTGGTACGCGCTGCTCGACGTGTCCTCCAGCCGGCCGGACTCCAATTTGCGGGCGAGCCTCGAGGCGTTCCTGGGCGAGGTCGTCGAGGCCGGGCTGATCGCCGACGGCGTGGTGGCGACCAGCGCGCAGCAATCGCAGCAGCTCTGGCGCATCCGCGAGGCCATGGTCGAGGCGCAGAAATTCGAGGGCGGCAGCATCAAGCACGACGTCTCCGTCGCGGTGAGCCGCGTCGCCGACTGCATCGCGCGGCTGACCGCCGCCGTCGAGGCGCGGATACCCGATTGCCGCCCGCTCGCCTTCGGCCATGTCGGCGACGGCAACATCCACTTCAACATCAGCGAGCCCATCCGAGCCGACCGCAAGGCGGACCCGGCCGCGACCAAGGCGTTCCTCGCGCGCCGCCCGGAAATAAACGCGATCGTGCACGGCATCGTCTCGGAGATGGGCGGCTCCATCAGCGCCGAGCACGGCATCGGGATTCTCAAGCGCGACGAGCTGCCGCGCTACAAGCCGGCGGTCGCGCTCGACCTGATGCGCGCGGTGAAGCGGGCCCTCGATCCCCAAGACGTCATGAATCCCGGCAAGATCCTCACGATGGACGAGCCGAGCACGGAAACGGAAGCGCGTCGACGTACCCGCTGAGTCCGCTCACTCCGGCAGCGGGATGAACTCCGTCTCGCCGGGCACGCTGGGAAAGCGGCCGGCCTTCCAATCGGCCTTGGCTTGCTCGATGCGCTGCTGAGAGCTGGAGACGAAGTTCCACCAGATGTGCCGGGTCCCATCGAGCGGCGCGCCGCCGAGGAGCAGCAGCCGCGCGCCCTGTGGCGCCAGCACCACCGCTTCCACGCCGCGTTTGAGCACGAGCAACTGACTTGCGCCGAACGAGCGGCTCGCGAGGTCGATGACGCCCTTCACCACATAGATCGCGCGCTCCTCGTGCTCGGCCGGGACGGCGAGCCGCGCGCCCGCGGCCAAGGTGGCGTCGGCATAGACCATCTCGGAGCAGGTCGCGACCGGCGAGCGCGCGCCCATCAGAGAGCCGATCATCAGCCGGACGCGGGTGCCCTTGCCCTCGACGATGGGGAGCGCGCCAGCGCCGTGATGGACAAAGCTCGGCTCCGCCTCTTCCTTGGCGCGCGGCAGGGCGACCCAGGCCTGGATGCCGAACACCGGCGACGGCGCCATGCGAAGGACTTCCGGCGTGCGCTCGGAATGCACGATGCCGCGGCCGGCGGTCATCCAATTCACCTCGCCGGGCCGGATCGCCTGCACGTGGCCCAGGCTGTCGCGGTGCTGAATCTCGCCCTCGAACAAATAGGTGATGGTGGCGAGGCCGATGTGCGGGTGCGGGCGCACGTCCATGCCCGTGCCGGCCTTGAAGGTGATCGGCCCCATCTGATCGAAGAAGATGAACGGCCCGACCATCCGCCGCTCGCCCGCGGGCAGCACGCGGCGGACCTCGAACCCGCCGAGATCGCGCACGCGCGGGATGATCACGACGTCGAGCCCCGTGCCCGACCCCGGCGTCGCCCTCGGCTCTTGCGCGGGCTGCCAACTCATTAACGCGCCTCCACCCCGTCCGGACCTTATACTAGGCCGGCTTTGCCACAAGGCCAGCGCAGATCTCGCGCGCTGGACAGACCCGGCCAGGCCGATAGGATCGCCCAGGGAGGACCCGATGTCCGATTACGCCGCGCCGCTCGCCGACATGCGCTTTGCGCTCAGAAGCGTCGCGGGCCTGGCGGACATCGCGATGCTTCCCGGCTGCGAGCAGGCCGCGCCCGAGCTGGTCGACCAGATCTTGGACGAAGCCGCGAAACTCGCGGGCGACGTGATCGCGCCGCTCAACGCCGTCGGCGACCGCGAGCGCAGCCGGCTCGAGAACGGCGTGGTGCGCACGCCGCCGGGATTCGGCGACGCCTACCGGAGCTACGTCGAGGGCGGCTGGAACTCGCTGCCCTTCGATCCCGCGCATGGCGGCCAAGGCTTGCCGCAGGTGGTCGCGACCGCGGTGCTGGAGATGTGGACCTCGGCCAATCTGAGCTTCTCGCTCTGCCCCATGCTCACCATCGGCGCCGTGGAGCTTCTGCAAGCGCATGGCTCGCCCGACCAGAAGCGGCTCTATCTCGAGAAGATGATCTCGGGCGAGTGGACGGGGACCATGAACCTGACCGAGCCACAGGCGGGCTCGGACGTGGGTGCGCTCCGGACGCGCGCGGTCAAGAAAGGCGACCACTACGAAATCACGGGCCAGAAGATCTTCATCACATACGGCGACCACGACATGGCCGCCAACATCGTGCACATGGTGTTGGCGCGGCTCCCTGACGCGCCCGCGGGCACGCGCGGCATCTCGCTCTTCATCGTGCCGAAGCGGCTGGTGAATCCCGACGGCAGCCTCGGCAAGCACAACGACCTTCGCCCCGTCAGCCTCGAGCACAAGCTCGGCATCCACGCCAGCCCCACCTGCGTCATGGCCTTTGGCGACCACGGCGGCGCCGTGGGCTACCTCGTGGGCGAGCCGAACCGCGGCATGGAACTGATGTTCACCATGATGAATAACGCCCGCCTCAACGTCGGGCTCCAGGGCGTCGCGATCGCCGAGCGCGCCTATCAGCAGGCGCGCGATTTCGCGCGGGTGCGGGTGCAGGGCAAGCCTGTCGGTGCCAAGGCCGACGGCCCGCTGCCGATCGTGCATCACGCGGACGTCCGACGGATGCTGCTGGACATGCGTGCGTGCACCGAAGCGGCGCGTGCCCTCACCTACACGGTCGCTGCCGGGATCGACCGCGCGCGGCACCATCCCGACGCCGACGAGCGCGAGCGACAGCAGAGGCGCGTCGACCTGCTGATCCCCGTGGTGAAGGCATGGTGCACGGATCTCGGCGTCGACGTGGCCTCGACCGGCGTCCAGGTGCACGGCGGCATGGGCTTCGTCGAGGAGACCGGCGCCGCCCAGCACCTGCGCGACGCCCGCATCGCGCCGATCTACGAAGGCACCAACGGCATCCAGGCAAACGATCTGGTGGCGCGCAAGCTCGGCCGCGACGGCGGGGCGGCGGCGCGCGCGCTGATCGCGGAGATGCGCGGGCTCGATGGAGATCTCGCCGACGCGGCGGGTGACGATCTCGGGTTCATCCGCCGGCAGCTCTCCGCCGGCATCGATGCGCTCGCAACCGCCACAGACTGGATGACCGAGACAGTCGCCAAGGACATGCCCCGCGCGCTCGCGGGCTCGGTGCCCTATCTCCGACTGCTCGGCACCGTCGCCGGCGGTTGGCTCCTCGCCAAAGGCGCGCTCGCGGCACAAGAGGCGCTCGGCCAACACGACCGCGAGGCGGGTTTCCTCGAGGCGAAGCTGACGACCGCGCGTTTCTTCGCGGAGCATCGTCTCGCCAGCGCGTCGGGCTTGTTGCCCGGCGTCACAGGCGGGACCACCGTGGTGGGTTTCGATCCGGAGCTGTTCTGAGCGAGGGCTCGCCGGCCGGCGAGCGTCTCACTTCTCGTTGACGCAGCGCAGCAGCTTCCAATAGCCGAACATGTTGCTGGGCCGCGTCTCGCGGACGCGCAGCCGGCCGGCGGCAAGGAAAGTGTCGAGTGGGAAGTCGGCGTGGAAGCCGATCTTGCCGGCGAGCGGGGCCAGGCGCTTTTCGAGCCAGCGCATGGCGGGATTGGCGCTGGTGAAGTGGTTGACGATCACGACGGCGCCGCCGGGCTTGCAGACGCGGCGCATCTCGGCCACGAAGCGCGCGGGGTTGGGCACCACCGAGGCGACATAGAGCGCCAACACCGCATCGAAGGCATCGTCCTCGAAGCTCATGGCCTCGGCGTCCATTTCCTGGAGCGCCTCGACCTGCTTCAGCCCGTCCCGCTCCACGCGCCGGCGCGCCTTCGCCAGCATCTCCTTGGAGACGTCGATGCCGGTGACCCGCGCGTCCTTCCGGAAATGCGGTAAGGAGAGGCCGGTGCCGACGCCGACCTCGAGGATGCGCTGGTGCGGCCGGTCGTTCGCGACTTCGACCGCGGCTTTGCGTCCGGGATGGAAGATCGGGCCGAAGACGACGTCGTAGGAGCCGGCGAACAGGCGATAGGTTCTAAGGGTGTCGTGCAGCTCCAACGCGTCCTCCACCGGGGGAACCGACACGGGCCTTGAGCGATTGGCTCTCGAGGCCCGCTCGGAAATTCCCGACGCCGGGAGCGCCGGGGAGCGAGGCTCAGATCAGCGTGACGCGATCGGCTTCCAGGCCCTTGCGGCCGTCCACCACGTCGACGCGCACGCGCTGACCGGGGCCGAGCGAGGTGACGCCGCTCCTGCGCAGCGCGGTGATGTGAATGAAGATGTCCTTGCCGCCGCCGTCGGGAGAGATGAACCCATAGCCCTTATCGGGCTCGAACCATTTGACGGCCCCCTCCAGCGTGGTGGCGGGACCCGCCGGACGCGGCGGTGCGGCACCTCCGCCGTACCCGTACCCGTCGCCGCGCGGGCGCCCGCCGCCGGAGTTCCCGGTAACGGCGGTGCTCATGTCGACGTTGAGCACGCTGAGGACCAACGGGCCTTTGGCACCCGCACCCACCTCGCAGGTGACGCCGGCGCCCTCGCGCACATCCTCGTAGCCGGCGCGCCTCAGGACTGCCATCGGCAGAAAAGCGTCCTGGGATCCGTCCGTGAATGTGACGAAGCCGAAGCCTTTCGTCGCGTTGAACCACTTCACTTTGCCCTCGGCGCGGTGGCCGGTTTGGGCTTCATCATTCCGGAAGAATCCGGGGCGGCGGTCGTACATGGAGCCTCTGAGAACGGTCTACGAACAGTTGAGCATAACGCCAATTTAATCCAGGGCGCCAGCGCTGCCACCGCCGAAACAGCGCTGGCTCGCGACTTCTCGCGAGGTGTTGCTAGAATGCCACTATCGGAAGAATCAGTGCCTCGGCATCTCCGCGGTCCATGCCACCACACGTTGACGTTGCTCTCCCAACCCCGTGATCCCTAGGCGCATGGTGTCGCCCGGCTGGAGGAACCGCTGCGGCTTCATGCCGAGACCGACGCCCGAGGGGGTACCGGTCGGGATCACGTCGCCGGGCAGTAGGGTCATGAACTGGCTGGCGTAGCTCACGAGCTGCTTCACCGTGAAGATCATGTCCCGGGTGTTGCTGCCCTGGGCGCGCTGGCCGCTCACCTCGAGCCAGAGATCGAGCGCCTGGGGATCCGGCACCTCGTCGGAGGTCACGAGGTAAGGGCCCATGGGCGCGAAGGTGTCGCAGCTCTTGCCCTTGGACCATTGGCCGCCGCGCTCGATCTGGAATTCGCGCTCGGAGACGTCGTTGACGATGCAATAGCCGGCGACATGCTTCAGCGCGTCCGCCTCCGAGACGTATTGCGCCTTGGTGCCGATGACGATGCCGAGCTCGACCTCCCAGTCGGTCTTCTTGGAATTCTTGGGGATCACGATATCGTCGTTGGGGCCGTTGATGGCCGTGGTCGCCTTCATGAACAGGATCGGCTCCTTCGGGATCGGCTGTCCCGCCTCCTGCGCGTGCAGGCGGTAGTTGAGGCCGACGCAGACCAGTTTCGGCACCCGCGCGACGCAGGGCCCGATCCGAGGCGTGCCCGCCACCGCCGGCAGAGTCGCGGGGTCGATCCGGCGCACCTTGTCGAGGCTCGCGGGCGAGACCGCCTCAGGCCCAATGTCCGAGACCGTACCCGAGAGGTCACGGATGCGGCCGTCGCGGTCGAGGATGCCCGGCTTCTCCTGGCCCGGCGGGCCATAACGCAGCAATTTCATGGAATTGGCTCCCGTTGTTACCAGCGGATCAGAGGCTGAAGCCGCCGTCGATGATGTGAATGGCGCCGGTGGTGAAACCGGACTCGTCGCCGGCCAGATGGAGCGCGAGTGCCGCGACCTCCGCAGCGGTGCCGAGGCGCCCCATGGGCTGGCGTGCCACGAAGGCCTTGCGGGCCTCCTCGACATTGCCGAGCGCGGCGATGCGGTCCTCGAGCGAGGGCGTCGAGATCGTGCCGGGGCAGATGGCGTTGCAGCGGATGCCCTGCTTGATGTAGTCGGCCGCGACCGATTTGGTGAGGCCGATCACGGCGGCCTTGCTGGTGCCGTAGACGAAGCGGTTGGGAATCCCCCGCACAGAGGAAGCGCCGGAGGCCACATTGACGATCGAGCCTCTCCCCTTCTTCAGCATGCCCGGCAGAAAGGCGCGGATCGTGTAGTACATGCTCTTGACGTTGAGGGTCATGGTGAAATCCCAGTCCCTCTCGCTGGTGTCGAGCACCGTCCCATGATGCACGAAGCCTGCACAATTCATGAGCACATCGATGGCGCCGAGCTCGGTGGCGAGCGCGGCGATCCCCGCGGCGTCGGTCGCGTTGAGCTTGCGGGTAACGATCCCGGCGCCGCCCTCCTCCTTGGCGAGCATGCCCAACTTCTCCGGATCTAGGTCCGTCGCGATAACGCGGGCGCCCTCTCGGGCGAAGGCGAGCGCCGAGGCGCGGCCGATTCCCTGCGCCGCCGCCGTCACCACCGCCGTCTTGCCCTGCAACCGACCCGCCATGCCACGCTCCTTACCGATGGAGGGGGCGAAATTGCCACGCCGGGTATCGGCCTGTAAAATTTATCTTGCAGCCCAAAACCCGGAGTGCCCCGATGCCGCCGCTCACCATCCGTCTCAGTGCCACCGACAACGTCGTGGTCGCGCGCGCCGATATCCTGCCAGGCACGAAGATACCCGGGGAGCACGTGGCGAGCCGCGGCCACGTGCCGGCCGGCCACAAACTCGCGACGGCGCCGCTCGCGGCCGGCGAGGCCGTGCGGAAGTACAACCAGATCATCGGTTTCGCGACGACGGCGATCGCGCCCGGCGATCACGTCCACACCCACAACGTGGCGATGGGCGATTTCGCCCGCGACTACGCCTTCTGCGCGGACGCCAAGCCCACGGACTTCGTGCCCGCGGACGAGCGCGCGACCTTCGAGGGCATCGTGCGCGCCGACGGCCGGGTCGCCACGCGCAACTACCTGGGCGTGCTCACCACCGTGAACTGCTCCGCCACCGCCGCGCGCTTCATCGCCGACCAGTTCCGCGGCGCGGCGCTGGCCGAGTTCCCCAACGTCGACGGCGTGGTAGCGCTGGGGCACGGCACCGGCTGCGGCATGGCGAGCGAGGGGCTCGCCATGGATCTGCTCCGCCGCACCATCGGCGGCTACGCGCGCCACGCGAATTTCGCGGGGATCCTGATCCTGGGTCTCGGCTGCGAGGCGAACCAGATCGGCGGCCTCATGCGCGCCGAAGGCCTCGCGGAGAGCGCGCTCCTGCACACCATGACCATCCAGGATACCGGCGGCACGGTCAAAACCGTGCGCGAGGGCGTGGCGCGCCTCAAGGAGATGCTGCCGGCGGCGAACCGGGTGCGCCGCCAGACCGTGCCCGCGAGCCATCTTACCCTGGCGCTGCAATGCGGCGGCTCCGACGGGTATTCGGGCATCACCGCCAATCCCGCGCTCGGCGCCTGCGTCGACCTGCTGGTGCGGCACGGCGGCACGGCGGTGCTGTCGGAAACGCCCGAAATCTACGGCGCCGAGCATCTGCTGACCCGGCGCGCCGTGAGCCGCGCCGTGGGCGAGCAGCTCGTCGAGCGCATCCACTGGTGGGAAGATTACACCGCCAAGACCGGCGGCGAGATGAACAACAATCCGACGCCGGGCAACAAGGCGGGCGGACTCACCACGATCCTGGAGAAATCGCTGGGCGCGGTCGCCAAGGGTGGCACCACCAACCTGACCGCCGTCTACAAATATGCCGAGCCCATCACCGAGAAGGGGTTCGTCTTCATGGACACGCCGGGCTACGACCCCGTCTCGGCGACCGGCCAGGTGGCGGGCGGCGCCAATCTCATCTGCTTCACGACCGGCCGCGGCTCGGTCTTCGGCTGCAAACCCGCGCCCAGCCTCAAGCTCGCCACCAACACGCCGCTCTTCGAGCGCATGGGCGACGACATGGACATCGACTGCGGCCCGATCGCCGACGGCGGCGCCACCATCCCGGAAATGGGCGCGCGCATCTTCAAGCTCGTCCTGGAGACCGCCTCCGGCAAGAAGAGCAAGAGCGAGGAGCTGGGATTCGGCGAGGACGAGTTCACGCCGTGGCAGCTGGGCGCGGTGATGTAGTCCGCGCGTCCTTCGACGCGCTCCCTCCGGTCGCTTGCTCAGAATGAGGGGCTTGGGTGCCGCGGGCCAAAATGCCCCTCATCCTGAGCAAGCGAAGCGCGTCGAAGGACGCACGATCTAAAAATATCTCGTCAGATTCTTCCTGATCCGCTCCAGAACGGGCACGCTCGGGTCCGGCAGGTCGAAGGCGCGGCCGGTGATTTGCTCGTAGGCGCTGATGTAGACGCGGGCGGTTTCCAGCACCATCTCGCGGGGGATTTCGGGGATCTCGTCCTTGTAGGGGTCGCAGCGCTCCGCGACCCAGCTGCGGACGAAATCCTTGTCGAAGCTCTCGGGCCGCTCGCCCGCCTCGAAGCGGCTCGGGTAGCTGGCGGCGAACCAGTAGCGGCTGCTGTCGGGCGTGTGGATCTCGTCTGCGAGGATGATGCGGCCGTCCTTGTCGAGGCCGAATTCGTATTTCGTGTCGACCAGGATGAGGCCGCGCTTCGCCGCCATCTCGCGGCCGCGCGCGAACAGGGCGAGCGCGGTCTCGGTCACGCTCTGCCATTGCACCGCCGTCAGCAGACCGCGCTTGACGATCTCGTCTGACGTCAAGGGCTCGTCATGGCCGCCGTGGAAGGCCTTGCTGGTGGGCGTAACGATGGTCGCCGGCAGCTTCTGGTTCTCGCGCATGCCGTCGGGAAAGCGCATCCCGTAGAGCGTGCGCTCGCCCTTCTTGTACATGGTCCAGATCGCGGTCGAGGTGGTGCCGGCGAGGTAGTCGCGCACCACGATCTCCACCGGCATGATCGTGAGCCGCCGGCAGAGCACGACGTTGGGATCGGGGTACTCGAGCACGTGATTGGGCGTCACGTCCTTCGTCGCCTCGAACCAGAACCGCGCGATCTGCGTCAGCACCTGGCCCTTGAGCGGGATCGCCGTGAGGATGCGGTCGAAGGCGCTGAGGCGGTCGGTGGCAATCAGGATCCGGCGGCCATCCGGCAGATCGTAATTGTCCCGGACCTTGCCGCGGTAATGGCTCGGCAGTTCCGGAATTGTCGCGTCGGTGAGGATGTTGGCGTAATAGGGTGCGAGCGCGGCGGTGGCGATCATGCTCCGAGGATAAACCGCGCGCGGCGAGCGCGTCCATCGATGCGGCGCATCTTCAGCGAACCCGGTCCGAGCGAGTACACTGACGGCATGCGCGAGCGTCAAAATCCCCAAAGCTCCGCCGCCGCGGACAGGCAGGCGCCGGCGACGGAACCCAAGCTCTTTCTGCGTCTCGATCTCACCAGCCGGATCAGCCTCGGGCCCGGCAAGATCCGCCTGCTCGAGGAAATCGCCCGGCAGGGCTCGATCAGCGGCGCGGGCCGCACCATGAAGATGTCGTATCGTCGCGCGTGGCTCCTGGTCGCGGACCTGAATTCGTATTTCCGCGAGCCCCTGGTGACGACGCGGCTCGGCGGCACCGGCGGCGGCAAGGCGACCGTGACGCCGCTCGGTCGATCGGTGATCCGAGCCTTCCGCGCGATGGAAAAAGACGCGTCGCGGATCGTCCGTCGCCGCTCAGCCGCGCTGTTGCGGCGACTCAAGGCCGGAACGTGAAACCCTGACGCTCGAAGAAGGGCCGCGCGCGATCGGATTTCAGGAAGTCGAGGAGCGCCGCGGCCGCGGTATTGGTTCCACCCGCGACCTCGGCGACGGGATAAACGATCGGCGGGTGGCTGTCCTCCGGGAAGGCCGCGACGATCCGCACGCCTTTGTCCGCCGCCGCGTCGGTGGCGTAAACGATGCCGAGCGGGGTCTCGCCGCGGGACACCAGGAGCAGCGCCGCGCGAACGTCCTCGGCAGGTGCCACCCTGGCGGCGACCGAGGCCCATACGCCCAGCTTCTCCAGCGCGGCTTTGCCGTACTTACCGGCGGGC
>DATNIT010000139.1:0-13671 GCA_035604335.1 Allostellaceae bacterium | reverse complement strand
ACAGTCGTTGTCGATGGCATCGACCGCCATGTAAACGAGCTTGATGGGCGGTCCCGCCTGCTTGGCCCGAAGCGTCGCGGCCTTGCCGACGAAGTCCTTGTCGAGCGCGACGAACCGCTCCATGTCGGCCGCGATCATGGTGACCTCGTTCGTCAGCTCCGCGCCCCAGGCGCGATACGCCTTCTCCATGCGCAAGCTGTTCATGGCATAGGTCCCGAAGAGCGCAATCCCGTTGGCTTCACCAGCCTCCATCAGCGCCTCGAAGACCCTCGGCATCTCGGTCATCGGGGTGTGCAGCTCCCAGCCGAGCTCGCCGACGTAGTTGATACGGAGAGCGCGCACATTCATTACCCCCGCCACCGTGATCTGCTTGGCCGTGAGCCAGCGGAACGACGCATTATCAACATCAGCATCGGTGCACCGGGCCAGCACTTCCCGTGCACGCGGACCCGCAAGAACCAACACGCCAAAGTCATCCGTGATATCCGTGACTGAGACCCGCTCGCCGGGGGCGATCCTCCAACGCAACTGGTCCAGATCGTAGATCTGCGCGATGGCTGCGGAGAGCAGGTAGAATCGATCGGCCGCGAGCCGCGTCACTGTGATCTCGCTCTCGATGACGCCATTGGCGTCGAGCAGGTGCCCCAACATGATGCGGCCGTCGCGTGCGGGCACCTTGTTGGCGCAGATTCGCTCAAGGAAGGCGAAGGCGTCCGGACCGGCTACCTCGAACTTGGCGAAGGTCGAGAGGTCCATGAGGCCGACCCGCTCGCGCACGGCAAGGCATTCCTCGCGCACCGCGCTCCACCAGTTCGAGCGCTTGAACGAGAAGATCTCGCCCTTGCCCGTGCGGTCGTACCAGCGTGGCCGTTCCCAGCCGAATATCTGGCTGAACTGCGCGCCGCGTTCCCTGAGAAAATCATACGTCGACGATTTGCGCAGCCCGCGTCCCACGTCGTGCTGCTCCGCCGGCTTGTAGCAGTAGTACATGTGCTGGTAGTCGGCGATTGCGACGGTGCTCGTGTACTCCTTGGTCGCCCAGTCCCCGAACCGCCGCGGATCGAACTCCCGCATGTTGATCTCGGCCTGGCCGTGCACCATCCATTGCGCGAGATACTTGCCGGCGCCGCCGCCCTGGCAGATGCCGATCGAGGCGCCGCAATGCATCCAGTAGTTCCGCGGTCCGGGCGCCGGGCCCGAGAGATAGACGCCGTCCGGCGTATGGGTGATCGCACCGGAGATGACGCTCTTCAGTCCCGCTTCGGCGAAGAGCGGGAAGCGCTCGGCCGCCCGCTCGAGAAAGGGCGCCAAACGATCGAGCTCGGGCGCGATCAGCTCGCTCTCGAACTCCCACGCCGGCGGTTGCCCGTCCCAGCACAGATGCGCGGTCGAGGTCTCGTAGGGGCCGACGAGGATACCGTTGGTCTCCTCGCGCAGATAACAGTGGGACCAGGGATCGCGGACCACGGGCAGCTCGCGCTCGCGTTCGATGAGCTGCTTGACGGGCTCGGTGATGACGTAGTGGTGGAGGAGGTTGGCGATCGGCACGCGGTGGCCGGTCCAGGAGCCGACCACGTCGCAATAGGAACCGGCGGAGTTGACGACGTGCTCGCAGCGGATCTCACCCTTGTCCGTCGTGACCAGCCATTCCCCGGTTTCGAGCAGGCGAATGCCGATCGCCCGCGTTCGACGATAGATCTCGGCGCCGAGGGTACGCGCTCCGGTCGCCATGGCGCTGGTGATGTCGGCCGGGGCGACATGCCCGTCGTTCACGGTCAGGAATGCCGCCTTGATGCCCTCGGTATTGAGGAACGGGTGGTGGAGCGCGATCTCGTCGGGACCAATAATGTGACCCTCGTAACCCGCGAGCTTCGAGATGCCGTGGACCTGCTTCAGCCAATGCACCTCCTCATCGGTGCAGGCGAGGCGCAGACCGCCGCAGCCATGCCAACTCACCGCATGCCCGGTGAGCGCCTCGAGCTTGGGATAAAGCTCGGTCCCGTAGACATGCACCTTCGTCATGTTGAGCGAGCTGTTGAAATGCGGGCATTGGCCGGCCGCGTGCCAGGTCGAGCCCGAGGTCAGCTCGCCCTTCTCGACCAGCACGGCATCAGTCCAGCCTTCGAGCGCGAGGTGGTAGAGAAGCCCAACGCCCATCACCCCGCCGCCGACGATCACCACCCGCGCATGGGATTTCATGCCGCTCTCCCGGCCCCATCACCCGAAATTATTCTGGAACCACATTAGCAAAGTCGGGGGTCACTGTACGTCCCGAGGCACCACCCACGCCGGCCGCGCAACTCGGGCCGGCGAAGCTGCGATCCCGGTACGCTACCCTGGCCGAACGGGTCGACACCCGTCCCGCGCGGCGCGGTGCCGGCCGACTACGAACTCAGTGCTTACGGCCGCGTGGCCGGACTCTGACCTCGCCGTCGGGAGAAGGGCCGAACGCTACCTTCAACGGACGTGGGACCGATCATCCCATGGGCTTCAAGGTACCGACTCAGGGACACCGGCACTCACTCGCCGCGACCGAATGTCGCTGATCGTGACACTCTGGGCCATCGGCTTGGTAGTCGCAAAGCCAGCGTCGCAATTCCTTACATTCTTCCTCGTGCCGGCAAGCGCCGCAAAGCATTGTAAACCGCCAGCTTCGACTTCGGGCCGCGCAAGAGAACCGTCGGAAAATTTTACATATGGCAGGCGAGCGCCGATTGTTTAACAGGTTCCTAACGTACAACACTTTGTACTGATTGGCGCAATACGTGCTCCATACTGTCTGGCACAATTTTTGCGCCTATGGCGCGATAACCTCCAGTTCTTCTTCCCTAAAAATGGAAGGCAAAGACATGGCAAGATCAACACGAGTTGTCTTTGTCGCCTCGATCCTATGGGCATTCGGACTGGGCGCCGCGTCCCCCGTGGAGGCGTCGGTCGTTCAGGTTACCCCAGGCAGCATGGGTAACTGGGCATTCGACAACAGAGATGCGAATGGAGTGGTCGGCGCCAATCCGACCGCCAGCGGCTCGATGGTGACGGGGCCAGCCACGCCGCCTTTGGGTGTCGGCAGCGCCAACCTTGCAACCGGCAACGGCACGACGGGCGGCGACGGCGCCTCGGAGTTGCGTACGACGGGCTACGCGGGCGACCCGCTCAGCTCGATCACGGCACTCAGCTACTCGACCTACCAGACCCAGAACAACGGGCAGCAGTTCCCGTATCTCCGACTGACTATTTCGACGACCGGCATTGGCCCGGCCGATGACATCGTGTTCTTCGAGCCCCCCTACCAGACGCCAACATCAGGCAATCCCTCCCTGCCAAACCAGGGCGATACCGCCCTGAACACCTGGCAGACGTGGAATGCTTTTACGGGCGGCTGGTGGGATAACCAGACCGGCGCTTTGCCATGCAATGCGAATCCAGGCACCGGCGTGCAGTCGCTGGCGTTCATCGAGGCCTGCTACCCCAACGCGCTGATCGAAGACGCGACCAGCGGGTTGGGCGCTATCGGGTTCGATGTCGGCTTTGCCAGCGCCACAGATCAATTCAACGGTTACGTGGACAACTTCACTATCGGCATCAACAGTGCGAACACGACGTTCGATTTTGAGCCCGGCGCCGTTCCCGAGCCCAGCACCATCAGCGTCCTCGGTCTCGGTTTGCTGGCGCTCGGGCTCATGCGCCGCAAACGGCGCATATCACTGGAGTAGCCTTACTCGCGTCCTTCTTCGGGCCACACCTGATGTCGCCCCTATTGAAAGGGATTTGATCATGCGCACAACATCAATTGCGCTGGTTCTCTTGGCTCTCTTCGGGATCTGTAGTGCAAGCAGACCAGCATCCGCCGACGCGTTTGGATCCTATAGCTGCGACCCCACTTTCAGCACTTGCAGCGGTACCGTCCCGGTGAATGGCGGCAACTTCGATCTGATTTCAAACAACACGACGACCGGTGCCTCGGGTTTGTACCTGCAAATCACCGGCACGTTGGCGTTGAACCAACTGCTCACCCTCAGCGCTGAATATGACATGACGACCGGGTCGTTTGGTGGCGGTGCGCCCCGCTTCAGCTTGTACGACACTACCGCTAACCCCAACAATGGCGCCTACATCTATTGGGGAACCCCTTTGGGCGGCGGCAGCTTTTCCAACCCCAACGCCAACAACACATTCGCTAACACGGGAAATTACGCCGATCCATCGTCATCCGACTTACGGGTGTACGTGAACGGCTTCGGCGGCCAGAGCACGCCGAACACTGGAGAGACATGGAGCCAGTTCGTCACCGCGCTAGGCTCGACCGACATTAGCTACATCTACCTCGATCTAGACGCTGGTACTTTCACGAGTGCCCAGGAAATGCTGGTCAGCAGCTTTACCGTGAACAGCGAAGTGGACACGCCGTCGCCGTCATCAGTTCCCGAGCCTGGCACGCTTGCTGTATTCGGAGTTGGTTTGCTCGGCCTAGCACTTTTGCACCATCGCAAAGCCGCATAAGCCGTAAGCCGAGGCACGACAAGCTCCGAGCTGTGACAAGCCGAAACCGACGAATGTGTCGGTGCGGTAAATTTGGTAGCGGGGGAGGGATTTGAACCCCCGACCTTGGGATTATGATTCCCCTGCTCTAACCAACTGAGCTACCCCGCCACCGGGAGCGCACGCATATAGGAGATCGGGCCGGGCCCGTCAAGGAACCGCCGCCTCGGTGCCGGCGCGGGCGGGCGTCACGGAGACCGTTGCGGCTCCCTGTGCCGCACTGCGCCGGATCCAACCGCCGCCGAGCACGCGCGTCCCGTCATAGCAGACGCAGGCCTGGCCGGGCGCCACGCCCGGCGCGGGCGCATCGAGCACCACCTCGCCGCCGCGGGCGTCGTCGAGGCAGAGCGTCGCCGGCAGCGGCGGCTGCGCCGAGCGCAGCTTCACCGCGACCCGCAGGCCGTCGGTCCCGGGCAAGCGGGCGCCCAGCCAATTCACGTCGCCCAGACGCACGCGCGCCTCGCCCAATGCCACGCGCGGTCCCACCACCACGCGCCGTCGCTCGGGCTCGAGACGCAGTACATAGAGCGGCTCCTCGCCGGCGATACCCAGCCCCTTGCGCTGACCCACGGTGAAGTGGACGACGCCATCGTGCCGCCCGAGCACGCGACCCGCGAGATCCACGACCTCGCCGGGCTCGGCGGCACCGGGCTTGAGCCTCTGAACCATCGCCGCGTAGTCGCCGGTCGGCACGAAGCAGATGTCCTGGCTGTCCGGCTTTGCCGCGACCGGCAACGCCAGGCGCCGCGCGATCGCCCGCGTCTCGTCCTTGGCCAGGCCGCCCAGTGGGAAACGCAAGAAATCGAGCTGCTCGCGCGTGGTCGCGAACAGGAAATAGCTCTGGTCGCGCAAGGGATCGGCGGCGCGATGCAGCTCCGGCCCGTCCGGTCCCATGACGCGCCGTACGTAGTGGCCGGTCGCCAGCGCATCGGCACCCAGGTCCTGGGCGACGGCGAGGAGGTCGCGGAACTTCACCCGCTCGTTGCAGCGGATGCAGGGCACCGGCGTCTCGCCGCGCGCGTAGCTCTCGGCGAAATCCTCGATCACCGCCGCGCGAAAGCGCGCCTCGTAGTCGAGGACGTAGTGCGGAATGCCGAGCCGCGCCGCGACCGCGCCGGCATCGTGGATGTCCTGCCCCGCGCAGCAGGCACCCTTGCGACCCAGCGCCGCGCCGTGGTCGTAGAGCTGCAGCGTGATGCCGACGACGTCATAGCCCTGCTCCGCGAGCAGCGCCGCAGTGACCGAGCTGTCGACGCCGCCAGACATCGCGACGACGACGCGCGTCGTCGCGGGCGACTTCGGAAATCCGAGCGAATTGAGCGCGGCAGCCATGATGCTTACCCGCTCATCATGTTGCGGGTACCGGCGGGCAGGCTCACGGTGAGCCCGTCGAGCTCCTCGGTGATGATGATCTGGCACCCCAGCCGCGACGTGCGCGTCAAGCCGAAGGCGAGGTCGAGCATGTCCTCCTCGTCCTCCGTCGCTTCCTTGAGGAGATCGTACCACTCGGGGTCGATGATCACGTGGCAGGTCGAGCACGCCAGCGAGCCCTCGCAGGCGCCCTCGATGTCGATGCCGTTGCGGTGCGCGATCTCCAGCACCGAGAGCCCGAGCGGCGCCTCCACCTCGCGGCGGGTGCCGTTCTGCTCGATGAACACCATCTTCGGCATCGTTCTCGTTCCGTCTCAACTGTGTTTTATCTTATAGGAAGCGCCCCCTCACCCTCCCCTCTCCCCGGCGGGGAGAGGGTTGCGGAGGCTTAGCGAGCGAGAGCGAGCTTAGCCGAAGCTGGGTGAGGGGGAATGTCTCCAATCTGCATAGAACGTCGCTACGTGGGCGGTGAGGCCGGCATCGCGTCCTCGGCGGCCACCGCCGCTCCGAGCGCGGCGGCGTCCTCGGCCGCGGCCTCCTTGACCAGAGCCGCCGCCGCGCGGCGCTCGATCACACGCAGCACCGTCAGACCGGCTTCCGCCGCAGCTGATTCGAGTCCGGCTTGCTCCGCAGCATCGGCGGCGATGACCGCATGGGTCACGGGGCGTGCCAGCTGCTTCTCCGCGCGGCTGCGCAGGCCCAACAACAGGTCCAGTGTGCGCCCGCTCTCCGCACTCAAGCTGCGCGCCCCGTCAGCGTCCGGCAGAATCTCGCCATTGCCACCGACCGCGATCGCGACCCGTCCGACTCCGCCCGGCGCGATCTCGATGCCGACCGCGGCGCCGGAGCCTTCCGCAGCATCGATCGGCGAGCCCTCGGGCTCCTCAATCTGGAACAGCTTCATGAGCGCTAAGATTTCGCCACGCCGCCCGGCGCGGCGTCACACGTGGAAGGATTCGCCGCAGCCGCAACGACCCTTCTCGTTGGGATTGCGGAAGGTGAAGCCCGATTGCAGCTTGTCCTCGACGTAGTCCATCTCGGTGCCGATGATGAACATGCTGGCCTTCGGGTCGATCAGGACCGTGACACCCTTGTCCTGCACCAGCTCGTCGAGCTTGCCCTTCTCGTCCGCGTATTCGAGCGTATAGGTGAGGCCGGAGCAGCCGCGCGAGCGCACGCCGATCCGGATGCCCACGGCCGGTTTGCCGCGCTTGCTCAGAAGCGCGCGGATGCGATCCGCCGCCGCGTCGGTGAGCGTCATTGCCTGGCGCAAAGCCATACTCGATCTCCTCGATCCGCCTCTTGATACAACCCGCATATCCCTCGGGCAACTCCCGCCTCTATATGGCGGCTCCCGACCGCGATTTCAGGGGCGGGCCTTGCAACCGCCCGACCGCCGCCGCGAGCGCGTCGACCGCGAAATCCACGTCGCGCTCGCTCGTAAAGCGGCCGAGGCCGATGCGCAGGCTCGACCGCCCGAGCTCGTCGGAAACCCCGAGCGCCCGCAGCACGTAGGAGGGCTCGACCTCGGCGGCTGTGCAGGCGGAGCCCGTGGAGAGCGCCAGCCCCGGACACGCTTCCATCAGCTCCAGCGCGCCGATGCCGGGAAACGTGAGGTTGAGGTTCGCCGGGAGCCGCCGCTCGGCATCGCCGTTGAGGCGCACCGAGGGGACCGCCGCGCGGACGCCCGCCAGGAACCGCTCGCGGAGCGCGAGGAGACGCCGCGCCTCCTCGGTCATCTCCTGGACCGCGATCGCCGCGGCCTCGCCGAGCCCTACGATCAGCGGCGTCGGGAGCGTCCCCGAGCGCAGCCCCCGCTCCTGCCCGCCGCCATCCAGCAATGGAACCAACCGTGCCCGCGGCCGCCGGCGTACGTAGAGCGCGCCCACGCCCTTGGGGCCATAGATCTTGTGGCCGGAGATCGAGAGCAGGTCGATCGCCATCGCGTCGACGGCGATGGGTATCTTCCCGAAAGCCTGGGCGGCGTCGGTGTGGAACAAGATGCCGCGCGTGCGGCAGAGCGCGCCGATCTCGGCCAGCGGCTGCAGCACGCCGATCTCGTTGTGCGCCGCCATGACCGAGACGACCGCCGTGCGCTCGCCGAGCGCCGCCTCGAGCCCCGCGAGATCGACGAGGCCATCGGCTCCGACCGGCAGAATCATCACCCGAAAGCCCTCGCGATCGAGGGCGCGGGCACTCTCCAGCACGCATTTGTGCTCGGTCGCGAGAGTCACAACGTGGTCGCGCTCGTCGCGGTGGAAACGCGCGGCGCCCTTCAACGCGAGATTGTTGGATTCGGTCGCGCCCGAGGTGAATACGATCTCGCGCGCCTCGGCACCGATGAGCTCCGCCACTTGCGCACGGGCCCGCTCCACCGCCGCCTCGGCTTCGCGCCCGTAGGCATGCGTGACCGAGCCGGGATTGCCGAATTTCTCGGTGAACCACGGCAGCATGACCTCGAGCACGCGCGGATCGACCGGCGTCGTCGACTGGTAATCGAGATAGATCGGCCGCGCGTTGGGCCGCGGCTCTGTCGCGGGTCTTGGCATCGCGCTCATCATGCCGCGGCACTCCGCGTGCGCCGGTAGAGCGCGGTCCAGGCATCGACCAGCTGCTCGATCTCCGCCGGCGTCGTGCTCCGGCCCAGGCTCACGCGAATGGCGCTCTCGGCCTCCTCGGGTGAGGCACCCATGGCGGCTAGCACGTGACTGCGCCGCACCTTGCCGGAGGAGCAGGCGGCACCCGCGCTCACCATGATGCCCGCGAGGTCGAGGGCCATCACCTGGGTCGAGGCGGCGACACCGGACATGGCGATGCAGAGCGTGTTCGGAAGCCGCGGCGCGCTCTTCGCGAAGGTGCGGGCGTCCGGTGCAACCGCGCTGAGCGCGGCTTCGGCGGCATCGCGCAGCTCCGCGATTCCCGCGCTCGACACGCTCTCGCGCACCGCAAGCTCGGCCGCGACGCCGAAACCGACGATCCCCGGGCCGTTCTCGGTTCCAGCGCGGCGGCCCCGCTCCTGGCCACCGCCCCGCTGCAGCGCCGCGAGCGCCACGCCCTCGCGCGCCACCAGCGCGCCGACGCCCTGGGGACCGCCGAGCTTGTGCGCCGAGATCGACAACAAGTCGACGCCGAGCCCGCGAAAATCCACGGCGATCTTGCCCGCGCCTTGGATGGCATCACAATGGAAGAGCGCGCCGTGCCGGCGCGCGATCGCCGCGGCCTCGGCGATCGGCTGGATCGCCCCCGTCTCGTTGTTCGCCAACATGATCGAAACCAACGCCGGCCGCGCATCCGAGGCGAGCTGCGTCTCGAGCGCGGCGAGATCGACCACGCCCTCGGGCGTCACGGGAATCGTCGTCGCCTCGGGCGCCGCCTCGCGCACGGAATCGTGCTCGATCGCGGAAACGAAGATGCGACGGTCGCCCACGCCTCGGAGCGCCAGATGATTGGCTTCGGTGCCGCCGCTGGTGAAGATCACCTCCGCGGGCGCCGCGCCGACCAGGCCCGCGACCTGCGCACGGGCGCGCTCGATCGCCTGCCGCGCCGCGCGGCCCCAGCGATGAACGGAGGACGGATTGCCCGCGCGCCGCAACGCTTCCGCCATGGCCTCCGCGGCCTCCGCGCGCAGCGGAGCGGTGGCGTTCCAATCGAGGTAAGCGAGCGGCGGCATGATCGACCCTTGATGAGAATGAGCCCCGGAGGGCTTACTGCGCCGCCAGCGCCGGCGAGGCAGGGCGCGGCTCCTCGATCGTCAGGCGGCTGGTGCCGAGCACGCGGCCGTCGACCACATCGGCGAGGGTGACCGAGCTCAGGAACAGATGGATCTGGTGTCCGAGCTCTTCCCAGAGATCGTGGGTGAGACATCTAGTCTGGTTGCCGCGGCAGCCCACGGGCGCACCGGGGGAGCACCGCGTGGCGCGGATCGGCTCGTCGACCGCGAGGATGATGTCGGAGATCCGTGTGCCCTCGGCGCCGCGCGACAGCAGATAGCCGCCGCCGGGTCCGCGCACGCTGCGCACCAGCTCGCCCGCCCGCAGCTTCGCGAACAGCTGCTCCAGATAGGAGAGCGAAATCTCCTGACGCTCCGCGATCTCCGCGAGCGAGATCGGATTGCCCGTGCCGTGTTTGGCGAGGTCGACCATCGCCATGACGGCGTAGCGCCCCTTGGTGCTGAGTCTCATCGGATCAATCTCCTTGAGCCTGGGCCTTGCGGCGCTGCCCGATGGCGGGCTCGCCCTCGATCTTGGGCAGCGGCAGCGGCGCAGACCGCCCGGCCTCGGCCTGGTGTTCCACCTCCTGGAGCCGCGCACGCAGCGACTGCACCTCGTCGAGGAGCCCGTTCAAGACGCGCGCCACCGGGTCCGGGATCTCGTCGCAGGGCGTGCCATAGGGCAGGAAGTCGCTCACGGTCTTGGCGGCAATCGGCCGCGGCGCGCCCACGGGCTTGGCGGGGATGCCCACCACCGTGGCGCCCGGCGGCACCTCCGCCAGGACCACCGCGTTGGCGCCCACCCGGGCATCGCGCCCAACGGTGAAGCCGCCGAGGATCTGGGCGCCGGAACCCACGATCACGCCGTCCGCGAGCGTCGGGTGGCGCTTGCCGTGATGGAGCGCGGTGCCACCGAGCGTCACACCCTGGTAGAGCGTCACGTCGTCGCCGATCTCCGCGGTTTCGCCGATCACGACGCCCATGCCGTGGTCGATGAAGAAGCGCCGGCCGATCCTGGCCCCGGGATGGATCTCGATTCCTGTGAGGAGGCGCCCCAAATGAGAGACGAACCGACCCAACAGCAGCCATTTTCGCAACCAAAGCCAATGCGCCACCCGGTGGAACAATATAGAGTGGAATCCAGGATAGCAGAACACCACCTCCAGGCGAGAACGCGCCGCCGGATCCTTGGCGAGGACCGTATCGATCTCTTCACGCAGGTTTTTGAAAAGCATGCGAGCCACTCATGGTATTATCCACCGGACGCCCAATGCGTTTGCGGCTGGGCCGTATTTAGGAATACCAACTAATTGAGTCAAGAATATAAGGCTGAAAATGCAGAATCTTGCGCGCCTCGTCCCAGTGGCACAGTGGGGAATTCGCGCGGCTTCCTCGTGCCGGTAGGAGTCCTTCGCTGAGATGCCTGAGGTAATCATCAACGGCCCGGAGGGCCGTCTCGAGGGCCGCTACCACCACTCGAAGCACCCGAACGCCCCGATCGCCCTGCTGCTGCACCCGCATCCGCAGCACGGCGGCACCATGAACAACAAGGTCGTCTACACGCTCTACCATGCCTTCGTCCGGCAGGGCTTCTCGGCGCTGCGCTTCAATTTCCGCGGCGTCGGCCGCAGCCAGGGCAGTTTCGCCCGCGGCGAGGGCGAGCTCTCCGACGCCGCCTCGGCGCTCGACTGGCTGCAGGGGTACAACGCCAACGCGACCGCCTGCTGGATCGGCGGCTTCTCTTTCGGCGCCTGGATCGGCATGCAGCTGCTGATGCGCCGCCCGGAGATCGACGGATTTATCTCCGTGGCGCCGCCCGCCAATCTCTACGACTTCGGCTTCCTGGCGCCCTGCCCCTCTTCGGGCCTGATCATCCATGGCGACAAGGATCACCTGGTGCCGCTCGAGAGCGTGCAAAAGCTCATCAACAAGCTCATGCACCAGCGCGACATCACCATCGACTTCCGCCTGGTGCGCGGCGCCGATCACTTCTTCCAGAGCCGCCTCGAGGAACTCGACGAGGAAGTCGAGGACTACCTCACCAAGAAGCCGAAGCAGCAGAAGATCGCGGCCAGCGGGCGGTAGATCAGTAGCTAATCCGCGAACGGATCGCGGACCAGGATGGTGTCCTCGCGCTCGGGGCTCGTCGAGAGGAGCGCCACCGGTGCCTCGATCAGCTCCTCGACGCGCTTCACGTATTTGATGGCGTTGGCGGGCAGGTTGGCCCAGGAGCGGGCGCCGCGGGTGCTTTCCCGCCAGCCGGGAACGCTCTCGTAGATCGGCTCGACTTCCGCCTGGGCCGTCGCGCTTGCGGGCAGGAAGTTCTTGATCTCGCCGCGGTGCCGATAGGCGACGCAGACCTTGATCTCATCAAAGCCATCGAGGATGTCGAGCTTGGTGAGCGCGATGCCCGTGATGCCCCCGACCTTGATCGCCTGCCGTACCATCACCGCGTCGAACCAGCCGCAGCGCCGCTTGCGTCCCGTCACCACGCCGAACTCCTTGCCGCGCTCGCCGAGCTGCTGGCCGATAGCGTCCGTGAGCTCGGTCGGGAACGGCCCGCTGCCGACCCGGGTCGTGTAGGCCTTGGTAATGCCGAGGACGAAACCGACGCCGCCCGGCCCCATGCCCGCGCCCGCCGCCGCCTGGCCCGCCACCGTGTTGGAGGACGTCACGTAGGGATAGGTCCCATGGTCGACGTCGAGCATGGCGCCCTGGGCGCCCTCGAATAGAATGCGCTTGCCCTGACGCTTGGCTTCGTCGAGGCGCTCCCAGATGCGGTCGGCATAAGGCAGCACCCGCGGCGCCACCTCCGTGAGTTCCTTGAGGAGCAGGTCGCGATCGACCGGGCCGGCACCCAAACCGGTCAGCAGGGCGTTGTGGTGCATCAGTAGGTGATCGATCTTCGCCGGCAGCGTCTCGGGCTCCGCGAGATCGCAGACGCGGATTGCGCGCCGGCCGACCTTGTCCTCGTAAGCGGGGCCGATACCGCGGCCCGTGGTGCCGATTTTCTGGGAGCCGCGCGCCTCCTCGCGCGCGCGGTCGATCGCGCCATGCGACGGCAGGATGAGGGCGGCGTTCTCCGCGAGCTTCAGCGATGCCGGCGTGACGTGGACACCCTTCTCGCGGATCGCATCGATCTCGCGGAGCAGCGCCCAGGGATCCACCACGACGCCGTTGCCGATCACCGAGAGCTTGCCCGGCCGCACGACGCCCGAGGGCAGTAGGCTCAGCCGGTATTCGACGTTCCCGATCACGAGCGTATGGCCGGCGTTGTGGCCACCCTGAAAGCGTACGACGACGTCGGCGCGCTCGGAGAGCCAATCGACGATCTTGCCCTTGCCCTCGTCGCCCCACTGGGCGCCGATCACCGCGACATTCGCCATAGGCTTCCGCCGACCTCTCAGTTCACGGTGTGGATGGCATCGCCCTCGAGGCGATGCCCGCAGGCAAGTCGGCGCGCTTCCGCCGCGGGATCGGCAACCGCCTCGAGCCCCGCCACGGTCATCCAGCCCTCTCCGCGCAGTCGCTTGGCGATCGCGGCGTCGGTGCCTGCGGGGATGTAGATCCGCCTCGGCGGCGCCTGCGCCGGCAGCGCGCGCAAGACGGTGTCGGTGTAGAGCGTCAAGCCCGTCGCGGGCTCGCCCTCGCCATTCCCCGTGCGATAGCGCCCGCCGCGGCCGAGCTCGCCGCGCACGCCCCGCGCATAGAACGTGAAGCTGATCCCGGTGTGGTACTCGAGGCCGCGGTTCTCCACGGGATCGACTGTGATGGCGAGGCCGGGCAAAGCCGCGCCCAGGCGCCGGGTTACGTCCATGAGCCGTGCCCGGTCGTCCGCCGCAGCGGGCGGCAAATCGAGCGCCCGCAATGCCGTGAGCGTGGTGGCGGCGACGCCTGCGCTCGCCAGCAGCTTCCCCAACAGCGCCGCGGCGCGACCGCCGACGGCCGCGACCGCCGCCGCGTCCTTGTGATCGAGCGCCGCGCGCAGGCGGTCCTGCTCCTTGGCGCCGAGACCGAGGGCCTGGGTGATCGCCGGCACCAGCGTCGGCAGC
>DATNIT010000138.1:0-8399 GCA_035604335.1 Allostellaceae bacterium | reverse complement strand
TACTACCCTGGCCATGTCGGCGCCGTCGGCGGCGTGGTCGGCATGATCGGCGGCCTTGGCGGCTTCGTGATGCCGATCGCATTCGGCCTCATGAACGATCTGGCTGGGGTCTGGACCAGCTGCTTCATGCTGATGTTCCTGATCGTCGCCGTGAATCTCGTCTGGATGCATCTTGCAATCGGGCGCATGGAGCGGGCGGCGCTGCCGGAGGCCGCGAAGCGGCGCTTCCTCCCGGAGTTTGAGGGTGGGACCACCCTTGCGGTGTGGGAACCGGAAGTCGGGAACTTCTGGGAAGCGAAGGGGCGGCAGATTGCGATCCGAAATCTCGCCGTTTCCATTCCCGCCCTGCTGCTCGCCTTTGCGGTCTGGATGGTTTGGAGCGTCGTGGTGGTGAATTTGCCGGCTATCGGCTTCAAGTACACGACCGACCAGCTGTTCTGGCTCGCGGCTTTGCCCGGTATCTCCGGCGCGCTCCTGCGGATCGTCTATTCCTTCGTCGTCCCGATCTTCGGCGGACGCACCTGGACCGTCTTCAGCACCGCGACCTTGCTGGCGCCGGCGCTCGGCATTGGGCTCGCGGTTCAGAATCCCAACACGGATTACGCAATCATGCTGGTGCTGGCGCTGCTCTGTGGCCTCGGCGGCGGAAACTTTGCCTCTAGCATGTCGAACATCAGCTTCTTCTTCCCGAGGAGCCAGAAGGGTATGGCGCTCGGCCTCAACGCCGGGCTCGGCAATCTCGGCGTCAGCGTCGTGCAGCTCGTGGTGCCGCTGGTTATCGGCGCGAGCGTGTTCGGTGCTCTCGGCGGCGCGCCGCAGGAGCTCTCGTCGGGTGCCAAGCTCTGGCTCCAGAACGCCAGCTATATCTGGGTTCCCTTCATCCTCGCCGCGACGATCGCCGCATGGGTCGGCATGAACGATGTGGAGAGCGCCAAAGCCTCGCTTTCCGATCAACTCGTGATCCTCAAGCGCAAGCACAATTGGATCATGTGCTGGCTCTACATCGGGACCTTCGGCTCCTTCATCGGCTATTCCGCGGCGTTCCCCTTGCTGACCAAGGTCGAGTTCCCCGGCGTCAATCCGCTCGCCTACGCCTTCCTCGGCCCTCTCGTGGGCGCGCTCACGCGCGCAGCAAGCGGCGGCATCTCCGACCGCTTCGGCGGCGCGCGGGTTACGCTCGGCGTTTTCGGGGCGATGATCCTCGGCGTCGTGGGCGCGCTTTACTTCCTGGGCCTCCGCGGCGAGCCCGGCGCTTTTGGGGGCTTCCTCGGAAGCTTCCTGGTGCTGTTCGCGGCGAGCGGCGTCGGCAACGCATCGACCTTCCAGATGATCCCGGTCATTTGCGGCAAGGAGCGGGCAAAGGCGCTTGCCGGGCTTGCCGAGGCCGACATCCGGCGCCAGGCGGAAAAGGAGAGCGCGGCGATCATCGGCTTTACTTCGGCGATTGCCGCCTTCGGCGCGTTTTTCATTCCCAAGAGTTACGGCACCTCAATCGCGATGACTGGCGGTCCGGAAGCCGCGCTCTATCTCTTCATCCTGTACTACGCCACCTGCATCGTCGCGACTTGGTGGTGGTACGTCCGCACGGGCGCCGAGGCCAAGTGCTGACGACATCTCAGATCTCGCTTGAAGGTTAGACACATGAGCCACTTTGTCGATCGGCTGTTGTTCTTCCGCAAGAACGTCGACGGCTTCTCCGGCCACCACGGCGTGGTGACCCGGGAGGATCGCGGCTGGGAGGACAGCTACCGCCAGCGCTGGCAGCACGACAAGATCGTGCGCTCCACGCACGGCGTGAACTGCACCGGCTCCTGCTCCTGGAAGATCTACGTCAAGAACGGGATCGTCACCTGGGAGACGCAGCAGACGGATTATCCGCGCACGCGCCCGGACATGCCGAACCACGAGCCGCGAGGCTGCTCCAGGGGCGCCAGCTACTCCTGGTATCTCTACAGCGCGAACCGCGTCAAATATCCGCTGGTGCGCGGCGAGCTGCTGCGACGCTGGCGGGAGGCGCGGACACGGCTGGAGCCAGTCGACGCCTGGCGCTCGATCGTCGAGGATCCTGCAGCGGCGCGCGCCTACAAGTCGATCCGCGGCTCCGGCGGCTTCGTGCGCGCGAAGTGGCGCGAGGTCGAGGAGATCGTCGCCGCCGCCAACGTCTACACGATCAAGACCTACGGTCCCGACCGCGTCGCGGGATTCTCCCCGATCCCCGCAATGTCCATGGTCTCCTATGCCGCCGGCGCCCGCTATCTCTCACTGATCGGTGGCGCGTGCCTGAGCTTCTATGACTGGTATTGCGATCTCCCTCCCTCGAGCCCGCAGACCTGGGGTGAGCAGACCGACGTCCCCGAGAGCGCGGACTGGTACAACTCGAGCTTCCTCATTCTCTGGGGCTCGAACGTGCCGCAGACGCGCACGCCCGACGCCCATTTCTACACGGAGGTCCGTTACAAAGGCGCCAAGAGCGTGGTCATCACGCCCGACTACAGCGAGGCCGCGAAATTCGGGGATCTCTGGCTGCACCCGAAGCAGGGGACCGACGCCGCGCTTGCGATGGCGATGGGCCACGTGATCCTCAAGGAGTATCACCTCGCGAACAAGAGTCCGTATTTCGACGAGTATTGCCGGACCTACACGGACATGCCGATGCTCGTCCGCTTGAAGAAGCGCGGCGCGGCTTTCGTACCCGAGCGCTTCGTTCGCGCGAGCGATTTCGGCGACAAGCTCGGGCAGCAGAACAATCCGGATTGGAAGACGGTCGCCGTCGACGAGACCGACGGCGGTATCGTGCTGCCACAAGGCTCCGTCGGATTCCGCTGGGGCGAGCAGGGCAAGTGGAACATCGAGCAGAGGGACGCGAGAGACCGACGCGAGCGGAAACTCGCGCTGAGCCTGATCGGGAAGCGCGACGCGGTGGTGCCGGTGTCGTTCCCCTATTTCGGAGGCCAGCGGCATCCGTACTTCAAGAGCTCCGAGCATTCGGCTGTGCTCGAGCGCAACGTGCCCGTCAAGAAGCTCATGCTGGCAGAGGGCGAGACCCATGTCGCGACCGTCTTCGACCTGATGGTCGCGAACTACGGCATCGACCGAGGCCTCGGCGGCGGCAATGTCGCGGGCTCCTACGATGAGGACCAGCCCTATACGCCGGCCTGGCAGGAGACGATCACGGGCGTGCCGCGCGGGCACGCCATCGCGGTCGCCCGCGAGTTCGCGGAGAACGCGCACAAGACCACGGGCAAGTCCATGGTCATCCTCGGTGCCGGTCTCAATCACTGGTACCACATGGACATGATCTACCGCGGCATCATCAACATGCTCGTGATGTGCGGCTGCATCGGCCAGTCGGGTGGCGGCTGGTCGCATTACGTGGGCCAGGAGAAGCTCCGGCCGCAGACCGGATGGACCGCGCTCGCCTTCGCCCTCGACTGGAGCCGGCCGCCGCGGCAGATGAACAGCACCTCGTTCTTCTACGCGCATACGAGCCAATGGCGCTACGAGCGGCTCGACACCGGCGAGATCCTGTCGCCGCTCGCCGAGGCGGGAGAGGCGGAAGGCAGCTTGATCGATTTCAACGTGCGCGCGGAGCGCATGGGCTGGCTGCCCTCGGCGCCGCAGCTCAGCGAGAACCCGCTCACGGTTGCCAAGGCCGCGAAGGCCGCAGGTAAGGAACCGATCCCCTACGCCGTCGACGCGCTCAAGTCTGGCCGCCTCAAGATGGCCTCGGAGGACCCAGACAATCCCAAGAACTTTCCGCGCAATCTTTTCGTCTGGCGCTCGAACCTCCTGGGTGCCAGCGGAAAGGGGCACGAGTATTTCCTGAAATACCTGCTGGGCGCCGACCACGGCATCCAGGGCCGCGACCTCGGCAAGGAGGGTGGACAAAAGCCCCGCGAGGTGGCCTGGCACGCTGAGGCCGCGCAGGGAAAGCTCGATCTCCTCGTCACACTTGATTTCCGCATGTCCACGACGTGCCTCTATTCCGACATCGTGCTGCCGACCGCGACCTGGTACGAGAAGAACGATCTCAACACCTCCGACATGCATCCCTTCATCCACCCGCTCTCGGCGGCGGTGGATCCCGCCTGGGAGAGCCGGAGCGATTGGGAAATCTACAAGGCGATCGCGCGCCGCTTCTCGGAGTTGGCGCCCGGCCACCTCGGGGTCGAGCAGGACCTGGTTCTGACACCGATCCTGCACGACACGCCCGGCGAGTTGGCGCAGGCCATGGACGTCAAGGACTGGAAGCGCGGCGACTGCGAGCCTCTACCCGGAAAGACCATGCCGTCGATGACGGTGGTCGAGCGCGACTATCCCGCGGTCTACAAGAAATTCACCTCGGTCGGGCCGCTCCTCGACAAGCTCGGCAACGGCGGCAAGGGCATCGTCTGGAAGACCGCGCACGAGGTCGAGTTGCTGGCGCAACTCAACGGTACCGTGAGCGAGGCGGGCGTGAGCGCCGGGCGGCCGCGCATCGAGACCGATATCGACGCCTGCGAGGTGATCCTGACCTTGGCGCCGGAGACTAATGGCGAGGTCGCGGTGAAGGCCTGGCAGTCGCTCGGGAACGCCACGGGCCGCGAGCACGCCCATCTGGCGCTCCCGCGCCAGGACGACAAGATCCGCTACCGTGACGTCCAGGCGCAGCCGCGCAAGATCATCAGCTCGCCGATCTGGAGCGGCCTCGAGAGCGAGCATGTCAGCTACAATGCCGGCTACACCAACGTCCACGAGTTCATCCCCTGGCGCACGCTGACGGGCCGGCAGCAATTCTTCCAGGATCATCCGTGGATGCGCGCCTTCGGCGAGAGCCTCTGTGTCTACCGCCCGCCCGTCGACACCAAGACGGTGGCGCGGCTCGCGGAGGAGAAGAGCAACGGCAATCCCACGGTCGTCCTCAACTTCATCACGCCGCACCAGAAGTGGGGCATCCACAGCACCTACACCGACAACCTCATCATGCTGACGTTGTCCCGCGGCGGGCCGATCGTCTGGATCAGCGAGACCGACGCCAAGGCGATGAGCGTCGAGGACAACGACTGGATCGAGGCCTTCAATGCGAACGGCGCGCTGACCGCCCGCGCGGTGGTGAGCCAGCGCGTGCCCGTGGGCATGTGCCTCATGTACCACGCGCAGGAGAAGATCGTGAACGTCCCCGGCAGCGAGATCACGGGCCGGCGCGGCGGCATTCACAACTCCGTGACGCGCGCGGTGGTGAAGCCCACGCACATGATTGGCGGCTACGCGCATCAGAGCTACGGCTTCAACTACTACGGAACCGTCGGCTCGAACCGCGACGAATTCGTCATCGTCCGAAAGATGAAGAAGGTCGACTGGCTGGAGCGGCCGCGCGCCGTATCCGCCGGCGCCCGGGAGGCCGCAGAATGAAAGTCCGCGCGCAGATCGCCATGGTGTTGAACCTCGATAAGTGCATCGGGTGCCACACCTGCTCCGTCACCTGCAAGAACGTCTGGACGTCCCGCGACGGCGTCGAGTACGCGTGGTTCAACAACGTCGAGACCAAGCCCGGCGTCGGATACCCCAAGGAATGGGAGAACCAGAAGAAGTGGAAAGGCGGCTGGACGCGGCGCGCCAACGGCAAGATCGTGCCGAAGATCGGCGGCAAGTGGCGGGTGCTCGCGAACATCTTCGCCAATCCCGACCTGCCGGAGATCGACGACTACTACGAGCCCTTCACCTTCGACTACGGCCACCTGCAGACGGCGCCCCTCTCGGAAGCGGCCCCGACCGCGCGGCCGCGCTCGCTCATCAGCGGCGAGCGTATGGAGACGGTCGCGGGTGGCCCGAACTGGGAGGAGATTCTTGGCGGCGAGTTCTCGAAGCGCAGCAAGGACGCCAACTTCGCGGGGATCGAGAAGGAGATCTACGGCCAGTTCGAGAATACCTTCATGATGTACCTGCCACGCCTCTGCGAGCACTGCCTCAATCCGGCTTGCGTCGCGGCGTGCCCGTCGGGCGCGATCTACAAGCGTGAGGAAGATGGCATCGTCCTCATCGATCAGGATAAATGCCGAGGCTGGCGCATGTGTGTCTCGGCCTGCCCTTACAAGAAAATCTACTACAACTGGCAGTCCGGGAAATCGGAGAAGTGCATCTTCTGCTATCCCCGCATCGAGGCGGGCCAGCCGACGGTGTGCTCGGAGACCTGCGTCGGGCGCATCCGTTATCTCGGCGTGCTGCTCTATGATGCCGACCGCATCGAGCACGCGGCGGCGGCTCCCAAAGAGACCGATCTCTATCAGGCGCAACTCGACATCTTCCTCGATCCTGCGGATCCCGCGGTGATCGCCGCGGCCGAGCGCGAGGGCGTGCCGGAGGCGTGGCTCGACGCGGCGCGCCGCTCGCCCACGTATAAGATGGCGATCGAGTGGAAGATCGCCTTCCCGCTCCATCCGGAATACCGCACCTTGCCGATGGTCTGGTACGTGCCGCCGCTGTCGCCGATCCAGGCCGAGGCGGAGGCCGGCGTCCTCGACATGGCTGGCGAGATCCCCGACGTCAAATCGCTGCGCATTCCCGTCAAATACCTCGCGAACCTCCTGACGGCCGGCGACGAGGCGCCCGTGACGCAGGCGCTCGAGCGCATGCTCGCGATGCGCGCCTACATGCGCGGCAAGACCGTCGACGGCGTGCTCAAGACCGATGTACTCCATCGCGTCGGCCTCACCGCGGGCCAAGTCGAGGAGATGTACCGCCTTCTCGCGATCGCGAACTACGAGGACCGCTTCGTCATCCCGACCGCGCACCGCGAATACGCCGAGAACGCCTTCGACCTCCGCTCCTCCTGCGGCTTCAGCTTCGGCAACGGCTGCTCGGGTGGCGCGAGCGAGACGAGTCTCTTCGGCTTCCACGGCCACAAGCACGGCGTCAAGGCCGAGACGGGTGCGAAATGACCCTCAGCTTCCGCGTCCTTTCGGTCCTCCTGGCCTATCCCGAGCCCGAGCTCATAGAGGCGCTGGGCGAGGGCATGGCGATCCTCGAGCGCGAAAATTTCGTGCCCATACGCCATCGCAGTGCGCTGTTGCCGCTCATCGAAAACCTCCGTGATCCCGACACGCTCGCGGTACAGGAGCGCTACGTCGCGCTCTTCGACCGGCGCCGCTCGGTCTCGCTCCATCTCTACGAGCACGTCCACGGCGAATCCCGCGATCGCGGCCAGGCGATGGTGCGCCTCAAGGAGCTCTATCGCCTCCATGGGCTCGAGATCGAGGCGCGGGAGCTGCCGGACTACTTGCCGCTCTTCCTCGAGTTTCTGTCGATGATCCCATTCAAGGCGGCGCAATCGATCCTTGCAGAGGCCATGCCCATCGTTGCCGCGATCGGACAGCGGCTTCATGAGTGGCAGAGCCCCTATGCCGCCGCCTTCGATGCGATCGGCGCGCTTGCAAAGAGTCGCCCGAGCGCTTCCGACATAGAGACCGTGCTCAAGTCGCTACCCCCCGAGGACGACAGCGCGGCGGCGCTCGACAAGCGCTGGGAGGAGGAGGCCGTGAGCTTCCTCGGCGGCACCGATCCCGGCGGCTGCGGTACCTCATCATCGAACTCCGCTTCTCCGCAGAGGTGATGCGATGGCCGGATACGTGAACGAGCTCCTCTTCGGCTACTACCCTTATCTCGCGCTCACGGTATTCCTGGTGGGTAGCGTGATGCGCTTCGACGCCGCGCAATACACTTGGCGCAGCGGCTCGAGTCAGCTTTTGCGGCGGCGCACGCTTCGCGTGGGCAGCAACTGTTTCCATGTGGGGATCTTGCTGCTCTTCGCGGGCCACTTCGTGGGATTGCTCACGCCGCCTGCGATCTATCACGCATTGGGCCTCAGCACCGTCGCAAAGCAACAGCTTGCGATGGTTGCGGGAGGTATCTTCGGAATGCTCTGCCTTGTTGGCCTGACGCTCTTGCTCATCCGCCGTCTCGGCGACCCCCGCATTCGCGCGACGTCGGGTGCGATGGACATCGTGATTCTGCTGCTAATCTATGCGCAGCTCGTCCTCGGCCTGGTTACGATCTTCTTTTCGGCGCAGCACAGCGACGGCGAGACCATGGCGGCGCTCGCTGACTGGGCGCAGAGGATCGTGACCTTCCGCAGCGGCGCCGCGGCGCAGGTCGCGGGCTCGGAGCTCGTCTACAAGCTCCACATCTTTCTTGGCCTGACGATCTTCCTGGTTTTTCCGTTCAGCCGCCTGGTGCACATTTGGAGCGCGCCGATATGGTATCTGGGCCGGCGCTACCAGGTCGTGCGCCGCCGTAGCGCCACACCATGATGGTCACCGTCAACGGCGTCGAGATCTCCGAGCGCGCGATCGCCGCAGAGATGCAACATCATCCCGCCGAAACTCTCGAAGCAGCACGCTCTGCGGCGGCTCGCGCGCTGGTCG
>DATNIT010000137.1:0-3055 GCA_035604335.1 Allostellaceae bacterium | reverse complement strand
TGGTCTCAGATCGGCGACGCCGCCGCATTCGTCGGAGATGTCGCGCAAGGCGCGGTCGAGGCTGGTCCAGCGTTCCGCCTCGACCTCCTTTTCCAGCGCAGTGCGGATCTCCTGCTCGCTGCGCGGACCAAGCTCCATGGTGACGCGCTCGGCGGCGCGATCTCGAAATCCCCGGCTGATGTATTCGCGGCTGATGACCAGGTCCTGACCATCGTCGGCGCGGCCGCGAATGAGGACGTGAACATGGGGATTGTCGGTGTTCCAGTGGTCGACCGCCACCCAATCGAGCTTCGTGCCGAGATCTTTCTCGACGTCAGCCATCAGCTCGCGGGTAAAGGTCTTGAGGTCCCCGAGCTCGGCGCCGTCTTCGGGAGAGATGATGAAGCGGAAATGATGGCGGTCATCCTCGCAGCGCTCGGCGAAGGCGCGTTCGTCCGCTGCGTCGGAGGCGGCGTCGAACATGCGCGCGTCCTCGCCGTCGCGCGTCACGCCCTCGCGCTTCAGGTACGCGATATGCTTTGGGAGCGGCGCGGAGCGGAAGCGCGTGCCCTGATGGCGGACGACGCGCGCCTTCATCACCACGCGCCGGGCGTTGGAACGCAGGCGGATCGAGACCGCCGCGCGCCGGCCGCGGCCGAACCGCGAGCGGCTGCGCCCCTGGCTTGAGCGGAAGCTGTTGCCGACATGCCCGGCCTTCTTAGCGGCCCGCATCACCTCGCCGACGAAGGTCTGCGGGCGCTTGCCGCCCCGGTTGCCGTGCTGGATGCGCCCGGGCCGGACGCGGAGATCGTCGTCGCGCGCCGTCATGAGCCTGAGCCTTGACCGAATCCGAGGCGACGGCGCTCGGAGGATTGAAATCGTTCAGCTATTTGCACAAAGCGCCAGCAGCGGGTGCTGGTGATGCTGACGAATTCCTCAATCTTACCAACCACATGCGCCGCGCCGAGGGCCGGCCTTTTCCCTTGCCGTCCGTGGGTTGGGTTCCTATGCCGCCCCTCCACCACACACAAACCTCCGCCACAGCCCGCCAGAGCATGATCATCTGCGAGCGGGCTCATTGCGGCCGCTCCCTGGACGACAAGGCGACGAACAGCCCATCGGACTGCGGCGCGAGCGCGGTCCAGTCTTGCGCAGAACGCTCCATCGAGGGCCGAGACGATTGCGGCGTCGGTGCAGAGGGAGTGTCGCTCGGAGGACTCGATGAGCGCGAAGGAAACAACGACGCCTCGGTCCAGGACTTCACCACGGCGGCGAGAATGAGCGTGTCGTCGGTTGCACTTCCGCCGACGATTGGCGCGAGACGGGACAGATAGGCGCGCGTCTCCGCAGGCAGCGGCCGGCCGGTTGCGAGATGGTCTTCCCAGCGCGCGGGACCGGCATTGTAGGCCGCGAGGAATCCGGGAATGCCGTAGCGGTCGTGTAGCTCGCGTAGATAGGCGGCGCCGGCGATGATGTTGTCGTGCGCGTCATAAGGATTGCGGCCGAGACGGTAGCGCTGACTCAAGGCAGCCCACGTCTCGGGCATGATTTGCATGAGGCCGATGGCGCCCTTCGGCGATATGGCTCGCACGTCGCCGAAGCTCTCCGCGCGCATCACGGCGCTTATCCACGCCGCCGGAATGCCAAACCGCTGCGAGGCCTCGGCGACGAAGGCGGCGAACGGCGTGCGGGCAGCGACGATCACGACAGGCCGCGCGGTCGCAGGCTCAGCGCGCACTGTGTTGCAGCCAAGCGCCACCACAATCGCAAGACCGAGGGCGAGCGACACGTGGCGGCGGCGCGTGCATTCTCTCGGTGACGTGCGCGCGGCGAACGCGAACACGGCCGGAACGGAGGAAGGGAGTTTGCGGGGAGCCTGTGCGAGGCTTGCAATTGCGTTGCGGTCGAGTGGCACGATCAATCCTCCTCGCGGGTCCAGAGAGGATCAGCCCGGCCGACGATCGTGGTGACGGGGAGCAGGCCAAAATACCGGCCGTCGAGGGAGTCCAAGGACTGCCAGTTCATCAGGAAGACTTCGCCGGCAGGAATGCGCCGGCAGCCCTGCCAGACGGGAAGCGGTCGGCCGCTTCTATCGCGATTGAGGGCATCGCCCATGGCGATCCCGTCGACGGCGATTGCGCGATCGGTGCGGCAGACGGTCTGCCCAGGAAGCGCGAGCACACGCTTCAGCATCGGCACGCCCCTGGGCAGATAGCGGCGCTCGTCGAGGAAGCTCGCGAGGGCCTCGGGCGGTTGCACCACCACGAGCTCAGTGACGTGCAGCACGCCGGCCGGATGCACGGCGTAGAGGCCGATCGGTACGCTGGCGCTGGCGTTCCAGATCAACCGCGGCAGCGGATGGAAGAGCGCTGATGCTCCGATGCCGAGCGAGGCGAAATACGTCGTCATGACGTAGCCGAAGCGCGTCATGACAGCACCCTCCGCCGCAAGAGCCAGGCGCGATGCTGGTCGCGGCTATAGGGACGCGGCTCGTATCCGGCGCCGAGGCGATTGTGGACGTGCCGCCAGTGATCCGGCGCAGCGTCGGCTGGGTCGATGTCGAGGGCCTCGACGGCGTCGATCGCGGCGAACACACGCTCGACCTTGGGCCATCCGCTGATGCGCAGCAGGATCTCGCCGCCGGGACGGACGAAGGGCAGCGTCTGATAGGCCTCGCCCGGCGCGATCGCGCGCACGATGTCGATGCGCGAGACGACGGTGCCGTAGTCGTTTGAAGCCCAGCGGACGAAGGCGAAAATCGTGTTCGGCGCGAAGCTCAGCACGCGGCGGCGGCGATCGATAATCGTCTCGGATACATCGCGGCCGAACCTGATCCAGTGCTCGACGCGCTTCTCGAGCCAGGTCAGCTCGACGGCCGTGAGGGCGTCGGGCGAACATGGTGCTGCTTGCGTGAAGGCGGGATTCGCCATCATGGCTGTCCTCCATCGATTGCGGGGAATTCGCGGGCGAACAGGTCGCGCAGCATGTCTGCGACGGTCTGGCCGCGCTGGAAGGCCGTGATCTTGATCCGGCCCCGCAGCTCCGGCGTCACGTCGACGGTGAGCCGCGCGGTGTA